>CALXYZ010000225.1 GCA_944393075.1 uncultured Anaerobiospirillum sp. | reverse complement strand
TGCGTGATTTAGCTGTAACATCAGTGTTTATATGGCTTTAGCCGCTGTGTTTAACCTCCTTATTCCGGAGAATATGGATAAACTTTGGTGTTAGGAACGGCCACACGCCGCTTCCAAGAGTCTTGCTCTTATCTCTTCTCTACAATTATAGCTTTTCTCACCTTTACACAAACAATAGCAGCTGCGGTTTGCTTGTTCTTGGCCTAACCTTGCTGCGCTGAGCTCTAAGCCCTAACACGTAAGGCTTTGCGCGCTACGCCTGTCTATTCCTGCCACTCACAGCCTCCCACGGCCATTTGCAGCGGCCATAAGCGGCCTTCCGCGGCCTTCCGCGGCCTATTACCCCGCAACATCAGGTGCCATGAACTACACTACATTGTGCCCATACTTTTACGAACATTTTTCGTAAAAATCGCTATTTTACGAAAAAATTTCGTGAATTTTGCTAAGTTTTTAACAGACAAAAACGGGCGTGTCGCTAGATAAAATGTGGCTTGAGCTCAACTTACAACCTCATTTATCACCAGACACCACTCGAGCTTCTTCGGACTATGCTGCCATGAAAATGCTGTAAATATCAGGCTTGTTCTATAAAAAATTGTGACGAGCCTCACTTTTATGCAGCAATTTACCGCGATTTTGGGAGCTGCATCACTTTACCAAATCATTCTACGCAAAATGTTCGTAGATCCCCCATATAATGCAAATCACGTTAACACGTGTTCGTAATTTTTTCGTACCTTGTGAGCAGTAAGGTGCGACAAAAGCCCTGAGAAAGGGCTGGTGCAAGTACGAACACCTAGCAAACAAGAGCAAAAGAATTGGTTGCACTGTCTTTCCTCACATGCCTCTGTTCTTCTTTTCTTTTGTTCTTAATGGCTAGACCAAGTGCTAGAGCCAGTAGGTCATAAGGCTATGAGGCTATGAAGCCGTGAGGCTGGTAGCCGTGAGGCTGGTAGCCATGAGGCTGGTAGCCATGAGGCTGGTAGCCATGAGGCTGGTAGCCATGAGGACTGAACCTACATTGTTAGCGACTTCCTGTTTACTTGAGTGTCCTTTTCTTTCTTTAAGTAGCGGTAGTTCTCTTCGATTCGCGTTCCTCCTAGGCGAGACGAAGAGCACCACTTGTTACTTTTCTTGTTTCTTTTCTCGGGTAACAGGTAAGTCTCCTTTTGTTTATGAGTGGGAATTAGTGATCTTGGAGCTTAGGCCTTTAGTCTTATAGGGACTACCAATGTTCTCTAGAGATTGAATAAGAACCACGATCAACTATGTGAGACTTGAAGATCAGACTTAATCTGGTGGAGGATTGATTGTGATTGAGAAGAAAGCTGAGTGGGGCGCTTTGCGTTTGCAAACCAACGTCCACGATGAGGCTTTAGGCGCTCAGAAGCTTGATGTGACCATGAGCTTACGTGAGGCTACTAAAGCTGAACTCGCTGTTGAGTTTGGTAGCAACAAAGACCAAATTGCCACCTCGCGCCTCTATGAGCGTGGCTTATTTGGCGATCCTCGTGCTGTCGAGCACGTCAATCAGGTGCTTTATGTCGATGTGACTCTGCGCACTAATGATGGCTCTAAAGTGGTGATGCCTAAGACTGAACTTGATCTGCGTCTGCCAGTTGATAGCATTCAGTCGCTGTGGACTCCAAGCATCAACACCCCTTGCAAGAACATCCGTCCCCGTGGCATTTTGGAGCACAACACCTCCTTTACCACCCACATCTGCAATCTCGCCCCTATGGGCTCGTTCTACTCAGCAGAGGGCTTAAACAAGCTTGCCTTTGCCCTGTCTGATTGCAAGAACATAGTCCGCATCAACATCGGTGCTTACGAAGAGGAAGAGGCCATGCGTGTGACCTTTAACCTCTTTGAGACCCCAATTCCAGAGACCGACTGCTATACCGTTAGCCTGCGTCTCGATACCTCTTTAATGCCAGTCTTTGCTGCCTTAGAAAACATCACCCGCTACTACGAGCGCACTGAGCTCCACGATGGCGCTGATGTGATGGAGGTACCAGAAGCTGCTTATGACCCTGTGTACTCCACTTGGTATGCCTTTCTACAAAACCTTGATGAGTGTGAGATCGAAGAGCAGTGCGCTATGGCTGCTGAAGCCGGTTGCAAGACCGTGATCGTCGATGACGGTTGGCAAACCGACGACAACAACCGCGGCTATGCATTCTGTGGTGATTGGCAGGTCTCCACTCGTCGCTTCCCTCATATGAAAGAGCACGTACAACGAGTACACGCTCTTGGTATGAAGTACATGGTGTGGTTCTCGGTGCCATTTATTGGTCGTCTCTCGAAGAACCACGAGGCCTACAGCCGCTACTGCCTGTGCTTCAACCCAAGATGGGACGCTTATGTCTTAGACCCTCGTTACAAGAAGGTGCGTGAGTTCCTCGTCTCCACATTTGCCAACATGGTCAAGGAATACGACTTAGACGGTCTCAAGCTCGACTTCATCGACGAGTTTGATATGCGCCAAGCTGACGAGCACGCCCAAGATTTTGATGCCGAGCGTGATACCCAGTCCTTACCTGACGCTGTCGACATGTTGATGACTGAAGTGCGCACTGCTCTGCAAGGTCTCAAACAGGACATCCTTATTGAGTTCCGCCAAAACTACATTGGCCCCATGATCCGCAAGTACGGCAACATGTTCCGTGCTCACGATTGCCCTAACGACACCCTGATGAATCGCATGACCACCACCGACGTGCGCTCTACCTGCGGCACTGGTGAGCATGCTACTGCCGTCCACGCCGACATGTTCACTTGGTCGCCATATGAGCCTGTTGAGAGCGCTAGTTTGCAGTTCATCCACACCCTCTTAGCTGTACCTCAAGTTTCGCCAAACTTTAAGCACTTAGGTGTAGAGCACAAGCAGATGGTCAAGCATTGGCTGACTTTCTGGGAAGAGCATCGTGACCTCTTAATGCACGGCACCATCCGTACTCAGCACCCTGAGTTCACCTATACCGTGCAAAGCATCACTAAGGGAGATGAAGAGATCTTGATTGCAGGCACTGACCACATCTTAAAACTCTTTGATCAGCCTCAGGTTAAGCACCTGACCTTGGTCAACGGTGCCATGGTTGAGCAATTTGCCGTCAAGTTCGCTGCCCCAAGTTATGACAAGGAAATCACGGTGCATGCCACTGTGTATGACTGCTTAGGTCGCAAGGTTGGCGAAAGCTACAGCTTAAAGCTCACTACCACCTTACAAGAGCTAGCTTTACCAAAGTCGGGCTACATCAAGCTTGAGCGTGTGTAGCAAGTAGGACGGTCAGCGGCCAACGACTAGCGATAGCTGGCCGCTACTGATTCATTTTCTGTTTCACCTGTTAATTGAAGGCTTTCATTTAAGGCTTTCCTCGTATTTCGCATTAGCCTTCAACCGACTCCACCACAAACCACCTTAGCAAGGAATGCCGCCGGAACTCAGCTCGTGTGGCGTGCTGTTACCGACGACATTCCATGCTATTTTGGGCGGCTTATTTAAGGGATTAAACTATGAGCGAAGCTTCCTCAACCCCAACCCCAACGCCAATCGCACCAAAGGTCTCTATGCAAACCAAGCTCTCATATGGCTACGGTAGCTTTGGTAAAGACTTGTCTTTGTGCTTGGTCAACACCTTCTTATTCTTCTACTTAACCGACGTTGCTAACGTCTCGGCTGCTGCTGTGGGTATCATCTTCCTCGGGGCTCGTATTTGGGACACCATGAATGACCCTATGTTCGGCTTCATTGTGGCTAAGCTCTTACACCGCGTCGGCTACAAGTTCTGGATCTTCATCGGTAATATCCTCCAAGCAGGCTTCATGACTGCTTGCTTCTGTACCCACTACTTTGAAGGCACCACTCAGCTCGTATACCTCACTATTGTGTACATCGGCTGGGGTATGTCTTACACCGTGTGTGACGCTCCATTCTGGTCTTTGATTCCAAACATCACCTTAGACAAGAAAGAGCGTGAGGGTCTGCTGCCATATCCACGTTTTGCAGCTACCTTAGGTGGTTATATTGCCTCTGGTTGCGGTCTCTACGCTGTGCACCTCTTTGGTCAGGGCGATGATGGCTTTGGCTACATGATCTACGCTGCTCTCGGTGGCATCTTAGCTATCAGCTCGGCTTTAGTGACCTGCAAGTGGACTGAGGAAAACTACAAGACCTCTGGCGATGTTGACTTCAACCTCAAAGAGGCTCTGTTCATCACCACCCACAACAAGCAATTCTTAATCTTCTTAAGCTTAGCTTTCTGCTATGTGATCGGTACTGGTGTCTATCAGGCCCTGAACCTCTACATGTTCAAGTACGCTCTGCATGACGAGAACCTGTTCTCGACCTTAATGCTCTGCGCCTCGATCGCCGCCATCCCATCGCTGATCTTCTTCAAGCCTTTAGTTAACGTCTTAGGCCGTAAACTGATCTTCACCTTAGCTATTTCCACTCCATGCTTAGCTGCTGGCTTAGTGTCCTTAGCGGCATTAGGCATCGGTGGTATGGGCATGCAGATTCTTGTGATCTTCTCTGGTTTACTCACCGGTTTCTCTACTGCTCTGTACTGGCTGTTAGTGATGATCATGGTGGCCGACACTGTGGACTATGGTGATTACCAATTCAGCATTCGTTCTGAGAGTATGTACTACTCTCTACACACCCTGCTCTCTAAGTGCTCGGGCGCCTTATCAAGTGCTGTTGTAGGTCTGTTCTTATCGATAATCAACTACGTACCAAACGTAGAGCAGTCCCAAAGCACCATCGAAGGATTAACCTACCTCTACTTCGGTGCTTCCGTCCTGTGCGTGGTCGGTATGGTGATCTACCTCTGCTTCTACAAGCTGAACGGCGACATCTTAGACACCGTACAGCGTACCTTAACCCGCCGCTACATGGACAAGATCGTCAACAAGGCTGTGCAAAAGGATGTTAAGGACGATTTAGCTGTACTGAACAAGTAAAGAAGCAGCAGCAAACAAAGAATCCTAGGTGGCTTTAGTCACCTATTACCAAAGCTAGGTTTTACTCGCCTCACTATGAGTAAGGCCTAGCACCTCACACTAAAATAGGGCCCTAGGCCCTATTTTTTTTTTTGGTGTGTATGCACGCGGCGCTATGCAAGTAATCCCACCTGCCATGCTACTATCAGCTGTCTTTGCTGTCTCAGCTGCCCCTCCCTCCAACACCTCATCTCGCCATAAATCAAATTACTTGTTTTCTTGCTTCTGCTTGGCACATTCTGCATCCGCGGCCGCGGTTGCGGCAGCAGCTTCAGCCTTAGCTTTAGCCTTAGCATCACGAGCGTCTTTGGAGAAAAAGGCCAGCAGCACTAAAAGTGCAGCACCGCAGCACACCGCGATATCAGCCACATTAAAGGCTGGGTAGGCCCAGTAGATCATGTCGTTGTCATCTTTGAGGTAGAAGAGCAAAAAGTCGATGACATAGCCGTGCAGCACACGGTCGATAAGGTTACCAATCGCGCCACCAATAAAGAGCGCATAGGAGATGCAGTGCCACTTGGCCTTAGCGGTGGTCTTCAGCAAGATCACGGTAAAGACTGCTGACATCACTATAGCAATCAAGGCTAACAAGTAACGCTGCGCCCCGTCCCAGTCAGCAAAGATACTAAAGGCCGCACCGTAGTTGTATACATGCACGAGGTTAAAAAAAGGCAACACCTCTACACCACGGGTGTTGAAAGGAATGTTATAGACGCACAGGTACTTGGTGATCTGATCTAAAACGATCACTGCAAGGCTTAAGAGCAGGAACTTAGCGCCATTAGGCTTTGGGCAACGAAACAGATTCGACATAGGATCTTGGAGAGCAACTTAACCAAAAGAGATTAGCAGTACGCCACAAACAATAAGGGCGTGCCCCATATTTAACCATGAAGCACGCCCCTATTTGAAGTGTTGGCTAGACCCCAGTACCTAAGCGCTGTTGGGCCCAGCCACTGCGGTCACTGCGGTCACTGCGACCACGGTTGACACCGTGGTCACAGCGTGACAACGCATTAAGGGTACTACCACAAATTAAAAAACGCACTAAACTAGCGCCCTCTTAGAGGGCCTATTTAGTAGCCAATATGAAAC
>CALXYZ010000224.1 GCA_944393075.1 uncultured Anaerobiospirillum sp. | reverse complement strand
CAGGCACGCCATTGTCCTTAGACCATTGAATAAATTCCATCACGATGAGGAAGTAGCCTGGGAAGTCCATCTTGATGATCACATCAAGCTCGGTCTCAAGGCGAGCCTCATAGCGAGGGCGCTGCTTTTCGCGCTCAACCTCATCAGGGTAGAGGAAAGCAAGACGCTCATCTAAACCCTCATGAGCCTTTTGGCGCAAACAGTCAGCAGGTGATAGGGATCCTGTGTCATAGTGAGGTAGACGTGGCTTATCGAGCTCTAATTCGACATTGCAGCGCTCGGCAATCATACGGGTGTTGAGCAAGGCCTCTGGGATGTCATGGAAGAGCATGCGCATCTCTTGTGGCGACTTGAGGTATTGCTCTTTTGAGTACAGACGCTTCATCTCCTCGTTGCCACGGAGTACACCGTGCTGAATGGAGACGCGCACGTCGTGCACTTGGTAGTCAGAAATGCCGTCTTTACCGATATCCTTTTCACCATACAAGAAGCAGGTGTCATTGGTGGCAACTGGGGCAATGCCATACTGCATGCACAGGTTTAACACAGCATTTTCAAAAGAGATCTCGCCTTCACGGCCAGTACGGGTGATCTCAAAGCAAAAGCGATCGCCAAAGTTCTTGAGGTAGAACTGCAAGCGCTCATTGAGCTCCTTTTCTTGGTGGTCAGCAATAAAGCGCGCAATATCGCCACGGAAGCCATTGAGGACAATCAGCCCCTCATTGAACTTCTCGAACTCCTCAAGCTGGGTATGGGCGTTGAATTCACCGGCGTCAGAGCGCAGCCACGCATTGGAGAGCAAGTCATAGAGGTTTTGCTTGCCGACACGATCCATGGCGATCACTGTGAGCCTAAAGGTATGTGGTGTTTCACCCATACGCGGAGGCTCTTCGACCACCAAGTCAGCACCCATAATTGGCTTGATGCCATTGCTGATACAGGCGTTGTAGAACTTGATGTAGCCGCAGACGTTAGTGAGGTCGGTAAGAGCAATAGCAGGGATCTTGAGCTTGACTGCTTGCTTGACGATAGCTTCCACACTCTCAAGACCATCCATAATCGAATAGTCCGAGTGTACGTGCAAAGGAATGTAGTCTAGCTGCTGCGGAGCAAATGCAAAGTCGCTACCCTCAGCAAAGCCAGCAGCTGTAGCTGTAGTTGTAGTTGTAGTTGTAGTTGTAGCTGTAGCTGTAGCTGTAGCTGTAGTCGTAGACGCAGCAGCAGCGGTATCGGCAGCGGCAGCTACGCCTGTGGCTTCGGCAGAAGTAACCTCGCTTGCACAACTTTGGTGATGGGATGCAGCGGAAAAATGGCTCAAGAACGACATATGACCTCTCAAGAAAATGATCTTAGCTCATTATACGAAACTCTAAGTTGCGTCGATGGGGGGGCTTGTTTTAGAGTTAGCGCAGAAATTTTGGGATTTCTTAGGAGCTATACAAATGGACTTACAGGTAGCTGCAGAGCAGCAAATAGGCTATGGCAAGTTGATGATGCAAGTGGCAGCAGATGAAGAACTATCGCTGAACAATGGTCTGAAGCTCGCGCTATTTCGTGCCTGTAATCATTGCCTCGATAAGAGCAACGAGTCGCGTCACGTGGTGATTGTGTTGCCTGGTGGCGGTTATGAATTTGTCTCCTATCGTGAAGACCGTAAGGTGGCTTTAGCTTTTGCTGAAGCGGGGTTAGATGCAGTAGTGCTGCGCTACCACACCAAATACTTAGAAGAAGTGCTGCACTTCAATCAAGGCGTGGGTCATGCTGCACTGTGTGATGTGGCCGCCACCATTGATGAGCTTCGTACCAATCTAAAGTTAGGCTTGGCAAACCGCAAGATCGTACTCTGTGGTTTCTCAGCCGGTGGTCACTTGGCTGCTACCATGTGCACTCGCTTTGATGATAACGATCTCCTCTATGGCGGTGCATGGCGGGGTTCAGTACGCCCAGACGGCGCCATTCTCTGCTATCCAGTGATCAGCGCGCGCGAAGGCTTAGCCCACGAAACCACCTTTACTTGCTTTACTGGTAGCAAGGAGCGTGAGGATTGGCTCAAGGTCTCTTGTGAGGACTTTGTGACAGACAAGACTCCTCCAGCCTTTATCTGGCACACTGCCACCGATCCAGATGTGCCAGTGGGTAACTCCCTTGCCTATGCTCAGGCCATGTGGGCAAAGGGCAATAAGGCCGAGCTGATGATCTTCCCACAAGGTGGCCATGGCTTATCTTTAGCCACCCCAGAGGTCGAACTTAAAAACGACTTTGAGGGCGCTAATGAGCACATCGCCCGCTGGTTCGGCTCAGCCGTCGACTTCGTAAAGAAGTACGTCTAAGCAAGTCCACCAACTGTGGGCTTGCCCACTGCATACCAAAGCCAAAGGCCACGCATTGCGTGGCCTTTGGCTTTGGAGAGGGAGAGATAACGGAGCTGCTGCTAGTCCATGTCCTTGAGCTTGATGAGATGGAACAAAACCACCCATAAATCCGCATCCAAGACGAGCCGCCTTACGACCAACAGGCGTTTAACCACTGCAATCGCGCTAATTGCGCCATGTTATCCATTTAGGCCTAGGATAGAGTGCATCCTTCCTTGGTGACGATACCGTGCGATTGGGACTTCAAGATGCCCTATGGTCTGATCTACTCGGATCAGCCCTCAGCGGCAGTGGTGGAGTTTTTAGAATTTTTGCAGCAAGCAGTGCCTGGAGCCCGCTTTCTTAAAGGCTAGAGCTGGATATGGCTGGCAAAAGTTATGGGGGAAACTCGGGGAAAACCTAGGAGATCTTTTGGAGAGCAAGGAAAGGCAGGAATCTACCAAAGGCCACATTGTGTGTGGCCTTTGGTAGAGAGCACGGGGCGCGGCAGCGCAGTACAAGCGCACTGCGCTGACCGCACTGCTGGCCGTGTCCTCTTACAAGAAGCTAAAGCTAAGCTGGGCTTAGGCCTTGAGCTTCTTGTAGGCGTTGATTAAGCCGTTAGTGGAGCTGTCGTGCGAGGTGATGGTGTCTGCACTGGTGAGCTCTGGGATGATCTTTAAGGCTAACTGCTTGCCTAACTCCACGCCCCATTGATCGAAAGAGAAGATGTTGAGGATAGCGCCTTGGACGAAGATCTTGTGCTCGTACATGGCGATCAACATACCTAAGGTACGTGGGGTGATTTCCTTAACTAAGAAGGAGTTGGTTGGACGGTTGCCCTCAAAGACCTTAAATGGCACCACTTCCTTGACCTGATCTAAGGTCTTGCCCTTAGCTAAGAACTCTTCTTCCACAGCTTCCTTGGTCTTACCAAAGGCTAAAGCTTCGGTCTGAGCGAAGAAGTTGGAGAGGAGCTTCACGTGGTGATCACCAACTGGGTTGTGGGTGATAGCTGGAGCAATGAAGTCGCAAGGAATGACCTTGGTGCCTTGGTGGATCAGCTGATAGAAAGCATGCTGGCCATTGGTACCTGGCTCACCCCAAATGATTGGGCCGGTCTCGTAGGTGACCTTGTTGCCGTCACGATCAACGCTCTTACCGTTGGACTCCATGTTGCCCTGCTGGAAGTAAGCTGGGAAGCGGTACATGTATTGGTCGTAAGGTAAGATGGCCTCAGTGGCGTAGTGGTAGAAGTTGTTGTACCAAATGCCGATTAAGGCGAGCAGCACTGGGAGGTTGTGGGCGAAGTCAGCAGTACGGAAGTGGCAATCCATCTCGTAGCCACCCTTTAAGAACTGCTCAAAGTTGTCGTAGCCGCAAGCTAAGGCGATGGACAGACCGATAGCAGACCAAGAGGAGTAACGGCCGCCAACCCAGTCCCAGAACTCGAACATGTTGTCGGTATCGATACCGAACTCGGAGACACCCTTAGCATTGGTCGATAAGGCCACGAAGTGCTTTGCCACGTGCTTGATGTCACCAGCGCTCTTTAAGAACCAGTCACGAGCGGTGTGAGCATTGGTCATGGTCTCTAAGGTGGTGAAGGTCTTAGAGGCGATTAAGAATAAGGTGGTCTCAGGATTGCACTTCTTTAAGGTTTCAACGATTTGGGTACCGTCGATGTTGGAGACGAAGTGGCTCTTTAAGTGGTTGTGGTATGGGGTTAAGGCCTCTGTGATCATGCATGGGCCTAAGTCAGAACCACCGATACCGATGTTGACGACGTCGGTAATTGGCTTGCCGGTATAACCCTTCCACTCGCCGGAGATGACGCGGTCGCAGAAGCTCTTCATCTTAGCGAGCACGGCCTTGACGTCGACCATGACGTCCTTGCCATCTAACATCACGCTCTCATCAGAGAAGTTACGTAAGGCAGTGTGGAGCACAGCGCGATCTTCGGTACGGTTGATCTTATCGCCGCGGAACATGGCCTCGATGTCGCCCTTGACGTCGCACTCATTAGCTAAATCAAGGAGTAAGGATAAGGTCTTTTGATCGATGAGGTTCTTTGAGTAGTCAGCGACGATATCACCATTACCCACAGTTAAAGAGAACTCGTCAAAGCGCTTTGGATCAGCAGCAAAGAGCTCCTTTAAGGTACGGCCTTTAGTCTGAGCGAAGTGCTCTTCTAATGCCTTCCAAGCCTTGGTGGTGGTTGGGTTAACGTTCTTGAGCATGACATCTCCTTGTGTTTACGCCATATCCAGCTAAAAACGAAAAAATCGACCGGCAATGTCTAAGTCTAAGGCGCAAGAACGCCCACGAAGCGACCAATAGGTACCTCGTGCTTGCATCCTCCAAGGTTGCGCTATGTGCAGCTTGTATTAAAAGCGAAAGCGAAAAAGCACAGCGCACTCACCCAAACAAACTTGCGGGTCGATTTTCTCTGTTCACATGTCTAAGCATAGGTAGCTCCAGAGACAGCTCTACAGCTAGATGTGCTCAGGCACTCACTTGCTCAATGATAGCGCGTTTTTGTGAGCATGCCAAAGCTCTGCAAGGCAAAGTGCGCGCTTTGTGTGGACTAAATTGCATTAATGTGCAGTGAGTCGCTTATTTATGCGCTGGGCGCACCAGTATGGGCTTTTGAGCAGCAGTAGTAGTAGTTGTTGTTGTTGCAGTGGACTTGTTGGTGGTGATGGTGAGCTTGGGAGAGTGGATATATGCCAAGAGAGTGTGGCAGCAGAGGATATGGGGTTTAGAGGCGCATGCTAAGAGCATGCACCTCAAGGCCGGCAGGCCAGCCTAGGGTTAGCCTGCCATCCTAAAACAAATTCTTTTCGCTAGGCGCAGATTCCTCTGCGCCTAACCCGTAGCAAAGAAAAGGGATCGTCTCACAACCTTGTCTGCACACTTAACCTTGCGGTTTAGTGAGCTCCCCCACCACGGTTGCTGTTTTACTTACCGCTCATACAGTTGCGTAACTGCAAGCACAAGACTAAGAGCCTAAAAAGAGTATCGTCTTGCGCCTGAGTCCAGTCAGTAAGAGCGAAAGCTAAGCATGCGCAAAAAAGCAAGCCCAGCAATGAAGTAAAACAGCGTTTGGTGAATGCAGCGCCACAGAGTTTGCCTAACACCAAGGCACCAGCACACAATAAGCAGCATAAGCGCTTGGTTTTGCTGACCCAATCCTTTTGCTCAACTTTCTTAGAAGCAGGCTTCTCCAGCTTTTTCTGCTGGTTTGGCAAGCTTACCGTCACGGTGTTGTTCGCACCAGTAACATTAATGTTGAGGTGGACTGGGGCCTCGGTTGGGCTTGTAGCAATGACAAAATCGCCATAGCCTTGTGAGGTTTGCCGCTCTTTAGCAGAGTGGCTCCCCTCAACCATTTGGTTATCGCTCACAACTTCCGCATAGCAGCATCCGTTGGAGCAGAGACTCAGGATTAAGCCTAAGATTAGGCAAACTGTGGCGCTGAATGCGCTCATTTGGTCTTCTCCTCTGTTGGAGATTAAACAAACAGGCATTCGGACGCGCATACACGGGCACGTCAGAGTGCCTGTATGCTGGCCACAATTTTTTTGAGTCCCTTTTAGGCGATTAGTGGTACACCAACCCTATCGGTTGGTATTCGATAGGGCTTTTGCCTACCTTTCCCGCCTAAAAAGGACATTTATCTGACTTATAGCGACCAATACCCCACTCGTTAGAGTGGGGATAAGGTCGCATGTTTGGATAAAGTATTGCT
>CALXYZ010000223.1 GCA_944393075.1 uncultured Anaerobiospirillum sp. | reverse complement strand
TTGCGCCATATAGCATCAGTTGATCACCTTGGGCTTTTTGCACAACAAATGCCCCCATGTTCTCGGGAGAGCCTAAATGTTGGGGTAGGGTTGATGTACCGCAGTTAGAGTAGCTCCGGTTATGTCTGCTCTAACTGCGGTGGAGGGGCTGCATTACCGCTAGTGAGGCTCTGCAGAGACTGTGATTTTGGGGTTAGTGGCCCATAGACTTGTCAGTTAAGAGGTTCTCTAGTCCACGGATAAAGATGTGGATGATGGTGGTGTGCACTTCTTGGATGCGGTCAGCATAGCCCGAATGAGGTACGATAATAGGCAGGTCACACATGCCTTTGATCTTTCCGCCGTCCTTACCTAACAGGCAGATGCTCTTCATGCCTTTCTCCTTGCACACGCGACAAGCTTCCATGATGTTTCGAGAATTGCCCGAGGTGGAAATGCCTAAGAAGACATCACCCTTAGCTCCCACACCCTCTAGGAAGCGCGAGAAGATAAAGTCAAAGCCATAGTCGTTACCAACACAGGTGATATGGCAAGGATCACAGATGGAGATTGCTGGCAGTGATGGACGGTTGAGACGATAGCGACCAGTAAGTTCTTCTGCAAAGTGCATAGCATCGCACATGCTGCCGCCATTGCCTGCAGAAATGACCTTGCCACCGGCACCAATGCTCTCGGCCATGATTTCGATGGCCTTCTCGATCACCTCTTTGGTGTCAGAAGCCTTGATAAAGTTATCGAAAGTCTGACGTGACTCTTGTAAGTCAGCCATCACGTCAAAAGTAAGCTTAGACATGAAACAAAATCTCCACCAAAAACAAAAACCCAAGACGCTTTAACCTGTACGGTCTTTTGCTCGATTTAGTCTAGCTAGACAAGGAAAAGCCATGCAGTGAAGTGTCCCAAGCTGTAAAACTCCAACAACTCGCCTTACGGTAGTCATTATCAAGTGTTGGAGGTATATGGGCTAAGACGGTGCTATGGCCATTGGCTATTGGCCATCTGAGCCCAGAAATTTGGAGCCTACACCTAGCTAATGTGAGGCTGTTACAGCAGTGGCATCTTTAGGCACTCGCCCTAAAACGCGATCCTCCCATTCCTTTTGCGCCTTTTGGTTATCCGCTAGCACCTCTTTTAAGATTTCTTGCTCTTGTGGTGCAAGGAGACGGGCTACTTGCTCATCGTGCTGGGTGGCAAGACGCTGTTTGTATTCTTTTTTGCCTTCTTCTTTGCCCTTTTCTAAGTAAGGGAAGCTGTACTCTGGCCCCCAAGCGCTACCAGCCATAGGTTGCTCACCTTCGGTTGAGAACTTTACGCCTTGAGCAAGGCCAATCATGTTGTAGACATGTTCTGCATGACGGCGTGGTTCTACCTGCATGATAGGAAGACGCATACCTTGTTGACGAACCCAGCGCGGCCCATCAGAAACTGCATTATCAACAGTGATGTCAAGGTCGCCTTGGCCACCAGTCATTGCAAGGTAGACTTCGGCTAAGAGCTGGGCGTCAAGTAAAGCTCCGTGTTGTACACGACGTGAGGCATTTACACCAAAGAGGTTACAGAGGTTGTCTAAGTTGACTTGGTGTCCTGGGTGGAGGAGACGAGCCACATCCATAGTGTCTATGACGCTGGCGATATCAGTGATGGTCTCGCTAAGGCCCATGCGCGCAAATTCGCTGTTTAAGAAGGATGTATCGAACTTGGCGTTATGAATGAGGAGCTCACTGCCACGCACAAAGTCGATAAATTCGGCCGCGATGTCTCTAAAGTGCGGCTCATTTTGTAAGTCGCTCCAACGCATACCGTGGACTTTGGCTGCTTCCTCATCGACCTCACGATCTGGATTGAGTTTGTAGTGGAACTCGCGACCTGTGATCTTGCGATTGACGATTTCCACGCAGCCAATTTCAATGATGCGGTGGTCGCCAGTGATATTGCTGTTATCGTTGGTCTTACCGGTGGTTTCCGTATCGAGCGCGATCTGTCTAAGTATTGCCAAAGCTCATTCCTGCTAAAGAAAAAGGAAAATCAAAGAGGAAGTCGAAAGAAGGTCAAGTAGCTAATGTGCTGCCTCAGGTTACGCGACTTGCGTGTCTGTCTCATACAGCAAGCAAGCTTGCTAGTTTCACTTACACCATATTAAGGAGCGAGATTGAATCTCAACTGACAAAACGTGGCTACCTGATAGGCCGTAGCGCACAAAATTCACATACCAGTGACTATGCTCAAGATCTGCTGGGCAAAAAGCCCACAAGTGCTGTGCAGTTGAGCTAGAGCCACTACTGCTACTAATACTGCTACTACTTCTACTACTACTTCTACTGCTGCTGTTCTTCTTGCCATTTTAGCAAAAGGCTATGAGCTTAAAATTAGGTCGAATCTTTGTTTTGCAAAAGGCTACAGCTGAAGGCCAAAGCCAAATATTAAAGTGTGATGTGATTTAGTGTGTGTCGATTGGTACTGAGCGCTGTCTGTGGACTGAGAATGATTTGCAGAATTTTGAGAGTGCTGGGAGTCTAGTGTGACGCTTTTGCTGTGATTTAGCTCACAAAAAACTGCTACTAAAAGTAGGCGCAAATGGCCTAAATAAAGCGGGGATTGAGCACTGAAAACGGTTACTGAAATGGTAGTATGCAAGCTTTAAAAATGGCTTATTTATAAGGTTTTTGTGTGGTTTTTTAGTCTGCTATTTGTCAGACAAGCTTACGGTTTTGGTTTGGGGGTCATGTATGCCTTTTGCTATAATGCCATCATCTTGAGTGGCAATTCGCTGCAAAAAGCTCTGTGCTTAGACCTCGATCCTGTGAGCGTGAATGAGTCTTAGTCGCGTCACAATGCACAATGCACAATGCACAATGTGATCTCTGTCTTGCAAAAGAGTCGCAAGCTTAAGTCACTCCTAATTAAGTGCCACTACAATGTGCAGCGGTGTAGCGTGTCAACGAATTTTTGGTCTCGCGTAGGGCGTTAGCTCTACATTGTCTCTTCAGATTTTTAAGTTTCTTGGGTTCGAAGTGGCAAAAGACTTTAGTACGCAGACCACGTACTATTGTGTTGTGGATACCCTAGGTAAAGGTCTTGATGGTACCTGCAACAACCCTCAAAAGTCTTTGGACAAGGTGTTGCGCACCTTAGTGCCACTTAAATAGGCGTGATATCTGTTGCCATGCGAGCTTTTCCAAGCTGAGCATGAGCCTGCAAAACTAGGATGTCCTGATTTCTGTAGATGTCTTTAAAGGTCTTAGGATGTGAGAGCAGGCACTAGCATTTAGGCAGTAGGTTACCGCACAGCGCTCCGCACAATAGGCTGTGGTAAATCAGTAACCTCCTCCCGCTAGAGCATCAGTTACACGAGGTACAGGCCATATTCTGCAAATCACTCATACTCCTTTGCACGGAGCTATGGGGCAGCAGGATGTAGCTTTTACCTGATCTTGTTTGCAGTTCCGTGCTTGTGACCGCCTTTGGGGTATGGTGATAAGCAAGATGATGGTACCTAGAGGCCTGCCATGGCTTTTTGCTATAGAGGGGCACTTTTTCTTAGGTTCTAGGATTCTTAAGGGGTGTGCTGCTTCCTTTAATGTATACAGTACTAAGTTGAAGAACAAAGTACGATATACACAAAATACACGGACAGCGCATGAGCGTAGAAGATTTGGTAAAGGTTGGGCCTTAGGTGAAAGAAGTTTTTATTTTCACGGATGGTTCTTGTTTGAAAAACCCTGGCCCCGGTGGTTATGGTGCAATTCTCAGATACAAGAACAAAGAAAAAGAGCTATATCAGGGATATCGCTACACCACAAACAATCGTATGGAACTGATGGCGGTGATTGCAGCCTTAGGTATTCTGCGTGAGAGTTGTGTGGTGCATCTCACCTCCGATAGTCTGTACGTCAAGAATGGCATCACTAAGTGGATCCATTCTTGGAAGAAAAACGGCTGGCAAACAACCGGTGGTGGCCCTGTCAAGAATGTTGAGTTGTGGCGCAAGCTCGATGAGCTAGTGCAACTACACGATGTGAAATGGCATTGGGTCAAAGGCCATAATGGCCATAAAGAGAATGAGCGCTGCGATGAGCTCGCCCGTAATGCTGCTTCAGGTGAATCTGGGCCGCTACTAGAGCACGATACTAACCCTGAACCTTAACAACAAAGTGCTAGCAAAGTGCTAGGTTGTTTTGCGCTAACGTTTGCTGATGTCAGCGTGGATAGTGTTGCTCTGTTTTAGTACGTTAATTCGTGATGATGTGTGGTATTAAGCAAGGCTTACCTAGAGGGATATAGGCTGGTGCCAGCAAATTGGGAATGCGTCTGACACCCAGTGTAAAGCCGTGCACTTTAGCGTGCATTTTTGCTTTCTTGAGTTTGACCTTGCTGCTTGAAAAAAGTTTCAGACCGTAGTGAATTTTTTACTACTCGGTGCGCCATGAGAATGGGCTGCCGGCTTTCAACAAGGGTTTGAGGCTTTAGTCTTAGTTGAGATTTTGGTCTTGGCCAAAGACTTTAATCCTGCGCTAGGGTGCTGCGCTGTACGTGCCAAGCACAACAGCACAAGCGCTTGGGGTATGGCCCTTTGTATAGGGCAGGGTTTGTTATGGCTAAGACAGAGTTTGCAAATGATTGCGAATAGCACGCTTTGGTTTGCAAGCTTTCATCCTCAAGTGATGCGTGTTGAACAACTGGCAGTTGTGCCAAGCGATGGTGGAATGATTAAGAAAACATTTTTGGTGGTTTTCAGCTCAATCCTGTTGGTAGTGTTTGGGGTTGGTTGCTCTAGCGAGAATACTGGTAGCAAGAACAGCCCTAAGGTTGCTGTAGAGCAGGTGCAAGGTGAGAGCGCCTCTAGTGCTGTGCTAGCCCATGATGCCGCCTCTAACCTCACCTACGGTGCTGATGTCGACAGCGTTGACGGCATGAGCGGCGCCGCTTTAACCCAAAAGGGTGAAAAGGCTCTGAGCAAGAAATACGATCCAAATAAGGAATACGGCTCTTTATGGCAAAGTGATCTCTTTGCCGATGACCGCTTCCAAATGAAAATCAAGCTCACCGCTTTAGAGAAGAAAGAGGCTAAGGTCTTAGCTCGTTCTTTTGAAAGCCACATGGAGCGCTCCAAGATGTTTATGCACTACCTACTCTCGGAGCTGCAAGAGCGCAACATGCCTGCCGAGTTAGCGGCCTTACCTTTAGTAGAGAGCGGCTTTAACCTGCGTGCCCGCTCGCACGCTGGTGCTCATGGTCCATGGCAGTTCACCCGTCAGACTGGTAAGAGCTTTGGTTTAGAGGTCAGTGCTAACTACGATGAGTTCTATGACTTCGTGGCTTCCACTGAGGCTTCCTTAAACTACTTACAGCACCTCAAGAAAGAGCTCAAGAGCTGGGATTTGGCTATCATCGCTTATAACCAAGGCGAGTTTGGTGTGAAGAAGGCCATCCGCCGCGCTAAGTTAGCTGGTGTTAAGGACATCAGTGCTTCGACCATCCCATTAACCAAGATGGGCCGTACCTACTTAAAGCGTGTGCGTGCTTATGCTGATATTCTGCACAACCCACAGAAGTATGGTGTAGAGCACCCAGCTATCGAAAACCGTGCTGCTTTCAAGCGCGTACAGACCGCTGGCCGTATCAATTCGATGCGTGAGGCTGCCAAGCTCTCTGGTGCTGATTTAGACACCTTAAAGATCTTAAACGCTGGCTACTTAAGTGACTCCTTAAAGAGCCGCAAAGAGCGTGGCCTGTTAGTTCCAGTGGAGTATGCCGGTCGCTTAGAGCAAGCTTTAGGCATCTTCAACCCAACCAACGACAAGGTGCATGAGCTCTCTCACGTCGATCTGCAGGATGCCACCAAGAAGGTGAACTAAGCTCACGTCAGTACTGCATGGCGAGCGTAAGTAAGTCACGCAGCTGTGCAAGTCGTAGTGCCTAGAGCGCAAGAGCAAGAACCCAAGCCTCAGCAAGTAGTGAAGGGCTAGGGTTCTTTGCTTTGCAATGGGAAAATTGCTGGTCAGTAATAATGAGTTGTTGTCAACTACCTGCGGTTTTACGACCGAGGCTTGAGAGATCAAGCCTAAGTTGTCTAGCTTCAGTCCGTCATGGGACGGACTACGTTGGTTGGGA
>CALXYZ010000222.1 GCA_944393075.1 uncultured Anaerobiospirillum sp. | reverse complement strand
ACGATGGCTTTATCAAAGACAGCTCGTCACATGTGGTTGAGATCACGTCAACTGGTGTGATCAAAGTTGCCGATGAGCCCGATGAGGTCGATCAAGGCCTAAGCACAGAGGCCGAGAGGGGTGCAGCTCAGGGCAAAAGCGTAGCGCAAAAAGCTAATGAGCAAGCCGCAGCAGCTGCAGCCGCAGCTGTTATGGAATCATCAGCAGCTTCAGCAGCAAGCGCAACCTCTCTAACTATTAAGACTCAGGCCGAAGCCGAGGTCTTAGTGCAGAAAAATGTAGCAGGAGCCAAGCCTGTAGCGCTGGACGGAGAGCTAGGAGCAGCAGGGCTAAAGATCATTCCGCCAGCACCAAGAGACTTGGGTGGCAAGGGGCAATTTGAGCCTATAGTTTTGGAGTAAAGATCATGCGCTTTACACAGCCGGTACATTGGGCCGAGGGCTTATTTTTACAGCCACAGCATTTACAGCGCTTACAGCAAAATGTGGCGCAAGATAGCTTGGCTTTGTTTGCTCTGCACCAGCCTTATCCTTACGGAGTGATTGAGCTGGAGCTCAATGAAGATGCGCTTAACGAACAAAGAGTGGTGATCACCAAGCTTACGGCCTTGTTGCGTGATGGCTCCTTATTGGACGTGCCCCACAATGCCAGCATTGCACCTTTACAGCTATCAGCTGAAGCTTCTCGTAGTGCGAGCAACGTCGATGGAGATAGTGCTCTTGAGATCTGCTTGTGTGTGCCCTTACTTTCCAATCAGCAAAGTAATATCTGCACTTCTCAATCCCATACTGCTCGTTATGTGCTCAGCACAGAAGAGGTAGGAGATGAAAATACAGGTAATGGGGGCCAAGAGATCTCCATGGTGGTAAGGCGTTATAACGCCTTTTTGTGTGAGCGCTCTTCAGTTCCTGCTCATGCGAGCGCTTTACCTCTTTTGCACCTTTTGTGGACTAGTAATGCTCAAGGGCAGCGCACACTACAATATGATGTGCATTACATACCGCCATATCTTACTTTATCGCAATCTTGTCCTTTACTGAGCTTAAGCCAAGATCTGTTGCTGACTCTAAGACAGCAACAAAAACAGTTGCAGCACCAACTGAGCGAGCGTGTTTTAGAAAGTAAGGTCTTAACCGCCAGCGAAGTGATTGAGCTACAAGTACTATCTACATTGACCGGTTTTGTCGCACGGGCACAATGCTTTTTACAACCGCAGCTGCTAAGTCCTTTTGCTTTGTACTTAGAATTAGTGGAATTACTCTCAAAACTAAGTATCTTGCGGCCACAGGTCAGCTTGCAGATCCCTCTATATGATCACGACAACGCTCTGCCTTGCTTTGAACAAGTATTGCGTTTGATCAGATTGTTCCTGCATGAGGAAAGCGCAGGAGAATGCCAGATCTTTGATTTTGTGCCACAAACTCACAATACGCAGATCTTGCAACTCAATGAAAGCGCACCTTTGGAAAGTCAAGAGATCTATTTGGCGTTGCAAGTGGAGCTTTCTCTGGCCAGTGCCACAGCAGCGGCAGGATCCAGTGGAGTGGCAGGTGCTGGTTTGTCTTTATTGCAAGTGGCTCAAGCCATTGAGTCAGGAGATAACTTCCGGCTCTTAGATCCAGCCTCATATACTGAGCGCATTCGCGGTGTGAAGTTGTCGTATGTGCGCTATCCGCCTCAGTATTTGCCACAGAGTAACTTTAATCTGCTGTTTCGTCTCAAGACTGACGAGTCGGTTCGGGTGTGGCATTACATCATGAGCGATAGGGCTTTGCTGCTTGATTATGCTCCTGAGCTCTGGGGGCCTGTAAAGGCACAATTGCTGGTGGTCACTAAGGCCTCTTAGTGCATAACAACATAAGTGAGGAGCATAGGCCATGGACAGCACCACTACCAACAGTGGCAGTTTTGAGGTGACAGGTGACTTTACGGCTTTGTTACAGCCACTACTGAGCAAGCTCTGTGAGTTCTATGCCTTTAAGCAGGTCGGGCAAGAAGTGCCTTATGAGCGCCTCTATGGCGAGCTCAAAAGCGAAATGAATGCCTTATCTTTACGCTGTAGTGCCTCTCCGCTTTTGCAGCAGCGCTATGCGCAGGTAGAGCAAGTTGTGGTCTTCTTTATCGATTACACCGTAAAAGAAGGCCAGTTTAGTTACTCCGCACAGTATGAGGAAATGGCGCGCGCTTTTCATGAGTTTTCAGGAGATGAGAAGTTTTTTGATCTTTTAGAAGAAACTCTGAAGCAAGGCACAGATCTCGAAATGCTGCGTCTGTTTTACCTGCTTTTAGGCTTAGGCTTTGATGGGATCTTTAAACGAGAGCGGCCTTATGTGCATGAGCTGATGCACCAGATCAAGGAGCGTCTACCACCAACCTTTGCGGTGCAATCTCAAGAGCTGTGTCCAGTGGACAATGAAGACACCGAGGGACAAGAACAGCCCAAGTGGTATCAGTTGAACCTGAAGAAAGCAGTGTTCTTGCTGCTTGCGGTCACGATCCTTGCGTGGGCCTTTAACTTTTCAGCTTTTTACCATGCCGTGAGCCCTTTTCTTGAGGCGGTGGATAAAGCAGCTCAGAGCTCCAATCCATATGGCAGTTAGCTCCCATTTACTAGACAGCTGAGCAGACGCCACTAGGAGCAATAAGCAACGGTGCTATTTAGGTTAGCCAGTCTCGTGCCACTGAGAGCACAAAGTTCACGTCAGGAGTAACACATGAGCAACGAAGAAAGCCTCTTGGCCACTATCAGTGCATGGCCATGGTATGTGTCCTTATTGGCCTTGATCTTGGGTGTGGTCTTAGTCTTAGTGGCACTCTTTGTGATCTTAAGAGTCAGCATGGGACTATGGGGTCGCTATCGCAAGCAACGTGAAGTGCGCTCACTGCATCAGGATCTCATGATCTGGACACGGCTTTCGGCTCTCGTGCATGGTGGTAAGGATGCAGAGCAAGCCAAGAGTGAGCTCAGTGTCAAACTGCAGCTTATCAATCGCTGTTTTGCCGATGGCTTAAAGCATGTGCGGCAGCACCGTCATTTAGGCAAACAACAGCCTTGGATCCTCTTGGTAGGTGAGCCCCAAGCAGGTAAATCTCTTTTACTCCAAAACAGCGCTTTAGATTGGCGCTATATGCGCACTCCTGACTCTATCAGTACACAAAACACAAGTAGCGAGCTGCCCTTACAGATCATAGTTGGCCCTGAGGCAGTTGTGCTTGAGGTAAAAGGTAAGATCTTTTTTGATGCTTGGGCAGATGGCTCAGGAGCTGAATTTGCCCATGTGATCAAGCTATTACGAAACAATCATCGGGGACGCAGCTTGCCGTTACATGGGATCATGCTGTGTATTCCCGCTGACGCCTTGCTCGCAGATCATGCTGAGATCTCGCAACGTAAAGCAGCTTTGATTGCTGACGAGCTCTTGCGCGTCTCCGAGCAGCTGAAGATGTACTTGCCAGTCACGGTGATGATCACCAAGTTGGATGAGGTGCTGGGTTTTAGAGAATATGCCGCCGCTATGGGCGAGAAGATGTCCTCCCAAGCTTTAGGTTTTAGTCTTAACACCAACGAAAGTTACTCTTTAGCGCGTTTACATCAGTTTTTTGCGCAGACCTGCCAGCGCCTGCAAGATGGCGCTTTAGAGCTCATGCTCAGTCCTGAGGTATTAGCACTCAATACCCAAGGACGCTCCCGTCTGGATAAGACAGCTCTGATCTATCTCTTTGCCCAGAATTTTGCCAAGTTAGAAGAGCAGTTAGCTTTATACCTCAATACGCTTTTTGCTTCGGATGGTACCGGTAAGCAGCATTATGTGATGTTCAAAGGCGTGTATTTTTCTTCAGCCCAAGACCAAGGTATCTGCTTTAATGCTGCTTTTGCCGCTTGTAGCCATAAGTCGATCGATGATGCCTTGTACTTTGACTCCAGTGTCAATGTCAAGCGCTCTGCCGATGGTACAGAGCACGCAGATCCTGCTGTACCAGCAGCACAGACAGTGCAGGCAGCATCTAGAACTAGCCCTTACTTTATCAAGTATGCGCTGTTACGCTGTTTTGCACCGCAGGTGGTGTCCTCGGCTCACTACAATCGTGTGGGAAGATATTATCACCAGATCCCATGGATGCTCGGTGCCTGCGTCTGTACAGCTTTAAGCTTAGTGGCCATTTACGGTACGCTGTGGCAAGCTCCTCGCCTCTCACGGGCTCTACAAGACGATGTGCTCTACTATCAAAGCTTAGCACAGCTTCTAGAGCAAAAAGAGCTCGATCATGCCGTACTTTTTGGTCTAAATAGCCACTCACAGCCGCAAACTTATTTTGAGCATACCATGCCGGATCTCAGTTCTTGGACACGGCTTAACTTCTTTGCTCAAGCACAGCTCCGTCTGCAAATGAATGAGAGCTTACCATGGCAGTTTTATCCATGGTCTTACATATTCTTTAAAGGCACCAACACTGCACTGCCACAGCGTTATTTCATCTACAACCAAGTACAGACGCTGATGGCCTATCTGCCGCTGGTGCATACATTAGAGCTGTACCTAAATCGTCATGACAATGAGCCCTTTTCGCAAGAAAAGCGCAATGCTCTGTTTGCTTTGCTTGAGATCGCTTCTTTCCATGAGCTCAACGAAGATGCCATCAATAATCAAGCTTATAACGATGATATCATGGTTTCGTTTTTGGACTATCTCTACCCTCAACTGGGAGCCAATCTGAAACGCGAGCTTAGCTATTTCTTACCTGAGTACGATTACCATGCGCATGCCACCAATGATACCATTGTGCTCAATGTGTTTTACCAACAGCAGTGCGCGCGCAGCGTGGCTGACTTTATTGAGCACTGGCGAATGCTACGCAATTATCCCGAGAGTCAATATCAGCAGCTCAAACAACAGGTACAGTGCTTTGCAGATTTAGAGCAAAGTCGTCAGGAGCTCTTGGCGCTGAGTGCTGCACAACAGCAATTGCAGACGGTACCAGATCTGGTAGCGTTTAATGGTAAGGTGCGTGCTTTACGCCAGCAATTGCTGCAATCTTATGAGCAGATCCAAGATCTGTTGCCGCAATTGGTGCACAGAACCCAGCAACAGCAACAACAAGCTGAGGCAGCTAAAGCAGCTATCCCTGTAACAGCTAACGCAGCTATCCCTGTAACAGCTAACGCAGCGCCTAGCCCAAAAGAGCAACAAGATCCACATAGCAATAGCGCAGCTGTCGTAATGGCAGTGGAAAAGCAACTGCAACAGGCTTATGAGCAACAACAGACACAGCTGCAACAGGATTTCACCCAATTACAGCCGTTAAGTGCAGCGTTACAACAAAGTCGTTTAGCTCATTCTGCCCATAACAGCATGGTCGAAGCGGCCGCAGTTTTAGACAGCCAGAAGATAACGCTCTCGCCTCATGATCATGCTTTAAGCGCTGACTTGCCTTATGCTGCCCAAAATCAGACTGACAATATGGCCAATCTGCAAAACCTTCAAAAAGAGATCAGCACAGAGCTGGAGCACGATTACCTACAGGTAAATGCTTTGCTGCATCAAGTGCTTACTGGTCCTCTATTAAGCAGTGTCAGCAGTGGAGAAAATAGCTCGGCCCCAGCCACCACCAGATCCCATGTTGGGCTAAAAACAGGGGTTACAAACAAAGCCACTATAGCTGCTACTACAGCTCTGACCTCCTTAGCCTCGATGGCTGCCAGTGGCCAAGAATCAGCAGATAGTGACGGGCTGTTTGAGTATGAGATCTTAGCTCAGTTAAGTGAGAGCTTAATGTTACCTGAAATTGCAGATGATTTCCCTGATGTGGATAGTGTTGTGCAGACAGTGCGAGCCTTAGACCAAGTTTATGCCCAGCAATTACAGGAGCTACAAGGGCTGCTGGATCAATACGCTGAGACCCAGATAGTACAAAGCACAAAGGACTTATGGCCACAGCTGTTAGCCCTGCAACAGCAAGAGGCACAGATCACGCTCTATCAAGAGATCCTCGCATTCTATCCATACGCCACTAAGGCTCAGACCCAACTTGCAGATCTCTCCTTAGCTATTGGTAGTTTTCCATTGCAGAGCGTCATGAGCGAGCACCAATTGGATAGTGACTATCTCAATTTGCTAGGGCATGTTAGTTTGCGCGCTGAGTTCAACCCACAAGGCTTTGC
>CALXYZ010000221.1 GCA_944393075.1 uncultured Anaerobiospirillum sp. | reverse complement strand
ATTCTTTTTAGACATAAGCCATAAGCCTATAGCGATACTTCGTCAATACGTAGGTGGTTTTGCATTTGCTCAAGCCCGCTTTCAACTACTAAGGGCTTTTTGCACAAGACATAGCACAAAACTAAGAGCTGACCTTGAGTGATACAGGTGTATCTGAGGCCAACACACCTTACTTGACGGAGTTTTGAGGTTATTCACCCTAAGCTTGATCCATCAAGCTCATATGCACATGCAGTGCAACTAAAAGGGAGTCATTAACTAGTATCTATCATAATCACCATCAATCAGTTGATATTAGGTTGCGGGGAGATAAGCAACCACCATTAAGGAAGACTTATAAGGGTACTCCCAAGTCCCTTAGGCCGTGATAAATCACGACCTGTGTTGATCCTTCGCTAATGTTGGAAGGGGTTTAGCGTTCGTAACACCGCTCCTACCTGACAGAGCTTTTAATCACGAACCGCAGAGCGCGGAACTAGGATCTACATCCCGCGGTGCCTATTTCCCAACCAACGTAGTCTGTCCCTCGACGGACTGAAGCTAGACAACTTAGGCTTGACCTCTCAAGCCTCGGCCATAAGAGCGCAGGTAGTTGACCACTCACAAAGGAAATTGGCAACAAAAAGCCCTATGATGTCGAATCCTACCATTTTGCCACAGGTAGACCCACTTTAGATAGCGCCAACTATCGCAAAACGACGTAAAACCTTGTACGCGCCGCGCTCACAAAATAGCGCGCTGCGCGATGTCACACATCTCAAAAAAGAGCTAAAAGCTACGAGCTACTTATCACTCTCTAAGCGGCGTTGCATATTGACCGCCAACGAAGCATGCGCAGCACGGGCCGCCTCAACAACAGCCACAGCTAAAGCCTCATGGCCAGCACTAGCGTGCGACTTCACCACCAAGCCGTTGACGCCTAACAGCACTGAGCCGTTATATTGCCATGGCAAGAGCCACTCAGGACGGGCTAATTTACCGAAAAACTTTTTCATTCCGCCACTGCTGCTGTATAAGTCAGCTACGCCTTCGGCCGCCTTCAAAGCCACATTACCAGTAAAGCCATCAGTGATGATGACATCAGCATCATCGCGGAAGATACGGTTGCCCTCAATAAAACCTACGTACTGTAAGGAGCGATCTTGCTCAATGAACTCACGGGCCTCGTGCACTAAAGCGTTACCCTTACCGAGCTCAGTGCCCACATTTAAGATAGCCACGCGAGGTGAGTCGACCTCTAAAGAGATCTTGGCGCATTCATTACCCAAGCACGCAAAGTCGTACAAATCGGCAGCAGAGCAGGTGGCGTTAGCACCTAAATCCATCATCAGTGCAAAGCGATTTGGGCCCACAGGAATACGGGCAGCAAAACAAGGGCGCACCTTGCCACCATGGGCACTCCACGAACCATGACCTAATTCTGAGCAGATCTTTTCTTTATGGGCAATACGCTTTGGGCCTAAGTGCTGCACACCTAAGATGTGACGGGCTAAGGTGACTAATGGGCCAGTACCACCACTAGAAATCATGGAGTCAGCCTCACCTGAGCGCACGCACTCAAGTGCTTTGACCATAGCCGCATGAGGGAAATTCTTTAAAACTGAGCGTGGAGACTCATCTTGAGGGATTGATTGTTGGGCTAAGCGAAACTCGTAGCGCTTGGTATCGACGCCGGCCTTGAGGAGATCATCTTGGAGCTGATTAGAACCAAAGATAATGAGGTACAGTTGTGGATACATTGCCATCGCAAAGCGTACCGCATCCACTACCGAGCGCGTATCTCTGTGATCACCGCCGGTACCATCGAGCGCCACGCAAGAGCGCTCTGCCTTATTTTCACTATCTTTAGCTATAGCCATACATCCTCGCCTACCGCCAAAGCAAATCTTTAGCAGCTACGCATCCTAACAACACACTATTCAGCAAGCACCACAATGGCAGCAACAGTCTTGCAGCAGCAGTCTTGCAGCAGCAGTCTTGCAGCAGCAAAACCAACGCACACTAAGCTCTTACTGAAGTTGAGCCTAAAGCTTAGCAAATTATCGGCGCAAAGTCTGTGCGCACCTCAGAAAAACAGCCACGAAAAGCGCAAGCACAAAGAAGAGCAGGAAAGAAAAGAAGTGATGGAAAGAATGAAAGAAGGAAGAAGGTGGGTGGGCAAGGGCGCAAGCTGCGCCACAAGCTTAAGGAAGGGCGCTAGAAACACAAACGGGGCATAAGCCCCGTTGTTGTATGCTTTAGCGCTAAAGCATGCCGCCCTACAAAAGCGGCTGCCGCAGAAGCGGCTTAAGGTGTCTTATTCCTTGATGTCGACAACCTTTTGACCACGATAGTAACCGGTCTCGGTGACGTGGTGACGAATGTGAACCTCGTTGGTTTGAGGATCGGTAGCTAACTGACGAGCAGTTAAGGCATCATGGGTACGACGCTTGTCACGACGGGAACGGGACTGGTGGTTCTGTGGAACGGCCATTATAGTCTCCTAAATACTATAAAGAGCTCTAAAAGCCAGCAGCAGAATACGGCCTCATGCCTCTCTGCCACCTTGATAGTGGCTTTTATGCAACAAAAACTTTTTTGATCAAAAAACAAACGTAACCAATAGGCTTTCACAAGTCATGGATACGGACGCGTCATTATAGAGATATCAAAGCCAATTTACAAGCGCTTACGCGCTTTTTCACCTACCGCCAACAATGCGGTGACCATGCTGCAACTAAGGCCTATTTATCGGATGCATCACTACCCTTGTCATCACCCTTGGCTAAAGAACCCTTAAGGGCCGACAAAGCGGCAAATGGACTAACGCTCGCATCAGGAGCAAGCTCACCATAAGACCAATTGCTGCCGCTACGCGAGCACTCCTCATCGTCCTCGTCATGCTTAGGGAATGCTGGAATCTCTAAAATCAAGCTATCCTCAATTAAGTTATAAAGATCGAGCTTGCCAGCATCATTAAGCTCAATAAAGTCGTACTTATTCTCTAAGTTGCAAGCCTTTGCTCGCTCCCAATCTGGGCTTAGAGTAAAGTCGGTCATGAGGTGCTCTACATACTCATTACCACAGCGCTGACAGACAAAGGACACATCGCAATCAACATGGCCGATCACGACACGCATGTCATTTAAATCACTCTCAAAGCGCACATCGCAGAGGACATCACTTACCACCTTCACGCAGCTTTCTTTAAAGCGTGGCAGCTCATCAATATCAATGCGGGCTCTAGTGAACACAGCACCAAGTGCAATGCACTTATCAATATCAACTTCACGCGGTAGTTGGACGCGATTCTCGCTCATAAGCTCCACCAAAACAAAGAAAGAGAGGTAAAACTAAAAAACAAAAAAACATGACCAGCTCATTATCGCATACAAGGCAAGACCACCGTGCGTACCACAGATAGCGCCTCTTCCCATGACCAAGATCACAGCAATAGGCGCTATTTAGCCCTTAGGTGGTGTGTTACTTGCTAAAATCGGGAAGTGAACCGAAGAGGCGGCCTCACGTGCCGTTATCAAGGTATAGGCAAATTCGTTTGGCCTTCACTTGGCCAACAAGATAAAAATAAGAGAGGCTTGAGATGGTTGAAGTTACGAAAACCAAAGGCCTGTCCATGCTATTGGGCACCGCCTTAATGGGCATAGGCATGATCGTTAGTGCAGCGCTGAATCAAGCTCAGGCCTATGAATTGACCACCGTTTTTAAAACAGAGCACTATGCGGTAAACCAGGTCATTTTAGGCCCTAATGAGACCTTAGACGGTCCTACAGAGTCATCGATTACTGGTGATGTGCAAACCCAAAACCGCTTAGACAAGCTCTATCAATCTACCACCGTGGTCTTCCCAACCGGATCTCCAGGCTACACTGGCAAGATCAACACCCCTGTGGTCGGCATCTTAAGCATCAGCAACTACGGCTCTGGTAAAGATCGCATCAGCTTTAACCGCAATGCTCAAACTGCTTCTGAAGGCGGCCTCTACATTTCTTATGAGCAGTTACGCGAGATGATCAATCAGCGTGTCTTAAACTCCCTTATTGGCGAGTTTAAGCGCTTACCTGTGGTCTTTACGGATGTGCCTATCACTGCTACCGGATTTGATCCAACCTCTAATGGCCGTAGCTTCTATATCACTTCCGTCAGCGACGCTGCCATTATCGATCTGCGCATCGATGACTCGGTGTACTACTCTATGGAAGAGATCCACAAGTTGCATAAGAACTGTAAGGTTAATGTGCTGACCTTTGCTGATCGCATGGTGCCTAACATTCCGCTGTTTATCTCTGGCCGTGCCGCCATCAACGCCATCAACTGTTCGGCCGCACCTGCTGATACTACCCCTGCTCTAGCCCCAACAAGCAATGTTGCTCCAGCAGCCGCACCTGCTGCAACAGCCGCACCTGCTGCAAAAGCCACAGTGGCACCAGTAACCGAACCTACTGTCACCACAGCAGTTGCTAACACCAACATCAGCACCGACACTAACACCATCGTTGTGCCTAACTTCAGCTACGAAACCAACAAAGGTACCGGCACTGGCCTCGTTAACATACAAACCAACGAGCCTGCCCCTATCAGCTACTAACACACTGAGCTTTAATTAGGCCCTAACGCCGATTTAGTGCCTAGTGCCTAGTGCCAAGCACCCAGCGCCAACCATGCTCCTACCATGCGCCGTATGGAACGCATGGTAGGAGCATGAGGCGTATAACATCTAGCACCGCCACTGTCAAGCACCTAGCCAGTGGCGGTCGCGTCTTAACCTCACCACTTGCATGCTCTTTCGCTCTCTTGCGTCCAGTTTTAGTGCAGTGTGCATTGGTGTGCAATGCAAGCAAATCTTTCGAGCTGTGCGTACAGCAAACGGGTTTGACAAGTTCAAACGCATCTAAAAGAGGCTGCTTAAGTATGAACCTACAGGGGTTAATGCCTTATGGTACAAGGGTTAGAGGCTGATTTGTGCTGTACGCACAGCTCGAAATCTTTAGTTTTTGCATTTTTAGCGCACCTACCTACATCTTGCCACGCCATATTTAGGGCAATCTAGACAAGCGAAAAATTAGTGGTACATGACTACGCTAACACTTGCATTCTAGTATGCAAGTGTGGCGTTAAGGGCGATTAAATCTAGTTTTGTGACGTTGCTAGCGATTTTAAAAAACGCCCCATACAGATAAACTTGATTGATCATACAATAAGCCCATGTTGCAAAAATTGCCTCCAGTCGAAGCGCAATTTTTTGCTTATATACTTGTATGTCAGTGCTGACAAAACAATAGGAGCAAATTTCCCCACAGGTTAATCTGATCCAAGTACTCCTTCAGAGCTCTAAGCTTGTTGCCACTGAAAAGTGTCCTTAGGGCCAACTTTTCAGGCATAGGAGAAAAAGAAAGCACTTCTGATTTTGATGATATTTGGTGTAGTGCACAAATTGTGCAAAAGCACACAAAAGCACAATGCACACAATCTCAGCACTTCAGCATCTCAAAACGAGAACATCAAGTATTAAGGCCAAGCTAGACTCAACAGCAAAGTCCAGCGCTTAAGCTCACAGCTTCCCTCTAAGACATTGCGTCTAATAAGAGGCGAGGCATGAGGATAGAGCTTAGGCACATCACCGTGCTGCGCCAAGCTTGACCGCGAGCCCCCAGACAAAGGTGTTGCTTTTGTTGCTGCCATAGCGCCATCAGCGCTGAGCTAACTCAAAAAGCCATTACTCTGCCCTCTGCCGTGGGGCTGCTATTTCGAGGTTTAAGGTTTTTCTTAAGCTTAAGGCTCAAGAGTTTAGCTCTAAGCTAAGGATGGGGCTTGAGCAGACAAACACTAACGTATGTGCTCGTTTCCTAAGGTAGACCTATTACAGCAAGATTTGGAGTTACTTGTTGTAATAGCAGTGATTCATTGATCAATACGGAGGATGCTGAGCTCAAATCTCAGCACTGTGCTACAAACCGAATCCACGCCCTTATAGGCCTTCTTTGCTTTGCTCAGGTCTTGGTGACAACGGCTCTTGATGTTTAGTAGCAACTCGCGTGTGGTTGCGCGAGGTGTTGGCGTTGAGCTTGCTATATTTGTGTGTCAAATACCTGCGGTCTTACGACCGAGGCTTGAGAGATCAAGCCTAAGTTGTCTAGCTTCAGTCCGTCATGGGACGGACTAC
>CALXYZ010000220.1 GCA_944393075.1 uncultured Anaerobiospirillum sp. | reverse complement strand
TGGCTCCGCATACTACACGAAACCATGAGTGTAACAAGCCATCAAGACAGGTCAAAATTTATTGGATTAGGCACTAGGACTTGAACCCCTTGTGCTATGGCTATACGCCGCCCCCACAGGTAATGCACTAAATAAGACAAATAAGCCATTTAGCTAATTTGTAGAAGTTCTCGAAGAGAAAGAAATCCAGAGCAGAGGCTGAGGCTGTAAGGGCAAGCAGGCAAGCACCCCCTGCAAAGGCAGTATCCACAAAGCAGAGCGGCAACTAAAAAGCAGAAGCTGAAAGCTGTAGCCTGTGCTTGTACCTTTACTCTGCATGTGGCAAGCGCTGAAGGCAGAGAGCACACCAAGTAGCGCACAAGTTCGGGTTACGACTTCAGCCATGGCTGTGACTGAGGATGAGTCCCAAGCCACTGCAGCAACATAGGCCGAAACGGCAGCTACGCCTCACCTCTATCTTACTCATTCTGAGATTGCTGCTCCCACGCCACAAAGTGTTTTGCTACGGCGTGAGAGCAGCCAGTGCCAGCACTGCCGCGACGAGGTGTAGCGCAGCGTTGCGTTACGTAACGCAGCGCCGTTGCGAGGTGCTGATCTTAGTCGTTTAAGTGCTCAGTCATGGCCTTAACGTAGGCACCAACGTATTCAGGAGCGTCTTTACCATACTGAGCAATGATCTTGATGATAGCCGAGCCGACAATAGCACCATCGGAGATGGCAGCCATATTGCGGGCTTGGTCTGGGGTTGCAATACCAAAGCCGATGGCTACTGGCACCTTAGAGTACTGTCTAATCACATCCATGATCGACTTAAGGTCGGTTTTAATCTCAGTACGGACGCCAGTAACACCGAGACTCGACACAAGGTAGATAAAGCCTTTAGCTTCTTTGGCGATCATGGCAATGCGCTGCTCTGAGGTTGGGGCAATCATGGAGATGATGTCAACGCCATAGCGGGCAGCCACTTCCTCAAACTCGTCTTTTTCCTCATAAGGCACATCAGGCAGCACCATACCGTCGACACCGACTTCGGCGCACTTTTGCATAAAGCGCTCAATACCATAGGAGAAGACCACATTAGCGTAGGTCATAAAGACAAAAGGCACCGTCACATCACGACGTAAGTCTTGCACCAGAGCAAAGACCTTATCGGTGGTGATACCACCACGCAGAGCGCGCAGGTTAGCGCCTTGGATGACAGGACCTTCGGCGGTTGGATCAGAAAACGGAATACCTAACTCCACTAAAGTGGCACCATTGCGTACCGCCTCACGCACTGCCGCTGCGGTGGTGGCAGTATCAGGATCGCCACAGGTGAAAAATGGGATAAAAGCTTTGCCATGGGTAAAGGCTGAGGCAATGTTACTCATTGATATCTTCTCCACGATAGCGGGCGATAGCAGCACAATCCTTATCACCGCGACCTGATAAGGTCACGACAATGATCTTGTCCTTGCTCATGGTAGGTGCGACTTTCATGGCATAAGACAGAGCATGGGCCGACTCAATTGCAGGGATGATGCCTTCGGTCTTAGCTAAATACTCAAAGGCTTGAACAGCCTCTTCGTCGGTAACAGGCACATACTTAGCGCGACCGATGTCGTGGAGGTGAGCATGCTCAGGGCCGATACCTGGGTAATCAAGACCTGCCGAGATCGAGTACACCGGAGCGATCTGACCGTACTCATCTTGACAGAAGTAGGACTTCATACCGTGGAAGATGCCTAACTTGCCAGTAGCGATGGTAGCGGCGGTCTCAAAAGTATCGACACCACGGCCGGCAGCCTCACAGCCGATTAACTGTACCTCGTGGTTGTTGATAAAGTGGTAGAAGCTACCAATAGCATTAGAGCCACCACCGACACAAGCCACCACCATATCAGGTAAGCGCTGCTCTTTTTCGACGATCTGGCTCTTGATCTCTTTGGAGATCACTGCTTGGAAATCACGGACGATGATTGGGAAAGGATGTGGGCCCATGACCGAGCCTAAGCAGTAGTGAGTGTCGCTCATGCGGGCAGTCCACTCACGCATGGCTTCAGAAACGGCATCTTTGAGGGTACCAGTACCGCTTTTGACTGGGCGTACTTCAGCACCCATCAAGCGCATACGGTAGACATTGAGGGCTTGGCGCTTGGTGTCTTCTTCACCCATAAAGACCACGCACTCCATGCCCATTAAGGCTGCGGCGGTGGCAGTAGCGACACCATGTTGACCGGCACCAGTTTCGGCGATCAAACGGGTCTTACCCATCTTTTTGGCAAGGAGAGCCTGACCTAAAACATTGTTGATCTTGTGGGCGCCAGTGTGGTTGAGATCCTCACGCTTGAGGTAGATCTTAGCGCCACCTAAGTCTGAGGTCATCTTACGCGCAAAGTACAAGCGAGATGGGCGACCAGCGTACTCGTTGAGCAAGGCGGTAAGCTCTTGGTTAAAGAGCAGGTCATTTTTGTAGTGGTTGTAGCCTTCTTCTAACTCAATCACGGCATTCATTAAGGTCTCAGGAATGTACTGACCTCCGTGAATACCGAATCTACCGTTCTTATTCGTCGTCATAAACACCATCCTAGGGCCAAGCTAAGCCACACCAAATAACACCATCTACATCATGCACGCCATGAGCATCAATGAATGCAAGCAAGCATGCTTGCATGTATGCACACACACGCACGCACAATGTCACGAAGTGATGTAGTTGAGGTGGATGATGTGCCCTTAGCTTGGCACTGCGGCAGGCCTCTGCTGCCGGCGTAAGCGCAGCTAACTACCTACGAAGCGCTGCGTACGCCGGTCACAAAGGCGCGCATCTTATCTAAATCCTTAAGCCCATTGCTCTCAATACCAGAGCTCACATCCACACCAAATGGGTGGAGAGTCTCCAAAGCCTCACGCACATTGTTGCAGTCAAGGCCCCCTGCGAGCAGATATGGGCGCTTCATCGCACGAGCTAAATCCCAGTTAAAAGCCGTACCGGTGCCACCACTACCAGCATCTAAGAGTACGTAGTCAGCACAGCTGATATTGGCATCATCCACGTCAGCAAGAGACTTGACGCTAAAAGCCTTAAAGATCATGGGGCACAGTGGCATCACTAACTGTGGTTGTGACTTGTAGCGCTCACCAGCACCATCGGCGAGGGCAAAGCGTAAGTGACCGATGTACTCCTCGCTCTCATGACCGTGCAGTTGTACGACGTCAATAGCACCGCTCTGCACAATAGAGACGATCTCAGAAACATCTGCATCAACAAAGACACCTACAGCCTTAATCTCAGGGGAGAGCAAAGCTTTAAGCTCTAAAGCCTGTTCAGGGCTGACATAGCGCTTGCTCTGTGGAGCAAAGACAAACCCCACATAATCAGGCACGAGTTCATTGGCACAAGCAATGTCCTCGGCACGCGAGAGACCGCAGAGCTTGATCTTAGGCGCATACTTACGTTCTAAGAGCGCACGCTCTTGGTCTTCCCAATACTTGTTTTCTGCTTCCTCAATTGCCTTGTAGACACCCGCTACCATGAGGTAAACACTCCTTTTCTTTCCTTCGGTTCTTTTAGCTCTTTGGCTCTTACGGTCCCAAGGCACGAACATCGTTGCCTCAGCCTCGCCCCTGCTCCAGCTCCCAACCAAGCCGAGCTACGCAGAGCTCGGCTTGGTTGGAGCCAGCTCGACCACAGCAGAGAGCGGCTACGCACAGGGCAGAGCCGATCAGAGCAGGCAGAGCAACTTAAGCTCAAGCTGCTCAGCTACGCTGCTGAGCACTGTGCTACAGCTACAGCTACAGCTACAACTGCAGCTGCAACTAGAGCTAAAGCTTACGCCTAGTGGCCGCGGAGCTCAGCTAACTTTGCTTTCTTGTCGGTGGCACGCATCAGGCTCTCGCCTACTAACACAGCATTGACACCAATCTCACGCAAAGCAGCGACATCAGATGCACTGTGCACGCCACTTTCAGCAACAAAAATTTTGTCACTTGGTACCAAGTCCCTGAGGCGCTTACTGTTATCTGTGTTGACGCTAAAGTCCTTTAAATTGCGGTTGTTGACGCCAATAATGCGTGCTCCACTGCGCAGAGCCATAGCCATTTCATCGGCATCATGCACCTCAACTAAGGCTGATAAGTGTAGATCACCACAAAGCTGCAAATAGGCGTTGAGCTTGTCCTCACTTAAGATCGAACAGATCAAAAGCACAGCCTTAGCACCTAAAAGCTTAGCCTCATAAATCTGGTAAGGATCGACCACAAAGTCCTTGCGCAAACAAGGCGTAGGCACAGCGGCGGCGATCTGACGCAAGTACTCAGCACTACCTAAGAACCACTTAGGCTCAGTCAAAACCGAGATTGCATCCGCACCGGCAGCACTGTATTCTTTGGCGATATTGAGGTACGGAAAGTCTTCAGCAATCACACCTTTAGAAGGCGAGGCTTTCTTGCACTCACAGATAAAGGCGATATCACCTCTAGCATTAGCAGCACGCAAGGAAGCTTCAAAGGCTAACGCCGAACAAACTCCATCTGCTACACCTACTCCCTGCTCGGCGTGCACCACACTCTCGGCTTGAGATTTAAGCTCAGACAGTGGGGTAACACGTGCAGCCTCCTGCACGCGCTGGTGCGCGTAGGCTGCAATCTCATCAAGGATCGTCATGAAATCACTCCTTTGTTGGGGCGCTGTGCGCTGCTGCTAGCACCGGCGCTTGCAGCGACGCTAACACTAGCACTGTACTGAGCGCCACTTAGTGCGCTCAGTGCTATTTAGCGTAATAGTAGTAGTAGTAGTAGCGCAGCTGCTTGCGAGCACAGCGACAGGTTCTCATCTTAGCAGCTCCACGCCGACGCGGCACAGGTAGCGGGAAATGTGCTCACCATGGCAAGAGCTGACACTAAGCGATCTAGACGCCCTGTTGCGAGACCTCAATGAAGCGCTCCAAGGTCTTGGTGGCTTCACCGTTATCGATAAGTTCGGCGGCTAAGGCAATGCCCTCAGCAAAGTTATCAGCCTTACCACCTAAGTACAACGAGGCACCGGCATTTAAGAGCACAGCATTACGCTTGTGACCAGAGATAGAACCATCTAAGATGCCACGGGTAATAGCGGCATTCTCCCTAGGAGTGCCACCAACTAAATCAGCCTTAGTGCAGCGCTCAAAACCAAAGTCCTCAGGGGTAATGGTAAAAGTGCGGTACCAACCATCCTTAAACTCACAGATGGTGGTAGGCGCACTAAGCGAGATCTCATCTAATTTGTCTTGGCCGTAAACCACCATGCCACGTTTGACCTTGAGACTCATTAACACGTGGGCTAAAGGCTCAACTAGGTAGTCGTCATAGACACCTAAAAGCTGCACACTTGGGGAGCTTGGGTTGGTCAGAGGGCCTAAGATATTAAACACGGTACGGAATCCCAGCTCCTTACGGATAGGGCCGACGTACTTCATGGAGGAGTGATATTTCTGGGCAAAGAAGAAGCACATACCGACTTCCTCTAAGAGCTTTAAGCACAGCTCAGGGCTCTGCTCGATATTGACACCTAAAGCCTCTAAGCAATCAGCAGTACCGCACTTAGAAGAAGCTGCACGATTGCCGTGCTTGGCTACCTTCATGCCACCTGCAGCGGCAATCAGCGCCGAGGTGGTGGAGATGTTAAAGCTCTGGGCATTGTCACCACCGGTACCGACAATCTCAAACACGTCAAAAGGAGTCTCAACCTGAGTGGCGTGGGCACGCATAGCTGCGGCACAACCGGCGATCTCGTCTGTAGTCTCTGCACGGGCACTCTTTGTCGACAGTGCTGCTAAAAAGGCGGCATTCTGCGTCGGTGTAGTTTGTCCCGACATGATCTCATTCATTACGGTATAGGCCTCGTCGTAAGAGAGATCTTGCTTACTGACGATCTTTACAATTGCTTCTTTAATCATGACTAAACTCAACAACAATCCAATGGCTCTCAGCACCCACACTGGCCAGCGCCAGCACAGCTTAGCGCCTGCACAGCCCAGCGCCATAACAACACGCAGATAGCCAGCGCTCACACCAACACCTGCGCATGCGCGCTTACAAACTCAACACTACGCGAAGATCTTATTGGGGCTTGAGGCTTAAGAAATTCCGCAGCATGGTCATGCCCTGTGGAGTCATCACGGACTCAGGGTGGAATTGCACACCATAGAGCGGGTAATCACGGT
>CALXYZ010000219.1 GCA_944393075.1 uncultured Anaerobiospirillum sp. | reverse complement strand
CTAGCACGATCAGTATCAACCCAAGTTAGCCACCCCCAACAAGGGGGTGTTAATTATGTCTTCTATCACTAGCATCTTTTCCTTGGGCTAAACATGCATCTCCAAACAAAACGAGAGTCAAAGTTAAAAATTGCGGATATTCGACCGTTACGGCATCTGAAGTTTGAGTGAGTGATTGAGTGATTGAGTGATTGAGTGACTATTATAAGTTTGCGCAAAGAGAGGCTTGTGGTGAAGTCTTAAAGCAGTTACTGCTCCTGACTAGGCTTTTGTGTTGCAGAGTATGATGCAAGCAGTAGAGATTACGCTTCATGCACCTCAAGGGCATTTGTTGTGCGCAGGACAGCAAGATTACTGCGGTGCTATGATGGGCAATGTTTCAGCAACTTAGGTCAAACCGCTCATGCCATCGCCATCGCAAACGCCATCACAACCGTCATCGCAACCATCTGCTCATACCAAGCAGCAGTCACTACAGCCGCAGCAGCTGCCACCACGGTCGCAAGAATCAGCTTTAGCTCAGTCTGCATTCTTGCCAAACCTGTCTTTAGATAGTGCCTCAGATATTGGCTCCAGCTATGGTGCTGGAAGTAAGCTGCCGCCGCATTTGGCGCGCTTTGTTACACCACCTGTGGAAAAGCAGCCTAGCAAGGTGCGCTATCTCCTGTTGATGCTGTTAGTGGTGGTTTTAGGCCAAGGTGGCATGTATGCTCTGACGCGCTTTGGTTCCGTTATGCTGCTGTTTTTGCTCAGCGACATGCTGCCGATGCCATTGGGGCTATTTGTGATTATGGGGGTGACATTACTGGTGAATGTGCTGGTGACATATCTGCACTTTCGCGTGCTTAACTATTATCGGCAGTATGCGCACTCTGTATTTTGCTGCATGGCCTATGTGCTATACCCGCTGTTTTTGCTCTATGCCTTTTTGTATGTGCCAGTGATGCCACTGCCGCCAAAGCCTCTCCCACCAGAGCGTATGCCGATTTGGAGAATGACTTTGGCTACCAATGCGGTGCTGGGTTTGGTGATACTGTTTGTGGTAGTGGTTTAGGGGCAAGGGTATAAGGCAAAAAGGGCCCGACCTTGCGACCGAGCCCTTTTTGGTTTTCTAATTTGTGCTTACAGGTGCGTGAAGACGATAGCTTTACTTCTCGGCATCGTCGTCGCCGTCACCAAACAGAGCGGCAAAAGCGGCGGCTTTCAGCTCATCACCTTCCACAATCTTCTTGGTAGAGCGCTTGCGGGTGGTGGTAGTGGTAGTAGCAGCAGGCTTCTTTAAGCTGAGCTTACGGGTACGCTTCACTGTACCAGCCTTGGCAGTACCGTCAGCACTGCCGCCGGCGCTGGTGGCGCTTGCGGTAGCAGCAGGTTTCACCTCAGGCTGAGGCTTACGCTCAGATGGATCTAAGCGCGAGGTAAAGACGCGAGGCTTGCGAACGATGACCTCAGGAGCCTTCTTCTCTTCTACTGCCTCTTCTTGAGCTTGAGTAGCTTCACGCTCGGCTGCAAATGCGCGCAGACGAATAGCGCTCATGGCGTTTTGGAAGCCCCAGATATCCTCTGTATCAAAGAGCACGGTCTCGGCAAAGCTAATACGCTCATCTACCAACATCACAGGAGCGTATTGCTTTAACACGGCCAAGGCAATCTGAGCGCAGGTAGCATCAGGATCATCGACGCTGACCATAAAGCCACCCACAAGAGCAGGCACTGGAGCAATCATCTCTTTAGTGATTTCAGGGCCAGTCTTGAGCACGGTAATGCCAGTAGGGGCAGCAGGGGCGGCTTCACCATTGGCGGCAGCTTCAGCAGCTTCGGCTTCAGCGATAGCCTGTTCGGCAAGCTCTTCACCCATAATGATCTGAGAGGCTGCGTCTTGCAGCATCAACATGTCCTCAACACCGTTGTTGTTGAGCACATCCTCTAAGAACTCACGGATATCAGAGCGAATGGTAGGGCCGTAAGCATTGATTAACCATAAGGCTAATTGAGCGCTATCAGTAAGCTCATGCTCAGGCATGTTCAACACAGGTGCTGCAGCTGCGGTAGGGGCAGCTTCGGCTGGAGTAGCCTCTACCTCAGGCTCAGCAGCCTCTGCCACTGCCTCAGCCTTTGGCTCAGATTCAGATTTAGGCGCGATGGCGACATTGTCGGCAGCTACATCCTCTGTAGGTTCTGTTTTCTCTGTAGGTGCGGCAAGATCATTGGCCTCATCATCTGCAGCGGCGGTGTTGGTCTCAAGCTCTACCTCGTCTTCGGTTACTTGCTCAGCATCGTCTGCTGCGGTGGCGTCTTGGTCTTGAGCGCTTACAGCAGGTGCTACTTTGACGACGTTAGAAATGGAGGTCACAGCGCTAAAGCTCGTAAACGAGGCTAAATGAGGGTTCTCGTGATCCTCAGTGGTCTCGTCATCGTCTGCTACAGCAGCAAAAATGGCTGAGGCGGCAGCGCGTAGAGCGGCGCGGTCTTCACCTAACACAGATGGGGTCGATAATGATGCTTGCTCGGTAGTCAATGTCGTTCCTCGGATTGGTCAGATTTACTTTGGAAGCAGAGGCGTTAATTACTCCTCCCCAAAAAAGGCCGATAGATTTTACCACTAAGATTGAGCTTGTCTAGAGCTAGTTTGTGCGAGTTGCAAATGCAGACAAATGGCCGCATTACGCTATTTAACAAAATCGTGTAAGGCAGCAAAAACACGAGTATTGATAAGGGGATTCTGAGGCGAAAAGTCAGCATATGTGTGGCGCTTAGATCCTAGCAAAACTGCATAAAACCGCCATTTCTTCTCGTTTCATTACCGCTAGCCGCATTTTTCACTCAACACTTTGTCGATCAGATACGCATGAAGAGCAAAAAAGCGCTTGTAAATGCGCTGTGGCAAGTATGATCGCCTCATTTAGGGGCGGTTTTTTTGAAGAGAAAGAAAAACGCATCATCGATCATCACATCATCACATAATCACATCATTTAGCACCTGTCAGTACGCGAGCCCGCCAAAGCCAAACCTGTGGCTGCTTACAACTTCCTGCTTACCACTGCCTGCTCGCGGCGGGGAGTTGGTTGCTTACCCCTCATTAACAGTGCTGTGATACGCGTTAGCCTTGAAGTGGAGGGCTGTCTTGAGGGTGTTGTGTAAGCCCAGCGCCTAATCTTTTCAGTGCCCAATCGCCTCGCGCCTGTGCCTGTACTAACGTCAGCGTCGGAGTCAGCAGCAGCGCAGTGCTAACGCTAATGTGCTGAGTTCCCCCCTCATCAAGGTGCTACTCCACGCTATCTCATGCCCGCAAGACAATCCAGTTGAACCATTTGAGCAATTAGGGCCATTAGTCATGGAGGCCATGGGGTTGGGGCTCTTTTTGCCTCAATGGTAGACCATCTGAAAGTATCAAATAGGGTGAACGGCTGAATGGCACTATTCGTATCATCTGCCGCAACAAACCCGCATATTTAAGGCAAATCTGAGTACGGCTTTAGATCGACGTTAGCTGGTCACTATTTTTCATTTGGTGATCACAACGTATAGCTTCAGAAACGGCGTGTTTATGCCCGTACTATACGAATAGTAGCAATCAACTGTACACCTTGCTTGATACTTTCAGGAAGCTCAGCTCGTGACTGTCGGGGGCTGTTGCAGCATTCGCAGCATTGGCAGAAGTAGCAGCCGCGACTACAGTGTTTGGTAGTGGAGTTGTGTCTTGAGCCATACGATTCTCCTCATTCTTCATCCCTTATATGCCTTAAGCTTCGTTTGCTCTAAGGCATGGAGGCGTGCTACTTAGCCTTACTTGAAGAGTTACCAGCCGTTGGTGACTGAGGTACAGCCTTTCTAGCACTAGTTTTGTTCTTAGAAGCAGTGCTCTGAGGCGTGCTGCTGGTTGCCTTGGATGTTTGCTTAGATGCAGCTTTTTTAGCCTTGGTCTTGCTCTTAGAGGTGTCACTCATTCCCTCTGCTTTCTTAGCTTCCCTAGCTTCCTTAGCAGCTTGATTGATGTCAATGTTCAGATACTGCAAATCCTTATCTTGTGGCTGGGTGTACGTGTTTGTTTGCCAAAGGTACTTGAAGACTGCTAGCCTCTCTACACGACGAGTTGGCTGCGAAAATACGACCGCATAGCAAATAGTGTCTTTTGTATGTGGTTGATCGCAGTAGCGCCTAGTTGGAATTTGCGTAATAGCGTCTTCTAACAGTTGATCGCAGCTGCTACGATCTGTTCTATGCAGCTTGAGCTCAAGAACTACGTTCTGCTTATGGCCTTCAATAAAAATATCTGCATAGCCATCTGGGCTTTCCACTTCTTTGGCGATAGATGCGATATCACTTCCTGAACCTGGAGTTTGGGCCTCTGTCTGCCAGTCATAGGCATCTCTTACAATGCGCAAAATTTCCACAAGAAATCTGCATACAGACGCTTCGTCGTCGAAAATGTGGGACTTCCCTGAAAGTGGCAAAAAGCGTTCATTGAGAGCATTAAACATTGTGGTAGGGTTGCCAGCAAACAGGTCATCGATCAGGTAACGGTGGTTCTTACCACCTGTTTGGATAATAACTTTGCCCAGTTTCTTTGAAATGAAAGACTTAATGCGATCCCAAAATGCATTGGTGTCGTTTAAGTTTTGTTTAACCTCTCCATTAGGAACAGTAAAAAAGAGCTGAGCCATAGCATCACTTGCGCCATAGGCAGTAGGTGCTGCATTATTGATTTTGGTCTCAGCTTCAGCCTCAGCCTCAGCCTCAGCCTCAGCTGCGGCTTTTGCCTCTGCTTCGGTTTCGCTTTGAGTTAGTGTCCTAAAGGTGTAGTAGCCAGATTGAATCATGGCTACCATGAATTCAGGGTGGATTTTTTTGCCATCAAACATGGTGTAAGGGTTACGAGCTGTGGTTAACATGCTTAATGGCAGAGAAAAGTCTTGGGTTAGGTCAGAGCCTGTAATCAAGAACAGGTCATTTAGAGCTTTATTGTCTCCACTTCGCACATTTTGGATTTGGCGATCTAAGAAGTTTATGAAGTAGGTAGACATAACGCCAGTATCAATCCAAAAAGGACTAAAAACAGTCTTAAGCTGATTTGGATTCTTCCTCTCAAATGGAGCTAGCTTACCAAACATATTCAGCGCTTCAAAAGACTTTAAGATAGACCAAGGGTTATAGACCTTTGTGGCTTCGATACTGTTGGCAAAACGGTAGCCATCGTACTCATTGCGTAAACGACCAAGATAGTCTTCGGAAAGCTCACCAAATAGCTTTGCGCCGTAATTGATATACGCTCCAAAGTACTGTTGTAGCTCATCTTCTGTATATCCCAACAGAGTACAAAACTCCATTTCAAAAGACAGGTCTGTGAGGTTATTAAAACCAGATAGCGTATCTGTATGGGAGTAGCGCGTAATACCTGTAGTAAAGCAGAAACGCAGGCATCCATCCTCAGAAAGGCACTTAATAGAGTCATAAAAGTCAGAGAACCACTCGATGCACTTATTAAATGCCGTTTGGCTTGGGATCATTTTATTGATGAGCGCATCATACTCATCAATGATGATGACACATCTTCCATCAGGTTGTTGTGTCTTATATTGGCGGACAATGTCATCAATGAGACCTATGAGGTCATTATTATTGGTTTGCTCAAGTTCCTTGAGGTCAATGTTAGCCTCTTTAAGGCGCTGTGGTAAATTTGAGGACTCAAGCTGACGCACCATGGCGCGGAAGACATCTTGATCAAAGCTGGTTTGGTCTGCACGCACATGTCCCTTAGAAAATCTCAGCTTAATTACAGGATATGTTGTTTCATGCTCCCACAGCTTAAGCTTGTCAATAGCCAAGCCTTCGAAGTGAGCAATACCATTCGCAAAAAGATCTTCTAGCGTGGAGCACAAAAGGCTTTTGCCGAAGCGACGTGGACGCGCAATAAAGATTGGGCTGTACCATTGGCATAGCTTAAAGATAGTTTCAGTCTTGTCGACATAGATCTTGTTCAGCTTGCGGCGATCATAAAAGCCAGATAACCCAGGCTCAAGAGCCCCAAAGTCTGGCTCATTCACGTTAGTGTCTTGGACAACTAAAGTGGATGGTGGTGTTATGTTTTGTGTCATATGAGAACTTCTACAAATCAAGCTCTATGGCTTGTTTGTCTCATTTGTTGGTTCCTGATAGGAACCGGCCGACTGTCTACACCTTGGGCTT
>CALXYZ010000218.1 GCA_944393075.1 uncultured Anaerobiospirillum sp. | reverse complement strand
AGATCAGGCGGGCATAAGAACGCCTGCATGTGCATGGGTTTTGGTTGGTAGATGGGTTACCCAAAAGCTTGAGTTAGAGGCAGTTTTTGCGGAAAATAGCCCACAGTTTTTGGCTTTCATTGGACTTGAAGTGGCTTTTGTATGATTTCGCTGCAAGATATCACTATTATGCGTGGCACTAAGGTGCTAGTAGAAGACGCCAGTGCTACGATCTTAGCTGGGCAAAAGGTGGGCATTATCGGCCGTAATGGCTGCGGTAAGTCGACTTTATTTGCTGCTATCCAAGGTGAAATCACACCAGAAAAAGGCACCATAGGCGTTCCAAAGAACCTCAAGATCGCCACTGTGGCTCAGAAGACCCCTGCTCTTAGCATCTCGGCTCTTGAGTACACCATGCAAGGTGACAAGACTGTACAAGAGCTGCTTTCTCGTCGTGAAGAGGCTTACGCCACCAACAATGGCGAAAAGATCGCCATCATCGAAGATGAGCTTGGTATGGCAGGCTACTGGACTTTAAAAGCCCGTGCTGGTGCTTTGCTCTTTGGTTTGGGTTTTGCTCAAGATGAGCTTGATAAACCTATCAAAGAGTTCTCCGGTGGTTGGCGTATGCGTCTGAACCTCGCCCAAGCCCTGATCTACAAGTCAGACCTCTTGTTGCTCGACGAGCCTACCAACCACTTAGACTTAGACACCGTTTTGTTCTTACAAAACTTCCTTAAGAGCTATGAAGGCACTTTACTGTGTATTTCCCACGATCGCGATTTCTTAGATAGCTTTAGCGATCACATACTGCACTTTGAGTCAGGCAAGGTTGTCCTCTACCCTGGTAACTACTCATCCTACGAGCGTCTGCGTGCTGAGCGCATTAAAGCCCAAAAGGCAGCCAGAAAGAAAGAAGAGGCTATCGTGGCTCACATGCAAGCCTTTATCGATCGCTTCCGTTATAAGGCTTCTAAGGCCAAGCAAGCCCAGTCCTTAATGAAGGCTATCGACCGCATGCAGCTGACAGCGGTAACACAAGAGGAATCGCCATTCTCCTTTACTTTCCCTGAGCCAGATCGCACTCCTCAGGTGATCGCCTCCTTAAAGGATCTTGATGCCGGCTACCATATCGACTTGGCCCAGCAAGCTGCCGCGGCCGCTGCTGCCGCTGCTGCCGCTGCTGCTACAGATGCAGCTGCTAACCTTGCAGACGGAGTTGTGGCTGAGGGTACGCTCTTAGATAACGAGGCCGACTCTGAGTACAACGACGGCCCACGAATCATCAGTGCTAAAGGCGATGGTGCTGCAGATGGTGATCAGGTCATCTTAAGCAAGATCAACTTAGAGCTCTTAAGCGGTGATCGTATCGCTCTCTTAGGTAAGAATGGTCAAGGTAAGTCAACGTTGATTAAGACCTTGGTAGGTCAATTAGCCCCACTGCACGGCAGTGTTATGATCAACAAGGGCATCAAGATTGGCTACTTCGCCCAGCATGAGCTTGAGTCCCTCAACGAAGACCAAAACGCTCTGTGGCACCTCTTTAGACTTGACCCTAACGCCAAGGAAAAGGATTTGCGCTCGTTTTTAGGCTCCTTTGCCTTCCATGGCGATAAGGTCTTTGACCCTGTAAGAACCATGTCAGGTGGAGAGCAAGCGCGCCTTGCCTTAGCCCTGATTGCTTACCAAAAACCAAATCTACTGCTCTTAGACGAGCCTACCAACCACTTAGACTTAGAGATGCGAGAGGCTTTAAGTGTGGCCTTAGCCAGCTACTCGGGCGCATTAGTGCTTGTCTCCCACGATCGCCACTTAGTAGAGGCGATTGCTGATAAGTTGTGGCTGGTTGATCAAGGCCGTGTCAGCGAATTCACCGGTGACCTGAACGATTACCAAGACTACCTCTTGCGCCGTGCCCGTGAGTTCCGCGAGCAACAACAGCAAGCGGCAGATACCAATAAAGCTGCCGCTGCGGCTGCTGCCGGCTTGACAGGCGGTGTCGGCGGCACCGGCGGCGCCGGTGGACTAGGAAGCGGCGACAGTACTCGCCCAAGCCAGAGCGTATCGTCTTACAAGACCAAGGAACAAAAGCAGTTAGAAGCGCAAAAGCGTGCGGCACTACGTCCTTTAAAGCTTAAGATCGAAAAGGCTGAAAAGGAGCTCAATAAGATCAATGAGCGCTTAGCTGCTATCGACGAGCGCATGGCTGATCAGAGCCTATACACGGACAGTAACAAGGCCGAGTTAGAGAAGCTGATCTTAGAACGTGCTGAGCTCAACAGCCACAAAGATGAAGTCGAAGAAGAGTGGCTCTTACTTAACGACGAATTAGAGGCAGCTCAGGCTGCGTCCTAAAGCACAGCCTCCAACGCTACACGCCGTGCGCTTTCCGCGTGGGCGCAGCGTTGGGAACGTGCTCTGTCCATCCACCCGCCCAAGGAGATCTTCATGCTTAGTTACCGTCACGGATTTCATGCCGGCAACCATGCCGATGTGCTCAAGCACATGACCTTGTGTGTATTGATGCGCAGCCTCACCGAAAAAGATAAGCCTGCCACAATCATCGACACGCACTCCGGCGCTGGCCTCTATGACCTTAAGGCCAAGTTCGCCACCAAAAACAGCGAGTTCTTAAGCGGAATCGAAAAGATCCGCAACAACCAAAAGCTGCAAGAGCTTGTTCCTGAGTTCTACGAAGTCGTGAAAAAGGCCCACAAAGAGCCTTTTGCCTCTGATTCTATGTACCCAGGTTCGCCTTACTTTGAGTACTGCTTAGCTCGTGATTGCGACAGCCTCTTCTTTAACGACATTCACCCAGCTGAGTACGAAAGCCTCTTGCAGATCTTTAAGCGCAAGAACCATGTGCGTGTAGAACTGCGTCCATGCTTAGAGAGCATTGTGGCGCTACTGCCACCTCTGAAAAAGCGCGGCATTATCTTTATCGATCCGCCTTATGAAAACGAGCAGGAATACCGCCAAAGTGTCGATGCTATCAAAAAGGGTTTAGGTCTCTTTAAGCAGGGCATCTTTGTGTTGTGGTACCCTGTGTTAGCCCGTATGCAAGATCACTCTAAGAGCTTGGTGCAGCAGGTCAAGCGCCTTAACGCTCCTCTGTTACAGGTGGAGATGCGTGTTGGGGCTCAAGGCGAAGATTATGGCATGTGCGGTAGCGGCATGCTGATCGTCAACTACCCATACAAGCTTGAAGAGAAGCTTGAGCCTATCGTCGGTGAGCTCTACCAAGAACTGTGCGACCCACAAACTGGTGGCGCCCGCATAGAGATCTTAAACGAGAAGGATTAGGCCTGAGTCCATTGGCCTTAGACCCCGTCTATGTGGCTTCAAACAGCACAGTCACGACAGCCTCGGTCATTAACGCTGCTGCTGGTGCCGGTGCTGGTTCTGGTGCTGGTTGGAGCCTTAAGTTTTGTCGAAAGGAATTAGTTCATGTACGTCGCAAGTAGCGCTCGCTATTCCCAAATGCAGTACAACCGCTTGGGTAATTCTGGCCTCAAGTTACCTGCCATTAGCTTGGGGCTGTGGCATAACTTTGGTCACCAAGATTCACAGGAGAATATGATCTCCTTGTTGACCTACGCCTTTGATGCCGGTATCACCCACTTTGATCTGGCCAATAACTACGGCCCAGAACCAGGTGCTGCTGAGACCAACTTCGGCATCTTCATGAAGAATGTGTTAGGCCCTTATCGTGACGAACTCATCATCTCGACTAAGGCTGGCTACACCATGTGGGATGGCCCTTATGGCGACTTTGGCTCACGCAAGTACTTGCTTGCGTCCTTAGACCAAAGCCTCAAGCGCATGGGCTTAGAGTACGTCGATATCTTCTACTCCCACCGCATGGATCCAGAGACCGACTTAGAAGAGACCATGGGTGCTTTAGCCTCGGCAGTACAGCGAGGTAAGGCTCTTTATGTCGGCTTATCGAACTACGATGGCCCAACCTTAGAGCGTGCCAGCGACATCCTCCACGACCTGCACACTCCATTCGTCATCAACCAAAACAAGTATTCGATCTTTGAGCGCACCATTGAGCGCAATGGCCTCAAGGCTAAGGCTACTGAGCTGAAGAAAGGCATCATCGCCTTCTCGCCATTAGCTCAAGGCTTACTCTCTGACCGCTACTTAAACGGCATTCCAGCTGACAGCCGCATCGTACACGATGGCCGCTTCCTCCACGAGAGCGACGTGGAGAAGTACCACAGCGCTATCGTCAAGCTCAACGACATTGCAAACGAGCGTGGTCAGAGCTTAGCGCAAATGGCTTTGTCATGGATCTTAAAGGACGGTGAAGTCGCTTCGGTCTTAATTGGCGCCTCCAAGGTCTCCCAGATTGAGGACAACCTCAAGGCCCTCAAGAACACCAACTTCGATAGCGAAGAGCTGCAGGCTATAGACGCTGCCTGCGCTGGCTTAATCTAAGCTCAGCGTCCGCCCCAGCGTGCTGGCACAGCGCCCGCCCCACAGCCGCAGCATCCAAGCGAACAGCTTGGAGACTGCGGCTGTACATATTCAGGATTCCGGACCTGATTGTGCTGCCTAACATTTTGAGGCCAGCCTAGGGGCATGGCACGAAGGCTGGGCATAATCGAATCTACCCCAGTTTATGGGCCATAGGTTATGGCCATACAGGACTTAGCCTGCCTTTGCAAGGACCGGAATTTTGAATACATACCTCTGCGCTTGCACGCTGCGAAGCTACAGGCTCCATAGCCGCAGCCACCAAGCTATTCGCTTGGAAACTGCGGCTGTGGTGTTTGCGGGCTCTAGAGACAGCAAAGCCAGCAAATGCTGGCTTGGTGCTGGTGGTGGTTAGGTTAAGAATGGTGGCGGCAGTAGCAACTCTAAGTCAGGATCATCATCAAGATGATTTAAAGCAGCCTCATCATCCTGCACTATAGGCTCTAAAGGCACATCAATTTCCCCTAAGAGGTCTAAACGCCACGACTGCTGCAACAGTGAGGTGTAGCCTAAAGCTTTTGCTCTAAAGTAGTCGTTGAGCAGCTGCTTTTTCATCAACACCTGAGGGCAGATCTTGCTGTTCTCCAATCCCTTTCTGATGTACTCTTTGAGGCAATCAAAGTTGGCCTGCATATCACGCTGATGCGAGAAGTAATCGTAAGGCAAGGTCAGGTTTGGGTACTTTGGAGCACGACGGGCCGCAGCAATCCACTTGAGGATAATATCGCCGTATTGGCGCACCGTACCGTGCTTAACACCACGATGCTCTAACTCTTTTTTCGAGCGTGGCAGGTAGCGGGCTAATTGCCACATAGCCTTAGAGGTAATGATACGGTTTAAGGCTTGGTTCTCGGCTTCAGCTAAGAGCTGGCGCTCTTTGGCGAGGTATTGGAGAATGTTGAGCTCACGCTCGGAGAGCATACCGGCAGCAGGTACTGTCAGATAGGCATCTTCCTCATCCACTTCCTCATCAAAGTTGCTGCGGATGTATTCCATCTCCTGCTCAAAGTAGCTGAAGTTACGCTCGCTGATGACCTCACGCACCTTGTAGTAAAGGCTCTCTAAATAGTGCACGTCTAAAGCAGCATAGACTAACTGGCCATCAGTTAAAGGCCGATTGGTCCAGTTAGAGCGTGTCCAGTCCTTGGCTAAGGACACACCAAGAAACTCTTGCAGCGCGAAGTTCAGACCACGACCAAAGCTGTGGCCGCAAAAAGCGAGCATTAACTGCAAGTCGTAGAGGCGTTGTGGTAGCACTGGGTTGCACTGAATACGACGAGCCTCGTACGATAAGAGCTCAATATCCTCACTACAAGCAAAGGCTAACACCACAGCCTCAGTGTGGCATAAGGCCTCCACTACAGGTTTGACCCTACCTTCGAGCATCCACATATCAATGATGTAGTTTTGCCCGTGGATAGCGAGCTGCATCAGAGAAAAGTCAGGATGGTAGCCAGTGATGCGCATGAACTCGGTATCAAGACCGATAAAGTCATCCTCATCTAAGCTGTCGATGAGGGCACACACCTCTGCTAACTGCTTAGCATCATCGACAAAGATAAAATCCACATCATCACACATACATGGCCTTAGGCCCTACTCCCACTACTACTTCTACTGATACTATGTTTTCTTTTAGAGAACTTCTAGAGAACTTCCTTGACATCCTCCCCTCTCTTACGAGAGGGGATTCCTACGGCTAGTCAGAGGTCTTACCCTCTGTAGCTTCGGCGGGT
>CALXYZ010000217.1 GCA_944393075.1 uncultured Anaerobiospirillum sp. | reverse complement strand
AACAGAATTTAGAACAGAAGGAGGCGGCGCTTCCTCCCCAGAGTTACCTCTGGGGTATCCGCGCCGATATTAGATGACAGAGCGTGAATTCACCCCAGATAACATCAGGAAGCTACAGCCAAGAGAGGTCTTTGTGTTTGGCTCTAACCTCGCAGGTATGCATGGTGGTGGGGCTGCTATGGTGGCACTGCGTCGCTTCGGTGCTAAGATGGGCCAAGGTGAGGGGTTGCAAGGCCAGAGCTATGCTATTCCAACTATGCAGGGCGGTGTGGAGACCATAGCTCCTTACGTGGATAGGTTTGTTGCTTTTGCTAAGGAGCACCCAGAGCTCAAGTTCTACGTCACGCGCATCGGCTGTGGCATTGCGGGCTTTGCAGATAGTGAGATCGCTCCTCTGTTCCGTGAAGCTCTGCCACTCAGCAATGTGGTTCTGCCAAAGACATTTGTTGAGGTGTTAGGCGAATGTTAATGGGCCTTAGTGGAACATGCTGACTCGTGGCAGCCGTCGCCGCCCAGCTAAAACTGTAGGGCATACTCAGTATTGGGGCAGCTAGCGGCGTCCTTTCAGGATGTCGACAGTGCGCTGCTTTCCGCGTGCTTATCCATCTCAGTGTATATTGGCACTTCTTTCGTTTGCCTTTCCTTTCCTTGCTTTGCTTCGCGTTTTTCTTGCCTATTAGAGAGGGATCTGTGCCTTGGCGTAGCCGGCCCTGCTCGTGGTAGTGGCGGTGTTTGGGGTGTTGGATGTGATGATCACATCTGAGGTCAGGAGTCTATCGGTAAGGTGCTCACCTGCTACTTGCCCTAACTCAATAATCGCATTGCAGATATCGCTGAGCTCTGCTGCCCCAATGTTCTGTTTGGCGTAGCAGCACAGCTGTCTTACAATAGGCTGGCCATTGCGCGTCAGCTCGTAGCGCTCTAGCTTGTTGTGAAAGCTCTGATCTCCATACATCAAGCTGTGATCGACAAGCAGCATGCTGTTGTCCTTAGGAGCTACCACTTTGCGGCCTTCTGCTACGCTGTCGACCGAGAGCATGGTGCAAATGCTGCTGTTACTACCATCAATATCGCTACTGCCGCCTAACAGCTCGTCGGTGACATAGCGTGCTTCATCGTAGTAGCGCTCAGACTCACACACGATATAGAGCTTAAGATCGCTGTAAAGTGGAAAATCTCGATCAAACAGCACCTCACAAGGTAGTTGCAGTTGGTGTGCGGCACTCATGTCGATATCTGCGCTGTCTGTAACTGTTCCTGCAATCACTCCAGAACCTACCGCAGCTAAGTCTGCATCTCTCTCAACATTGCCACCAATAGTGCTAAGATCAAGCACGCTCTCAGAAGTGATCTCACTACCTGCAGCATTGAGATTGCTGGTAATGTCGGCTTCTGCGCCGATAGAGCCGGCTGAGCCTACAATCTTGCTGAGGTCTAGAGGTGCATCAGCATTCACTTTGGTTTCTTTGTGGTGGTAGAAGGTTAGGATATTGGTTGCGAGTGTTGGTGGTACCTCTACATAGAGCTTGGTCGCAAAGAGTTCGATCTTGCTGTAGCTGTCGCTGGCCATAAGGCGGTCGCTTGTGGATATAAAGGCGTTGATAGAGCCGTTGCTAAAGAGATCAAAGAGCTCATCATGGCTGCCGTAGATCAGGTCTAACTCTAAGCCCGTGCTGTTGAGCACCTCCTCTTTGAGCTTCTCTGGAAGTTGCTCTTTGTCCATAGACGAGAGTAGTCCTAGGCGAAAGGTTTTACCTATATTGCGCTGCACTCGCTGTAGCTGCATGGTGATTGTCTCAACCTGAGAGAGGAGTAGCTTGGCCTTGTGGTAGAGGAGTTTGCCAGCAGGGGTTAGCTGAAAGGAGCGGCCTTTTTTGGTGTAGAGAGAAACCTCAAGCTCTTGTTCTAGCTTTTTGATCTGCTGTGAGAGTGCAGATTGCGTGATGTAGCAATCACGTGCAGCCTCGGTAAAGCTATTCTTTTCTACCAAGGTGACGAAATATCTGAGTTTTTGCAGCTGCATCCAACTATCTCCAAGGCTAAGAATCCGCTAAGGGCTATACAAGGGGTGAGGCAAGTCACTGGCTATCGCCTATTTGCTATCAGTTTGTATATCTGTGTGTATGAGCGATAGTTCAGGCAGAAGCCGCAGCACTAGCTCTAGCAGTAGCAGCAGTAGTAGTAGTAATAATAATAATAAGGCTTAAGTGCCAAGGCGAGGCCCTTTGTTTCTGCTCCTTGGCGTTGTGGCAGCCCCCAAGCCAGAGCCAAACTCTGACTTGGGGGAGCCAGCTCTGCCTAACTCTGTTTAGCCTGACCTAGCCCAAGTCTAGTCTAGACCTAAACCTAGACTTGGGCTAGGTCAGCGGCGGCTAAGTGAGGCGGCCTAGACGGTGATGTTGTGCTTTTTTAAGAGCTCTAAGAACTCTTCTTCAGTGTAGACCGTAATACCGAGCTCTTGGGCCTTAGTAAGCTTAGAGCCGGCTTCAGCACCTGCTACCACCGCAAAGGTCTTTTTAGAGACTGAGCCTGCAACCTTGGCGCCCAAACTCTCAAGCAGTTGCTTGGCCTGATCGCGCTTTAAGTGCGACAGCGTGCCGGTAAGCACAAAGGTCTTGTTGAGGTATGGCTTGGTATCCAAGCTCATCTCGCTGACCTGTTCACAGGCACTGATCTCTAGCTTAGCCTCTGCGAACAATCTGGCAATGATCTCTTGATTGTGAGGCTCGGCAAAGAAGTCAGTAATGTGGGTAGCTGCAACTTCACCAATGGTGTTGATGGTAGTGAGCTGCTCTTTTGTAGCCTGCATCAGGTCGGCTAAGGTCTTAAAGTTTGTAGCAAGTACGTTGGCGGTGGTGCTACCAACATCACGAATGCCAAGGGCATAGATGAGGCGGTTAAGCGGACGCTGGCGTGACTTCGCGATATTATCGATAAGCTTTTGAGCCGTGGTCTTGCCTAAGAGGCGTGTGCGCTCTTCTTTGCTGTTAGAGTCAATAATGAGTTTTTCTAATTGCTCCACAGTCAGGGTGTAGAGATCAGCGATGTTCTTGACGAGGTTTTGATCTACAAGTGCTTCAACAATGCGCTCGCCTAAGCCATCGATATCCATGGCTGTACGCTCTGCAAAATGCTCAATAGCCTGACGCTGTTGGGCTGCACACACCAAACCACCAGTACAGCGTGCAGCTACTTCATCACCCACACGTTCTAGAGCCGAGCCGCATACTGGGCAGGTAGTAGGGAAGACTACATCCTTGAGGGTGGCTGGATCCTTGTCCTCGCGCTTCTCCACTACCACACGGGTGATTTGAGGAATCACATCACCAGCACGGCGGATGATTACAGTGTCGCCGATCTTTAAGCCTAAGCGTTTGATCTCCTCTTCGTTATGCAAGGTACAGTTAGAGATAGTAGTACCGCCAACGTAAACAGGCTTTAAGCGTGCGACAGGGGTGATAACGCCAGTGCGGCCAACTTGGTAGTCGACATTTAGCACCTCGGTCATCTCTTCCTCTGGTGGGAATTTGTAAGCAATAGCCCAGCGTGGTGCTTTTGCCGTAAAACCCAACTCCTCTTGTAGCGCAATGTTATTGAGCTTGAGAACCACGCCATCGATATCGTAGTTGAGGCTTGGTCGCTTTTGGCCCATAAACTCATAGAAGTCGCGTAGCCCCTCAAGGCCGTTAGTGACGCGCACCAATGGATTTACTGGCAGACCTAAGCTTTTTACAAATTGCAAGCGACCATACTGCGTAGACGGCATGATCTCGTCCATCCCTTCACCATGAGCTCCACGACAATCGCCTACGTAGTAGGCATTAAAGGTCAGAGGACGGGAGGCTGTAATACGTGGGTCTTGTTGGCGCAATGAGCCAGCAGCAGCATTTCGCGGGTTAGCAAAAGGCTTTTGGCCTTTTTTCTTGGCTTCTTCGTTCCACTTGTGGAATCCGTCACGTGGCATAAAGACTTCACCGCGGACATCTAGGTATTGTGGAATTTCTTTGGCGGCGTATTCGTTATCTTCGTTTGCGAGCAGCGCTAACTTCAGAGGAATAGCCTTGATGGTCTTGATGTTGGCGGTGATATCCTCGCCAGTGGTACCGTCACCACGGGTAGCTGCGCGTACTAAGATGCCATTTTCGTAGATGATGGAGACGGCAAGACCGTCGAGCTTTGGCTCTGCACAGTACTCTGGAGCGCTTACCGTGCTCTCCAACATGCGCTTATTAAAAGCTTGTAACTCTTCGTCATTGAAGATGTCACCTAAGCTCATTAAAGGTACACCATGAGTTACTGTAGCAAAGCTGTTTAAGATAGCATCGCCGATACGACGGGTAGGGGCGTCTGCATCTTTAAACTCAGTGTTGCGTTCGATGCCCTCAAGCTCGCGGTAGAGTCTGTCATACTCACTGTCTGGGACGATGGGGTTATCGTCCACATAGTAGGCACGGGCATAACGGTTTAAGAGCTCTACTAACTCACGGTAGTGCTCGTAGCTTAAATCCTCGGGCACATTTTCGATTAAGTCGAGCAAGTCGGACATACACGGCTCCGTTTTCATTAGGAAAAAAAAACACCTGTAGTTGCAGGGGAGTAAATCCGTCCCAATATGCCACTAGCAGGTGTTCTGTTAAGCCGAGCTAAATATCGCTCAAGCTGCACCACCCAATCGTGAGATTGGGATTTCTTATAACATGTTAATTTTTCAGGCTTAGAGGAGCAGACCTAATAATTACCGAGGCATGGTTTTATGCGGCTCTTGCAAGCTTGGTTATGTTGCGAGAGGACATGAATAATGGCTTCATGAAAAGTAGAAAGCCTTTATTTAAGCCATTCTTGGTTTTTAATGCTTAGTTAGCCTCAAGTAACACAACACAGCCACAATGCCGTTAAAGCCTTTGTTTGTCGGGTTTTTAAAAATAATCAGTCAGCCCTCTATGTCTGCTTATTATCGCACCTGCATGTTTTGAGCCGCGTCGTAATGTTGCAAGCTCAGACCAATAGCATTGAGTTCATCGTTATCCACGAAGTGGCGATTTTGATCTTCAATATGGCCGCCTAAGTGGTTGATGAAGATTTCGCTAGCCATACGCATGGCCTTGAAGTACGCATAGGCTTTGCCTTGAGGAGGCAGACTCATGTACAAGGCGATAGCTGAAGTTTGGAAGCCATGCATATCCTCAGGGAAGTAGTAAGGGGCTTCCATAGAACAGATACGAAACACCTCATCAGTCTTGTCTTTAGCATTTTCGTAGACAAAGTAGATTTTAAGGGTATCTTGGATAAAGCCTTGAATAAAGCCGTACTGATTGCAGAGTTCTTCGATCTCCTCACCTAAATAAGGCTTGTCCTTATCGGCGGTGAGAATAAGCTCATAAACCTCACGCAGCTTAGGTAAGTCAGCTGGGATAACAACATTAAGAGCATGGTTAGTTTCTGTAGTTGCGGTATTCGCAGTAGCAGCTTGGTTTTGAGCTTGTCCTTGTCCTTGTCCTTGTCCTTGCCCTTGGCCGAGGCCTAGACCTTGGCCTTGATCCTTGCCTTGCTGCAGCATGTTGCGAGCACGATAGCTTTGCTCAAGCGTGTTACCTGCGTTGCTTGTGCTAGCGATGCTTGGCTCAATGCGGCGCTTGTGGTTGACGCTGACCGAGGCTGTTTGCATCTGATCTAAGTCATCAAACTCACTAGGAATAGTGATTCGGCGCTGACGTGGCTGATTTGGCTCATAACCTAAATCATTTGACTTTTGGTGTTTGCCTACTGAGGTGATGTCTAGGTCATCATTGTTTGGGTTTTGTGGAGAGTCTGTGGTGACAATACGTACCTTGCCAATTTGATTGGACTTGGAGATCTCTTGGTCACGCTGATTGTTTTTTTGCAGCTGACGGTTTTGTGGCTTGTTGGAGAACCATAAACCGTGAATGATGAAGATAAAGATGAAGATTGCTCCGACAATCAGAACAATAGAACTAGGATCAGTAAATGATGACATGAGCAACCTCAAAAACACGCTCGGGCCTGAAAAAATCAAGGCTCATTATAGCCTAAAAGACCAAGGCCAACCTTAGGATAGCCCAGCGCCCTGATACGGGGCTTACCTGCGAGCTTTTCGCAGTAAAAGCAAATTTCCTAGTGCTCAATCCAATAAGTTTTGGTACCCACAATTTTAACCTCACGCAGCCAGTTGGGTGGTTCTGAAGTTACG
>CALXYZ010000216.1 GCA_944393075.1 uncultured Anaerobiospirillum sp. | reverse complement strand
GGTTACGGTACCGTTTACTTTGCTCAAGAGATGTTAAAGGATCGCGGTGATTCTTTAGAGGGCAAGGTTTGCGCAGTGTCTGGTGCTGGTAACGTTGCTATCTACTGCTGCGAGAAGTTATACCAAGTCGGTGCTAAGCCAATCACCGTTTCTGACTCCCGCGGCACCATCGTTGACGAGAACGGTATCAACGTCGAGATCTTAAAGCAGGTCAAGGAAGTCGAGCGTGCCTCCTTAACTCGCTATGCTGAGTTAGTCCCAACTGCCAAGTACACTCCAGTTGCTGAGTACCCAGAGGGCAAGCACTTAGTGTGGACTGTCAAGTGCGACGCTGCTTTCCCATGCGCCACCCAGAACGAGCTCAACGTCGAAGACGCTAAGACCTTATTAGCTAACGGCTGCAAGTGCGTGGCTGAAGGTGCCAACATGCCATCGACCATCGATGCCATCAACACCTTCTTAGCTTCTGGCATTGCCTATGGCCCAGCCAAGGCTGCTAACGCTGGTGGTGTTGCTACCTCTCAATTAGAGATGGAGCAAAACGCTTCCATGAGCGCTTGGACCTTTGAAGAGGTTGACTCCAAGCTCCACAACATCATGATCAACATCTACAAGAACGCTGCTGAGACTGCCAAGGAGTTTGGTGCTGCTGGCAACTTAGTGTTAGGTGCTAACATCGCTGGCTTCCGCAAGGTTGCTGACGCTATGATCGCCCAAGGTGTGATCTAAGAGAAGAATAACTCTAGGCAAGTGCTCAACACCTAGATTTATACAGGCCTGCCTCTGCCGCAGCTAGGGCAGGCCACAAGCCACCACAGTCTTCAGGTGGCAAAAGGCCCAAGCAGGCAACTGCTCGGGCCTTTTTTGTATCCAACCGAGCTTAACTGCGACGCCGTACCGCATCCACGGCTTCAAGGGTTCAAAGTGCAGCTAAATGACCGATCTCCTGCTCCGATAAGCTCAGGCAAATAGCTGTTTTGGCAACAATGAGCCCACTAGAACCTCAAAACTGTTAAGGCTAAGTGGGCTCTGTAATGACCTTAAGACTCAATATAGCATCGAGAGCCATTCGATCTTGGCATTAGATCTTAGATCTTGTCTAAGCCTAAAACCTCGTTCATGGAGTAAAGACCTGCTTTCTTGTTCTCCAGCCACACAGCAGCACGCAGAGCACCACGGCCAAAGGTAGCACGCGAATTAGCGGTATGACCGATGGTGACGCGCTCACCATCGCTTAAGAACATGGCCTCGTGCTCGCCTACCACATCACCACCACGAATAGCGCTGATGCCGATGGAGCCATATGGACGCTCACCAGTGATGCCGTGACGGCCAGCAATCATCACATCCTTTAAGTTCACACCACGAGCAGCAGCTGCTGCTTCACCCATGGCTAAGGCGGTGCCAGATGGAGCATCGACCTTGTAACGGTGGTGAGCCTCAACGATCTCTAAATCAGCATCTTGCATGATAGCGGCTGTCTTCTTGATCAGGGCTAACATGACGTTGACACCCACCGAGAAGTTGGCGGCAAAAACGATAGGGATAACGCGGGAGGCAGCGATGATCTTAGCCTTACATTCCTCGTCAAAGCCGGTAGTACCTAAAACCACACGGCAGTTGTGCTCTTTAGCGTACTCAAGCACGCCTAAGGAGCATTCTGGGCGCGAGAAATCGATAAAGACGTCAGGGGCACAGCTTAAGTCTTCTACGTTCTCCACACACTGACCGTTAAAGCCTAATGGAAGTGGGGTGTCGTTCTTAGCAATGCCGGAGATGACCTTAAAGCCTTCCATACCCTGGCAGCACTCAAAAACCACATGGCCCATACGTCCAGACAAGCCGACGACGCATACCTTTAACATGAAGAAATCTCCTTCACCCAAATATTTAAATGGCGAAAATTTTTGTTGATGTAGTGATAGCCAGCCCGCCGATAGAAGCGCTGCCCATTGTGGTTTAAAGGCTCCACATAGAGCACCACTCTCGGACACCTGTTACGGGCAAAGATAAGCTCAGCTTGTGCTAACAAAGCACTACCGATACCACGGCGAAAATACTTGGGGTCAACGTAGATCGCTTGAATAAAACCATCCCTATTGCGTGGCGCTATGATGCCAATAAAGCCCAAAAGATTAGTACCTTGTACAGCCACTAACACCTCGAACTTACCCGACAACATACGCTTATGCCACACATCGCACAGTTCTAGCCACGAAAAGTCTAGTGGCGCTAATCTGCCTTCAGCTTCCGCCGCAGCAATCTCCACATGCGCTATGGCCTCAATGTCATCAGGCATAGCTCGTCTAATCAAAAAGGAGCTATAACCTGAAGGCATCAGCTTCGCGCTAGTACCAACAGCACTAGCATTAGCGGAGTTGGAGTTAGCCTCACTCATTCTCACCCTACCTGCTCACAAGCACGCCCATACTTTGAAAACAAACAGTAACCACAAAGCTTTTTGAGCGTCTTTTCAGTCGCATGTAACACAGCTTACCTTCAGCCACGAGTATTTATGGCCGCCGAAAAATCAATCCTATATTGTCTCAAAAAATAGCAACGCCGCCTTACGGCGGCGTCATATGCCACATTTTCGTGCAAAATTCGGACTCGCAACGCCAATTGGCAGTGGTTGTAGCTGAGGCTGAGGCTGAGTCTGTGTTTGTGTTTGTGGTTGAGGTTGTGGCTGTAGCTATTAGCTCTCACTTAACAGCTCTAAAGCGCTCTTACGAGTGGTATCAGTGATCACAGAGCCACCAATCATACGCGAGATCTCTTCGATACGGCCTTCTTGATCTAACGGGGTAATGGTGGAGTTGACTTGGCCTTGCTCATTGTATTTTGCGACCACGAACTGGGTATTGGCCTTGGCTGCGACCTGAGGTAAGTGAGTTACGGTAATAACCTGCACGTACTGACCTAACTCTTGTAACAACGTACCAACTGCAGAGGCGGTACGGCCGGAAATACCAGTATCTACCTCATCGAAAATCAGAGTTGGAGTGGATTTAACTGAGGCGGTCAGCACCTCTAAAGTCAAAGCTAAGCGCGAGAGCTCACCACCTGAAGCCACAGCTGAAAGCGGCTTGAGGTCTTGGCCTAAGTTAGCCGAGAACATGAAGGTCAGGCGATCACGACCACCTAACTTTGGACGGCCATCCTCATCACGCTCAAGGTGGATATCAAAGCGCGCATCAGGTAGCGCTAAAGCCTTGATCTTTTCATTGATACGACGCACGAGGTCTGCTGCCACACGTACCCGCTCCTCGCTTAAATGCTTGGCTAAATCCTCATAGCGCTGACGCACTTCCTGCACCTTGCTTGTGAGGTTCTCAATACGGTCACGTAAGCTCCAGAAGTCGTTGACCTTACGCTCTAAACGCTCGGTCATCAAATAGAGTTCACGTGGCAGACAGGAGAATCGACGAGCCAGCTCATGAACCTTGCTCATCTTGCGCTCAAGCTCACCAGCACTCATCTCAAACTCTTGAGAAGTCAGGTCAGCGGCAAGATTAGTAGCCTCATCTAAGTGCATAGTCACTGCTTCGAGGTTTTCCATGATCTTGCTGATGTTAGGGTCAAAGGCTTTGACCTTATCAAGTTCTAACATCTGCTCGCGCAATAAAGAGAGAATATTGGTGTCACCACCTTCGATGACGTTGCGCAGATTTGCTAAGGCGTAGCTGAATTGCTCTTGATGCATAGCGCGATCAAACATAGCTTCCAGCTCTTCATAGTCACCCTCTTGCAGGTGCAGTTTTTTGAGCTCCTCAAGGTCATATCGATCTTGCTTAAAAACAGCTGCCTCAGCTTTTTGCTTTTGCGATAAGTCCATCAACTCCGAACGCAAACTGCTGTACTGATTAAAGGCGTCGTTGACGGCATAAACAAGAGGACGGAGCTTACCAAAGTTATCCACAGTCTCAAGCTGAGTCTTCTCATCCATCAAACGCACACTAGCGTGCTGGCCATGGATAGCCACCAAACACTCGGCAATCTCGCGCAGCTGCGTAAGTGTAGCTAAATGACCGTTGATGTAGGCTTTGGATTTGCCCTCACTAGAGACCACACGGCGGAGCAACAGATCACAACTACCCTCCTTACGTGGCACACTAGCACTCAATGGCGCAGATGCATAACCCACAGCATGGCCATCAGCAACGACAGCGCATTGCAATGCTGCTGCTAATGCCGCATCGTTATCCGAGTTATCAGAAGTATTTGCAGATGAACTTTGCTCAGCACTTAGGCTTGAGCTTGGGCTTGGGCTTAGGCTTGAGCTTAGGCTTGGGCTTGGGCTTGAGCTTTCCGCATGCTCCTCTACAGACATTGCTAAAGTGCTATCGACAACATCATCGCTGTCAGAGCAGCCAGAGCTGTCAGAGCTGTTAGCGCTATCAGAAGTCTCTGTAGACGCAGGTTCAGAAATAGAGCCAGAACCAACCTCAACCGCAGGCACGGCTACAGACACATCCGCAACCGCATCCACAGCATCAGCGGTAGCATCATTAGTAGTATTAGAGCGCTCCTCGGTTGGTGCCTCAGTGCCCGCAGAACCATCGGCAACCTCATGACTTTCATGGTCTTTAGGGTCATCATGGTCTGCTGCATTATCTAAAGTAGAAAGCTCAGACGAGACAGACGAGGCAGATGTTGCGGCTGGGAACGCAGTAGCAACAGAGGTCACAGAGGTCACAGTAGCCTCAAAGCTGTCGTCGGCATCATCATCCTCATCAGCAAAGCCGTACCCCTGCAAGAGCTCTTTGACCTTAGGAATTGAATTGACGCTAAAGATAGCCTCAACCTCTAATTGCTTTTGGCCTTGGCGTACCATGTTGGCATCAGCCTTAGCACCCAAAACTAAGGACAGGGCGTCGACCACGAGCGACTTACCAGCACCTGTTTCACCAGTAATACAAATCATGCCAGGCGTGAAATCAACTTCAGCCTGCGTCGATAAAGCAAGGTTAGTAAGTTTTAGTTGCTCCAGCATGATTTTAGCCTCAGAGGATTAACACCATAGCGCCTCAAACAGTCAGAAATGCCCAATCCCAGCGCCTGACGACAGGGCATGGCGCCCATAAATATTATGAGCACCGGCGCTCAATTTACCACAACTGCAAGCCAAAAGAAAAAGACAGCCCCCAAGCGAGGCAATCTCACTTGAGGGCTGTATGGGCGCCATAGAGGTGGCTATGACGCCCTAAATCTGAGGCTTTAGCTTGGCCCTATTCCCGCTCAACAACTAGGAAGCACTTAGAATAGGTCAGTACCACTTCTAAGTGGTGCCACTTATGCCACTAATAGGAGCGCTAAGCGCAGCGCCCGCACCTCCAACTCTATATTGTTGGAATTAGTTTAGCTCTAGCCTCAGTTATCGTTGCGCACTAAAAAAGAAGTAACGATCTAAACTACCATCAGCGTTGCGCTTTGGCACAGCATTGTCTTGAGCCTTAGCTGTCTTTTGGTGCTGCTTGACGCGGTAGCCCACCTCTTTAGCGTTGGCCTTAGTGTCATCTAAGAAAGTATTATCCTCACCAATGGCACCGTTGACCACATCGGCATACTTACCTTCAGCAGTACGCACTGAGGTGTTGTTGCTGAACTGTCCTTGCTCTGCTACGTCCTTGACGTATGGGCCTTTGCGGAAGAGGAAGTTAAAGCGAGCATTGTCGATCGAGACATTGTCCTCTACCGTTAGCTTGCCTAGGTTGAAGTTATCGGTGAAGCCATCCATGCCGTTCTTGTAGGCAATGGAATTGCGCACAGTGCTATCTACTGGCAGGCCCTCACCACCCATCTTAAAGCCATTGTTGGAGTTAAACATGGCCACCGAGTCCTCAATCAAGATCGCGCCATTAGGGCCATCTTCGATCTTGTTAAAGAGGTCGTAACCATCATCAGCATTGGCATAAGAGAGGGCATTCTTAATGTGGTTGCCAAGGCCGACGCGCATCTTCACAGCAAAGCCGTCGGCGTTGATGTTACCGGGGTCTTGATTGCCGTAAGAGGTACAGTTTTCGATGTAATTGTGCGAAGCCCACAGAGCACGGCCTACATCAGCAGGCGATGCTACCCAAATACCAGTATCGTCGCAATGATGTGCGGTCAGGCTGTAGAGGTGGTTATAGGAACCGGCGATATTCATCTAATATCGGCGCGGATACCCCAGAGGTAACTCTGGGGAGGAAGCGCCGCCTCCTTCTGTTCTAAATTCT
>CALXYZ010000215.1 GCA_944393075.1 uncultured Anaerobiospirillum sp. | reverse complement strand
TAATGACATCGACTTCTCTATGAGGTGCTTATGCCTGTTCTTTGAAAAGGCCGAATGTCGTGCGTAATCCATGCTTACATTGCTGCTGTAGTGCGGGCGTGGCCGTATAATGGGCTGTTTGTGTTTTAGTTCTTGTCCTTAGCTTGTCTTTGTTTTCTGCTGTGGAGGCTTGGAGTATGGCAGTGCGTGCCTCGGTCTATCGCTATCAACTGCATTTTAAGGAGCCAGCCATGACCTCGCGTGGCACCTATGTGCATCACGCTATCTGGTATGTACTCTTAGAGCAGCTGTCACCTAGTGGCTCGGTTGAGGCTATAGGTTTAGGTGAGTGTGCGCCGTTGCCTGATCTGAGCCCTGAGTATATGAAGCATCGTACAGGTGCCGCTGATGAGACCAAGTCTTCGGTCGAGTCGCGTTACGGGGCTGTGGTGTGCGAGGCGGTGCAGCTCTTTGCAGGTGCTCTTAATGCCAAGCTGCTCTGTGGCGTGTCATTGTCATCCTTGTCTTTAAATGATCTCTTCCCTTGCAATGAGCAGCCTCATCCTGCCATTGTCTTTGCCTTAGAGACCGCCTTATTACAGCTACAACATGGTGGTAGCTGGCGTTACATCGACTCGCCTTTTAGCCGCGGTTCGGTCGGTATTCCTATCAACGGCCTGATTTGGATGGGCAATATCGAGCAGATGAGCGAGCGTATCGCCACCAAGGTCGAGCAAGGCTATCGCTGCATTAAGCTAAAGATCGGGGCGCAGGACTTTGAGCGTGAGTTTGCTTTGCTTGAGCAGCTGCGCTCGCGTTTTTCAGCCTCGCAGTTAGAGCTGCGTGTCGATGCTAATGGTGCTTTTAGTGTGCGGGAAGCCATGGGCAAGTTAGAGCGCCTTAGCACCTTGCAGCTGCACTCCATCGAGCAGCCAATTAAGGCGGGTAAGATCGAGGCTATGCGTGATCTCTGTGCGCACTCGCCACTGCCTATTGCCCTTGATGAAGAGCTGATTGGGGTTACGTCAATGGCGCAGCGTGAGCGTCTGTTAGACAGCATTGCCCCTCAGTACATTGTCCTTAAGCCAACCCTTCATGGAGGCCTTATTGGCACCAAGCAGTGGTTAGAGGCCGCAGCCGCTCGTGGTATTGGGGCGTGGTTGACCTCGGCTTTAGAGTCCAATATCGGTCTTAACGCTATTGCTCAGTATGACGCTACCGCCTTTGATGTGCAGGCTCCTGATTTCATTCCCCAAGGTCTGGGTACCGGTCTTCTCTACACCAACAATGTCACCTTACCTCTGACCATTCAGGGCGACTGCCTCACCGCGCAGCTGCCAGAGGCTGGTAGTGCCGCGCAAGATTCGCTCACTGCTTCTGTTTTAAAGCAGATTATGGATAGCACTACCTGCTTGCTGCAATGCGGGATGTAGGAGGTGCTTGATGGACTTTATCCGTGATCGTGAGCAGCAGCGCCTTTATATCGACGATTTGGTCTTCACCCCTGAGCAGGCACGTATACAGGGCTCGTCTGAGGCTGGGTCTGAGTCTGTGGCTGGGTCTGAGTCTGAGCTGCAGTGCTGTATGGCCGAGCGCTACGGTAAGGAGAGCTTTGCCTATGAGGTAGCCTGCTTTGCTGCGCAGTGGTTTGATGCTGGAGACTGTGTGCAGGTGCAGACCTCTGGTTCTACCGGCATTCCTAAGCAGCTTTGGGTGACCAAAGATCGCATGCAAAACAGTGCTGCTATTACCTTGGAGTACTTGGGCCTCAAGGCGGGTGATAGGGCTTTGCTGTGTCTGCCAATGCAGTACATTGCCGGCAAAATGGTGGTGGTGCGTTCGCTGATGGCGGGGCTGAGACTGCATTTACAGCCACCTAGCAGCAATCCCCTGCAAGACTACTTAGATGCAGGTGGGGTCGAGCCTTTTGATTTTGCGGCCATGATTCCGATGCAGGTCTTTAATGCTCTGCATGGTAGTACAAAGGCGCTTTCGGCACTGCACGCTGTGCGCAAGCTCATTATCGGCGGTGGTGCTGTCGATGAGGTTATGGGGCGGGCGCTGGAGAGCTTTGAGAGCGAGGTTTACAGCACTTACGGTATGACCGAGACCTTATCGCATATCGCACTGCGTCGTTTAAGTGGGGCGGGCGCTGCTACTAATCCGTGGTATCAGCCACTTCAGGGCGTTAGCTTGTCGCTGAGTGACTTGCAGACCCTGACGATTGTGGCACCGCATGTTTGCCCTGAGAGGTTGGTGACTAACGATATCGTAGAGTTCAACGAGCAGGGGCAGTTTAAGGTCTTAGGTCGTAAGGACAATGTGATCAACTCTGGTGGTGTTAAGGTGCAAATCGAGCAGGTAGAAGCGGCTCTCGCGCGCTGTGTCCCGCCTAACCTAGACTTTATGATCACTTCACGACCAGATGCCAAGTTTGGTGAGGTAGTGGTGCTGCTCTACCACTGCACTAAGCAGGCTTCTGAGTCTAATACCCAAAGCCTGCTTAATGAGGCTATAGCGACGCTGCCGCTATATTGGCAACCAAAGCTTTGTGCTGCGATAGATGTGCTGCCACAAACAGGTAACGGTAAGCCTGATCGTGCTCTATCTAAGCGTCTTGCAGCGGCAATGGCGGGTGAGCAGTTCTGGCGCCCACGTCACTGCTAGTGCTGGGGTTAGACCTACTTGGCGACGATGCGCTTGTCCATGCTACCTGAGCTAAAGCCGTCGAGGTCGAGGCTGACATAGTCGTAGCCTGGGATAGCATGGAGCAGCTCTAAAATGCGCTCTCGTTCTTGTAGTACCTGTGGAAACTCCTGCACATCGATCTCAAGGCGTAGCATTCTCGCGCCCTCTGTAGGATGGGCGCGCACGCGCACGTTGTAAAAGCCCATAGCATGCAGCTCGTCTTCGGCTTTACCAATGGCTTGCAGCATGTCACTGTCTAGGTGCGTGTTGTAAGGGAAGCGGGTAGCTAAGCACGGTGCCGACGGCTTGGTTGCGACCTTAAGTCCCATGTTAGCGAGCATAGCGCGCACTTGCTGCTTGGTAATACCGCAGTTTGCCAGTGGGCTGACAATGCCTAGCTCTTTAATTGCTTTCAAGCCAGGGCGGTACTGCTTAAGGTCGTCAGCATTGGTGCCGTCGATCAGGGTATCGCAGCCTAGGCTCTGCGCCTTTTCTTTAAGCAAGCCCATCAGGGCGCTCTTGCAGCGGTAGCAGCGATCGACTGGGTTGTCTGAGATGATCGAGAGCTCATCTAAGTGCAGCTCATGGTGCTCCACCCCTAATTGCTCGCACATCGCCCGCGCCTCACTGATCTCTGCTACAGGATGCATCACCGTCGTTACAGTAAATGCCACCACCGCACTGGCGCTGAGGCGCTCTACTAAGAGGTTGAGCAGCAATGAGCTGTCGGTGCCCGCCGAAAAGGCGAGCGCGACCTTGTGGCCTCTAAAGCCATCTAAGTAAGATTCAAGACGCTCCTTTACTGCTGTGGTGCTATTTGGCATAGAGTTCTCCGCGCACAATAGCCTCCACCTCTTTGACTGGGCGGTTTAGCTTGGTGGCTAGCTCCTTGAGGCTCTCATACTCTGGGTAGGTGACCTCGTACTTACCTAGCTCTGGGTCTAAAGTGCAGTGCTTGACCTGAACAGGGCCTAAGCTTGACTCAAAGGTCTCTGCGGTGCGTCCTAATATAAAGCGCTCTTGGCGGCAGACACGTACCCCAATGCTGTTGCTCTCAGTGAGGATCAAACGCACGAGCTCAGAGAGCTTATCCTCATGGCATAAGACCGCGAGCTCCACTGCTGGGCGGTTTTTTTTCATAAAGATGCTCTTGTAGCTGACGTCTTGGGCGCCAGCATCTAAGAGCTTGGTCATCAGTGCACCTAAGAGCTCACCGCTCATATCGTCGATATTGCTCTTAATCTCCACGATATGGTCGTGATAAGGGCCGTCTGCAAAGTCCACCGTGTGGGCAGCGCCCGCCCCTGTAGTTGTAGCTGTAGCTGTACCAGCACCTGTAGCAATGCTATTGGCAGGTGCGTCTTGCAGCAGTAGGGCGCGGATAAAGCTTGGCTTTTCGTAGGCACGTTTGCCGGCACCATAGCCGCAGCTGATCATGGTGTGGGCTGGAGCGGCCGCAAAATTAGGCTCTAAGGCTGCCACCATAGCAGCACCTGTTGGGGTGACGAGCTCACCATAGCAGCGGCCAGTCTGCATTGGCAGGCTGTGCGCGGCGCAGATGTTAGCCACAGCTGGGACTGGGATTGGTAGTAGACCATGCTGGCAGCGTACTTCACCGTAGCCCTCACCTAAGACCGTAGCGTAGGTCTTAGTGATATCGAGGTTATCAACGCATACGGCAAAAGCTAAGACGTCGGCAATGGAGTCTAAGCCACCCACCTCATGGAAGTGCACCATATCAGGCGAGGTGCCATGAGCCTTAGCCTCAGCTGCGGCGATAATGGTAAAGACCTTAATGGCTAAGGCCTTAGCCTTTGCGCTAGCGCAGCTATTGTTGATGAGGTCAACGACATCTTGCAGTGCGCGATGCTCATGGTGATGCTCATGGTCGTGGTCATGGCAGTGTTCGTGGTCGTGATCATGGTCATGATGGTGGTGATGACCACAGTCGCAGTCGCAACTGCACTCATCACCTTGTGGTTGCAGCACTAAGTGTTCGCTAGAGAGCTCGGTGATTGGGCCCTTAATGGTGAAAGCAGGAGCATCATGGCTGTGCTCATGACTGTGGTCATGGTCATGGTGATGGTGCTCGTGGTCATGACCATGCTCGTGCTCATGCCCGTGAGCATCTTGACCGTGGAGGTGTGGGAAGAGGTAGGCCATGTCACTGTCGTGATTGTCTACTGCGAGCTTGACCTTAAAGTCACACATGTTGAGAGCGGCTTTGGTGACGTAGCTCTTTTCGATGCTAAAGCCAGCAAGTGGCAGGCTCTGTAGCACCTTTTTTACCGTCTCAAAGTCAGCACCGGCATCTAATAAGGCCGCTACCATCATGTCGCCACTAGCACCACGCTGTAGGTCTAGACTCAAAATTGCCATGGTCACTTCCCCTTATGATGAATCTCTAAAAGTTGGTTTGAGCTATCTGCTTTCTGCTTTATGCTGTCTACTTAGCTGCGTTGCCTTTGACGCCGCCGTGGCAGGCTAAGCGGTTGATCTGGGTGGCTAAAAAGGCTGCTCCAAAGCCATTGTCGATGTTTACGGTGCATACGCCATTAGAGCAAGAATTAAGCATCGTAAGCAGGGCCGAGAGGCCGTGGAAGTTAGCGCCATAGCCTACTGAGGTTGGTACAGCAATCACCGGATTGCTCACTAAGCCTCCAAGGACAGAGGCCAGCGCGCCCTCCATACCAGCAACCGCAATCGTGCAATTTGCTGCTTGGATTGGCTCAATCTGCGAGAGCAGACGGTGCAAGCCTGAGACACCTGCATCGTAGATGCGCTTGACCTTGGCGCCAAAAAACTCGCATGTGAGGGCTGCTTCTTCGGCAACCTTAATGTCAGCAGTACCAGCAGTCACCACACAGATCAGACCTTCACCCCCGTCGGTGCAAGCACCTGGTTCTGGGTGTTTGATCTCACGAGTAGAGATGATAGCGCTGATAGGGTCGTAGTGTAGGGTGTGGCTTGTGATCTTGCTTTGCAGCAGTGCAGCCTGCTCTTTAGAGCAGCGGGTGCCAAGGACGGCGCCTTCGACCTCAAGTAAGTGCTCAAAGATCGCAACTAAGTGCTCATCGGCCTTACCTTGGCAAAACACCACCTCGGCCATACCAGTACGTAAGCCTCTATGGGTATCTAACTTGGCATAACCTAACTCTAAATAAGGGGCTGCCTTAAGCTTAGCCTTAGCCTCATTAACTGAGATCGCGCCATCTTTGACGCCGTTGAGTAGTGCTTCAATATCCATACTGTGAGCTCCTTGTGTCTTAGACCTAAGACCTTAGATCGTGGTGGCAGTGGTGTTCTGCAAGTTTGTGTCTGTGCCAGAGTCTGTGCCTGCACTTCCAGCTGCTGACTCTGCTAACAAGTGGCAGCGGATCTCATGGCCGCTTGGTAGTTGTAGCAGTGGTGGCTTGTGCTCTAAGCACACGGCTCCTGAGCGTGGGCAGCGCAAGAGAAAAGTATCTGGTGCAAATAAGGTACCCTTACCAAGAAGCCTGTAATTGACTACATTTAGGCCTAAGAAGCCCCTTTTTCAGGAGGAATTATATGGGCCAAAAAAAGTTATGTGACCTGTCTGAGACAGAGAAG
>CALXYZ010000214.1 GCA_944393075.1 uncultured Anaerobiospirillum sp. | reverse complement strand
TGTGAGCCATTATCTTTTTCGGTCACTATCGCTCACGGCTTAGCCTATAGGGTGAACCTGCTTAACCGTCACACTAGAACATATCCTTTGGCTTAGCACAGGGGTTTAACCTAATATCTTGCTAAACTTGATCAAAATCACAAATTACTGAGGTTCATTTAATCGCCGTAAGCGCCTGCTTATCCCCACTCTTACGAATGGGGTGTGCGCAGGCGATTTTAATCAAAGTGCTGCGGTTTTTGTGGCGTTTTAGCTCCTAAAAGCCGCGGTTTTGCTGTGTTTTTTCCGTGTTTTTGCCTTGTTGCTTCTTTGTTGCTGCCTTTTTGTGCCATGGTCGGCCCACGGTGGGCCCACGGTGCACAGCTATATTGACTACTAGGCCTTGCTGGCGCTGCTACGGGTGGTATTTGCCTTTTGTTCGCAAATCACGGCTCCGATGCTTGGGTCAGTGAGCACGTAACTCTGCACGTAGTCTTTGAGGATCTCTAAGTAGCGAGTAGCTAAAGAGCTGAGCTTATGGTTCTTCGGAAAGATCGAGATCAGCTCCATACAGTCGTCAGATTTAAGAGGCACCGAGACGATCTGATCGCCATTGAGGTCGCTGCTTAAGATGCCAGAGGCAATGGTGTAACCCTTAAGGCCAATGAGGAGGTTAAAGAGGGTGGCACGATCGGTTACCACAATGTTCTTGGGGGCGATGTGGGTGGAGTGCAACTCTTCGGCGAAGTAAAAGGAGTTGTTGGTACCCTGATCGTAGGTGAAGCGTGGGTACTCATCAAGCTCATCTAAGCTCACCTCTTGCTTTTGGGCTACTGGGTGATCGCGGCATACAAAGACGTGAGGCTTGGCGATAAAGAGGCTCTGGTAGTCGAGCTCGCTGCTTTTGAGGAGGTTGGTGATGACGCTGCGATTGAAGTTGGAGATGTAGAGGATACCAAGCTCAGAGCGTGCGGTTTTGACGTCTTCGATGATGTCGTAGGTGCGCGATTCGCGCAGGGAGAACTCGTACTCATCCTTGGTATATTCATTTACTAAGGTCACAAAGGCGTTCACCACAAAAGCGTAGTGGTGTGAGGACAGCGAGAATACACGCCGGATCTTGCGACCTTTTTTGTAGTGGCTCAGCATCAGGTCAGCTTGCTCCACCACTTGCTTGGCGTAAGAGAGAAACTTGTAGCCCTCTTCGGTGAGGGTGACACCGGTGCTTTTGCGCGTAAAGATCACAATGCCCATCTCTTCTTCTAAAGAGTTGATGGCCTTAGACAAGCTTGGTTGGGAGATGAAAAGCTGCTTGGCAGCGTTTTGTAGCGATGAGCATTGAGCTACAGCAATCATGTAGCGCAATTGCGTGAGGGTCATGGTTTGGTGTTCTCCTTTTTGAAGCTGGCGATTTTAGTAGCAGTAACATTGTGCAAGCGACGGTTGCAGCGGTTTAGAGCATGTAGCGGCGCTCATCTTAGCACACGCTTGTGGCTGTGGCTGTGGTTGTGGCTGTGGCTGGTGAAGCAGGAAGCAAGAGTAAGTATAAGAGCTTGTTAAGTGTGTAGCGCGATAGGGGCTGCTTAGGCTGTGGTAAGTAGGGACGCTGTTTGGGTTTGCAGCTTAAAAAAGGCGGTAACGCAAGCGCCACCGCCTTGGTAAAAAACTTAAGTTTAGGGTGCATGTTGGCGCATGCGCCCTTTGGGATTTGCAAAGCAGAGACTGGCAATCTCGTACTTCACTAAACCCATTTTAGTCCTCGTTTGTGCTCTACAAAAGCGATTGCGGAAATTTATCGTCTTTGCCTGTACAGTAGCCACTATTTTGCATCTAAAACGTTTGCGCTTGTGGCTTTCCACCTGGCTTTTAGCGGTTAGTGCTGTTGTTGGACAAATCTCTCGATCTTTGAGTCAGCTTGCTCGTACTGAGCCTCATAGCCGTGGAGGGATAAGCCCTTGGCAACGGAGGCTTGAGGTTGCAGACGCTTGATATCAGCTAAGCTACGGTCAAAGGACGAGCCCTCGTGTGTGCAGAAAGGCACAATGGTCTTGTGGGCTAAATCGTGCCCCTCTAAGAAGGTGAACACTGCGACCGGAAAAGTGCCCCACCAAATTGGAAAGCCCAAATACACCGTGTCGTAGTCAGCAGTATCGATATCGGCGACCAACTGTGGGCGATCGCCACGCTCTAACTCAGCCTTTGCGACCTTGGTGCATGGGTGGTACTTGGCTGGGTAGCTGTTGGTGCCTTTAATTTCAAAGAGCTGACCGCCAGTTAATGCTGCGATCTTTTGGGCGACTTTAGCGGTGTTACCAACCTTTACGGCCTTAATACCTTCGGGGTAGTAATTCTCATCGGCACGCGAAAAGTAAGCGACTAAGAACTTGCTCATGTGTTTCTCCTTGTTGTTCTCCTTCTTCCTGTTACTTGATGCTGCTTGAACCGCTTGGTGTTGTCTGGTGCTTAGTGTTGTCAACAGAACATCGCTACCACCAGCCCAGCCCGTATTTGAGAGGCCGCAACGGTAGCAGCGGCTACAGCAGCACCCGCACCACCACCACCATTAATCACCAAGCGTTGCTTTGTGTTCTTTGTCTGGCTTTGAGTGGCTTTGCTTGGCAGTGGGTGGCATTGCCATGCTGCGGGCAGAGTTGCTTTTGCTCGTTTCATGGCTCCATGTGCCATGATGCCTTATGTGCATAAAAGCTAGGCGCTTAGATGGTTTCAAACACATCAGACACATGCGCACCTGTATGACAGGTGAAAATGATCGCTAGGCTTTTGTGCTCTGTTTGAAAGTTAAAAGCAGTGGCACTACGGCGCGAGCTTAAACTCTGTGTATGCCTCTATTTTATTGGGATCTAGCGCTTCGTGCTTTCATAAAACTATGGGGCTGTTGCTCAAAACTCTGAGAGTTGGCAGCACTCTGGCAGTGCATTACTTTCTTTTTAGAGATCTTTGTAAGTCGGTCATTTTTCGTTAAAATGGCGTCGCAAGTTTCAGATAGAGCTTATATCTTACTAACTGCACTTAGTGAGAAATCGATATAAGTAAGCTTGTGATATAGGGCTGAGGCTTGCTTGCGTCTTTTTATGGGAAAAGCATGGTTAATATTCTGGAGGTTTGGTGACGCCATGGCACCGACGATAGACGTCAATGTAAAAGATAACGAGAGCAGTTCCACGTCAGGTGTAACTACTGCCGCTATCTCAAACAAAAAACGCAGTGTCCGAGGTAGTCGTAGTGTGTCCGCTGCCGCATCCGTATCTACACCTGTATCTGTTCCTGTACCTGCAAGCGCATCAGAAGCGGCCAAAGCAACTGCACCAATGCCAGACTCTGCCTCAGTCTCAGTCTCCGCTTCTGTCTCTGCCTCTAAGATTAAAGCTAAGACGTCCTCCACATCTTGCAATGCAAAGTCGATTGCGCATCCTGAAGACAGTGGCGTGCAAGAGAGTGAGGTTTTTGGTGTGAGCGGCTTTAGTGAAGAGCAAAACGCTTTCCTCAAAAGAAGAAGAGCGCGCAGCTTGCATCAGGTTCCACCACGCCAAGAAACATTGCCTCAGATCCTGCAAAGTGTTGAGCAGCACTTTGAGCAAATGGAGTCGTATCTGCAAAAAGGTAATTTGGCTTACCTCGCACGGCAATATGAGTACACTGTAAGTAAAGACGCTCAAGGTGGAGAGGCTAAGTCTTCTGATACCCGTATTGCTTGCATGAGATTTATCAAGCGCTCTTCGCCATTGCAAGAAGACGAGCAGATCATCTCGCGCGGATTAACCTTTGTGTTACAGGGTGGGCGTAGCTTTGTGATCAATGGTGAGCGCTATGAGGCTCATGCCGGTCAGAGCCTCGCTATCTGTGCCGATCTGCCAAGTGATTGTAGCTACATCGAGGGTAGCGCGAGCGATCCTTATGTGGCTATCTCTTTCCGCTTTGATAACAAAGTGTTAAATCCGCTGTTTAACTCCTACTTCAACGAGTACTTCATCAACTACTTCCGCGGTGCAGCAGATGAGATCGAAGATCGCTTTGTGGTCTCGGTAGCGCCAATGGACGATGAGGTCTATGCGCTGTTAGCGCAGCTGTGTGCTGTCTCTCAAATCAACAGTAAAAAGCAGCGTGAGTCTAACGAGACTGCAACGCTCCTTAACCTGTTTGACAGCATTCTGAGCTCAGAGCATGGCACTCACATCTACTCCTATTACAGTAATGTCAGTACCTACATCGATATCCCAGAATGCTTGCGCTATATCTGTGATAACTATGTTTCAGAAGAGCCCATGAGCGACATCATTCGTGATATCGCAAGCGTCAGTACGCACTACTTCTACAAGCGCTTTAAGGCAGCTACAGGTATGACCCCGCTGCGTTATCGCAACCGCATTCGCATTATGGCCGCCAAAGCCATGATTGATAATGGTACTCCTATCAAGCAAGCAGCACGTGCGGTAGGCTACAACAAGTATTTGCAGTTTGAAGCCGACTTTTTTGGTCACTATAAGGACTTTGCAGTGCCAAGCGCTCAGGACAAGTCTGCTCCTGCCGCTTCTGTCAACGCAGCAAACTCAGTCAAGAAAGCCAACACCACCAAGCAAAACCGTGCCACCAAGAAGATTAGTTAGGATACCGCAGCATTATGGCCCCATGGTTCCAAGAGCCATGGTATCTGAGATCATGGGGCAGGGGCTATTAGGCTGCTATCGTGATAGCTCTCTGGCTGCTACTGTGCTTATGTGAGCTCTCTTTTGCTAAGTGTTTTCCTCTTGCGCTAAAATCGGATAGCAACTTGGGCGCACGTGTAGGTGCGCGGTGCGTGCTTGCGCTTGAGTTGAGGGGCACAGCTGTTCGTGCTGGTTATTTGTGCTTGTTGCGCTTGCGCTTGTGCTTGTGCTTGCGGCAGTGGCTATGCGGGAGGATCTGACGATGGCAAAGGTGATCAAGGCTGAAAACAGCATTGAGGTCATGAGCGGAGCTGACTTTAGAGATGTCGATAGCAATGAGGCAACTTGGTCAGAAGAGCGCCGCGCTAAGTACGATTTGCTCACGGAACTCGTAAAAGCCCGTGTTACGACAATGCCTTACTTTAAAGAGAGCACGATCCCCGGAGTCCGTTACTCTTGCCAATACGCCAAAGATAAGGTCATCTATTGTTGTTACGAGCCAACCATTGCCTATATCTTTAAAGGCCACAAGATCTCGCTTGTTGGCAGTGAGGAGTTCAACTACGGCCCAGGCACACGTTTGGTGGTGAGTGTCAACATCCCAAGCACCTATTGCTACTACAACGTCACCCCGCAGAACCCTTTTGTCGGTATTGCTGTGAGCCTGAACCGCGATATCTTAGCTGAGCTCTTTGAGAGTATTGGCCGCGACTACTTCACGCAGCAAATTAACAACACCAAGGACGCCAACAAGCGCTATGCTGTCTCGGTCGACGAGATTGATGACGAGAGCTTAGATGTGCTCTTACGTCTTACGGATTTAGAGCGCAGTGACGATGAGGTGAAGCGCAAGATCTTAGCTAAGCCTCTGCTCACCGAGCTCTTTTACCATGTGCTAACAAGCCCACATGGTACTCACCTTTTTACCTACTACCACCAAAACGCAACCCACAAGGGTATTGCGCGCAGTATCGACTACCTCAAGACCCACTTCAAAGAAGAGTTTGAGATCACTGAGGTGGCTTCTGGTATTGCCTTTATGCAGCCCGCAACTTTCTTTAAGCGCTTTAAGGAGAGCACCGGTCTGAGCCCACTGCAGTTTAAGAAGCGTCTGCGTCTGTTAGAGGCAAAGCGCCTGATTGAGGTGGAAAAGCAACCAGTGTCCTCGTCTGCTTATGAGGTCGGTTACTCCAATCTGCCGCAGTTCTCGCGCGACTTTAAGCAGTTCTTTAACATCGTGCCATCGAAGCTCAGTGGCGATCTCTCAGCCTTAGATCCACATCACGCTAATCCATGCTAATGTGCGTCACAGCCTGACTGTTTACAGATCACCCCGATCGCACCGATCGCTCTGTTTACAAGTTGTCTCGGCTTGCAAAACTCGCTGTAACAGCGCCCGCACCTGAGCCTAGCTTTGCTGCTGGTTATGCGGCTAGGCTTGTCTCTCCAAGCTTGTCTCTCCAAGCTTGTCTCTCCAAGCTTGGCTTGCCTATCTCGTTTGCTAGGAGGCGATTAGGTCGCCTTTTTACGGCGCCCGCACTCGCGGCTGAGCTTTGCCGTTGTTGTTACGCGGCTAGGTCCGTCTCCTTTGGCTCATGTAGCTTGTCTCGTTTGCTAGGAGGCGATTAGGTCGCCTTTGTAATAGCGTAAATTTAGTTTGAGTCTGTGTGCTTTTGCATGGATTACGCACGACAATTTTTTTCCTTTGGTAGAATAAGGCTTCCAGCCCCCTAGCGGCCATTTTTTTAGTGAC
>CALXYZ010000213.1 GCA_944393075.1 uncultured Anaerobiospirillum sp. | reverse complement strand
ATTTTAAAAAGCACAAGCATCGTTAAGACGCATGTTTATCAGGTTTTTCTGTGATTTTTCACCTCGGAAACTCAAGTCACCATCAATCAGTTGATATTAGGTTGCGGGGAGATGAGCAACCACCGTTAAAGAAGACTTATAAGGGTACTCCCAAGTCCCTTAGGCCGTGATAAATCACGACCTGTGTTGATCCTTCGCTAATGTTAGAAGGGGTTTTGCGTTCGTGACACCGCTCCTACCTGACAGAGCTTTTAATCACGAACTGCAGAACGCGGAACTAGGCTCTACATCCCGCGGTGCCTATTTCCCAACCAACGTAGTCCGTCCCATGACGAACTGAAGCTAGACAACTTAGGCTTGACCTCTCAAGCTTCGGTCGTAAGACCGCAGGTAGTTGACGACTCGCCCCTTAAATCCACCTAAAACTAGGCCTACTATCCTCAGCTCTAAGCGGCCCCTAGCTTTACAGAAAACAGTCTACTTCCTACCAATCCCTTATGTCGCTACACACAACAACAGAGTGCTTCGCAGCTTCGTGAACTAAAAAGCCACAACAAGCTGTGAGCACCTTAAAAGTGCGAAGCAATGTCAGTGTTTGTGGAAATACCAAAGACAGAGCTTAGTTGGCAAGCAACGCAGCTCATGGCGATATAGTGTGGCAGGCAAAGTGAGTCTTAGCCTTAATATCATCGATTTTAGCTAATATGGGGCTGTTTTGCGTCAATAGACACGAAATAACGCGCTTCGCGCACAAAGCGTAGCACTTGTTCTTTAGCCAAGAAAGGCTATGTGCTAAACTGACAGGTTTAGCCGTGGTTGCATGCCGATCACTCATGCCGCACATACGCGCACACACTGCCCCCGCGTCCGCCACTACAGATCTACAGATCTACAGTCCTACTGCTCACAACAGACCCGAGGTCTAGTCGGCCTTAGCAAGCGCAGACGTTTCAGTCTTGCTACCGGCACTGTGAATCATGGCAGGGATGTCAATGGTGCGGGGCTCCACTGCCTCCACTTTAGAGCGCACAGTGCCGCCTTGCATAATGGTGATGAGCTCATCACCAACAGCAATCTCCTCAAACTTAGCAGTATGCGTTCCATCTTTAGTGGTGAGGGAAAGACCACGTTTGAGCTGATAAAGAGGGTTGAGGCTCTCCATTTTGGAAGTCAGCTCTATAAGCTTGAGGTTACGCTGCGTAAAGACAGGTTGCAGATTGTGATCATAAACCTGAAAGAGACTCTGCTCTAAGTTTAAAAACTGCTGCTGTTTTTGGCTGAGCTTTGCAGGAATCTCTGTAAGCTTGTTTAAAGCAGCATTGATACGCTCTTGGGCATGGTGTGTCAGCGTAGTTGCAAAGAACGATGGCAGAGGGCTGATTCCAAGCATTACTTCAGCCTCTTCTTCACTCACCATTGGCTCTGCAAGCTCACCTGAAGGTAACAGTCTAGTGACTTTAGCAGTGGATGGTACAGGGTAAATCTCCAGCTGACGTTGCGCTTGTGTCAGACGCTGCTCCATTGTCTCTAAGCGCTGGCTTAACTGCTGATTGAGACGTGCCACCAAGCTACCGAGTTGCAATTCAGAGCGCTCTAAACGCGTGTTTAGCGCTTGGGAGTGCTGAAGTAGACGCATGTTGCTGTTTAGAATTTGCCCATAATGAGCCAAACGCTGTGGCACATAATCAAGCTTGAGCACGCATTGACTGAGGCGACTCTCGTAACGAGCTAAGCGCTCTTGTAGCCCATGCTCAGCTAAGCGACGCTCTAAAGTGATGACGTGTTGAAATGAAGAAGCAAAGCGCTCGTAGATCAGTTGATCGAGCTTGTTGCACAGCATGGTGATTTGGGCATGGTAGTTGTGGAGTTTGAGCATCAGCTGACTATGCTCTAAGCGATAGTTGATCTGCTCAAGACGTAAGCTTCTCTCATCTAACTCACGCAGTATGGCGTTATCAGCCGCATCCACTAACGAGCGCAAACGTAACAGCATGTCGTTACGGGTGATAGGTGTCACCACCTCAGCTGCTGCGGTAGGAGTACTGACACGTAAATCAGCTGCTAAGTCGCACAAAGGACAATCGTCATGGTGACCAATAGCCGAGATGATAGGCACAGGCGAGCGAGCCACCATGCGCACCACTTGCTCATCAGAAAAGCACAGCAAATCCTCAAAAGACCCGCCACCACGAGCAAGCACAATGACATCAAAGCCCATGCTTGCGGCATGACGATAGACGAAATCTAAGGTGTAGACCAAAGCCTGAGGAGCATCAGGGCCTTGAACTCTAGTCTCAAAGATCGTGATCTCCAGCATGGGGTTACGGCGTAGCGCATTGTTGGCAAAGTCAAAGCGCACCAAACCTTCTAAGGAGGTGATCAGAGCCACGCGTCCAATAACACGAGGCAGAGGACGCTGACATGCGGCGAACACGCCCTCTTGCTCCAAGCGCTGCTCTAACAAACGCAGCTGCTCCATGATCTGGCCTAAGCCAGCCAGCTCCATCTCCTTGACGATTAAGCTAAAGCGGCCACTTTTTGCGTAAAGAGAGTTATAAGCAGTGATGATCACCTTTTGGCCTGACTTAGGCTGAAAGGCAATTTTGGAGGCAATACCGGAAAAGAGGATGCAGTCGACGCTGGCTTTTTCGTCCTTGATGTTGAAGTAGTAGTGATTGCGGTAAGAGACCTGAGCAATTTCGCCAATCACTATGACCGTGCCTAGTTGTTGGAAAAAGTGATTGGTCACTTCCACATAGCGCGACACTGTCATGGCTATCTGCTCTTTTTGCATCGCTGACTGCACTTGCGCCGTCAGATTAGTACCAGTACTAGCGTCCATCACCTATCTCCAAAACAAACTACTAACTACCAACCACCGACTACAGACTACAGATCACTAAGCCCTCTCAGGCCTAGTGCAGCCTAGTCTAGGCCCGCGCTCAACCCCAAGTCCAAGCTCAAACCAAGCTTAGTCTCACGACCAAGACATGCTTACTCTCATCAGTGATGCCTCATCGCCAAGAGAGCGCAATAGCTCTAGGCCATACACGAGAATTTCTATAAATCCCATGAAGAGCAGACAAGGGAACGCCACAGCTCTTCATGGGATTTATAGAGGTTCCCACACGTTTGAGTATAGCGGCCAGCGCCACACAAAACCACCATCGCCTGATGAAAGTCACTCTTAGCGCACGCTATTATCTGCCAGCTCTCGCTACAAACTTGCAACCTACTGTAATCACTTACCGTCACTCACAGGCTCTTCTCACATCCCCCTTACTTTGACTTAGCTACTGTTCAGATCTGTTCTACCAACTCCACCACCACCCCACTTCCCGAACTCTCAGCGTGACTGCTACCCCTCAGTACTCGCAACAGCACGCTACGCGTGCTTTACGTGCTTCACGTGCTTCATGTGATACACGTGATACACGCACCACAACTGCTGTCACACCACATCAAAGGTCTAGATCGATAGAGTTACCAAAATCATTTTGCAGTGCTAAAAGCCGCTAAATAAGCAGCATGCCAGCATATTTTGCAGTGTAATTGCATAGTTTTGCAGTAATTTTAAGGTATGTACTGTTGAGTACACGGCCTTGATCCTTATAATGAACACCGCTGCGACGCACTGAGCACTAAGCTCAAGCGCTACGGCGAGGTAAAAACCTCAAAACGAATGTTGAGGTGAGTTGGCAGAATGGTCATTGCACTGGTTTGCAAAACCAGCAGCGTAAGCTACAGTGGGTTCAATTCCCACACTCACCTCCACACCGAAGAGACAGCGAGCGCTGTCTTTTTTCGTTTTTAGCCTTGCGGCAACATATCCAATATCCCAAGGATATCTTGAGGTGAGTTGGCAGAATGGTCATTGCACTGGTTTGCAAAACCAGCAGCGTAAGCTACAGTGGGTTCAATTCCCACACTCACCTCCATTCAATACTGCGATCTTGCAATCCTGCAATCTTGCGATCATGCAAGAGCTTAGAGAAGACAGCCGAGGCTGTCTTTTTTCGTTTCTGGGCCCGTCCCAAGCTACCAAGTCACCCTAGCACCATTTTTGCGTCGTAAAAGTCTACGCTTAAGAGTTAATTTTTAGCAGTATTTCTTGCTTTGTTGTGCTATTTCTCTTGTTTTCCTCAAGCATATTAAAATGATAGAATTCCTCGCGGATAGCCCTTTAGATAGAGCCTAGATCCAAACAAAGTTTTTGCATTTGGCTGTTTGCGATCTCAATGGTTACATAGTGTTTAGGGCTGGTTCATCACTTTGGTTGAACAGGTCGGTTCTCGGTTATGTTTCTTGGAAAAAATCTTATTCTCTCGGGCGTGCTCGCTACATCTCTCACTATGATGGGAGGCATGACTCAGCTTGCTAATGCTGATGTCCGTATCGACATCAAAAACGAAAGCTCCGAGGACTGTTCGGTAGCCTTTAATGCCCGTGTCGACAAGACCAAGTGGATCACCGTAGGCTGGTATGTCTTTGTGGCTGGAGAAGAGGGCCCAGTGATCTTAAAGGGCGCCAATGACATCCACGACGTCTTTATCTACCACGACTGTGCCATGAAGCCACAGGATTCAGATGAGACCAAGGAAGCTTGGATCAAGGATAACTACGCCTTTAATGATGACCGTCCAATGGAGAACGAAGAAGGCTACAGCAAGAAGGAATTTATCCGCCTCACCTCAAACTCCTTCACCATTACTGGCCCACAGCAGAAGTAGTCCAGCACCAGCACCCGCACCAGCAGTGCCGGCCGTACTGGCAATACTGACCGTACAGGTCGCACAAATGTAATCAGAGCATTGAGCCGCATTGCAGTCCAACAAAGCTGAGCAATACTTTATCCAAACATGCGACCTTATCCCCACTCTCACGAGTGGGGTATTGGTCGCTATAAGTCAGATAAAACTCTTTGCCTCAGCAAAAGTCCCATCCTAATGCCCCTGAGCCTGATTTAGCTCGGTCAATTCTAGGGCGGATTATGTGGCCCTTAATCGCTCCTTTTTATGGAACAGTAGATCGGGCTTTAAGTCGCAGTATAAAGCGCGCACGTGCATGCGCACACCTATGTGCTTATGTGCTTAGGTGCTTTTGATAGCCTGTGAATCTGGAGTATGATTGATCATCATTCAGGTGCTTCGTGGCTACACACAAGGCTATGGGCCCGAGCAAAGATTAAGAGCACACACATAACACACATGAGCTTCTTGTGGCAGTGCTAACGAAAAAGTTATGACTTGGAGATATCCTCAAAGACCATGGCTGATCCAAACATGCAATCACCGGTGAGAGGCGATGCGGGAGCTACCGATAACGTCGCAGCCTTTTCGCCACTCTACGACAATGGTGCAGCGTTAGATAACCTGCTTACCAAGATGGAAGACAGCGCACTCTCGCAAAGCGACAAAGGTACGCGCTTTGAGCAGATGGTGCTGGCCTATTTCACCCATGACAGCGTGCTGAGCTCGTACTTCGAGAGGGTGCAGCTGTACGCCGATTGGGCCGCAGAGCATCCTGAGTATGCCACATCGAAGAAAGACTACGGCATCGACTTAATGGCCACCCTCTCTGAGGAAGGCAAGCTCGCTTTTGCTCTTGAAGACGCTGAAAATGAAGCTGCAGCTGCACTCAAGGCCGGCGCGGCTATTAAAAATGCCCATGGGGGGGGTAATGCCGATTTTTTATACTCTAATCCAACAAAGCTTGATTCTAAGCCATTCATAGCGATCCAATGTAAGTTCTACGATCGCACTCATACCCTCAAGAAAGACGACATCGACTCCTTCCTCGCTGCCGCTAACAAGACTTTCATCAGCCGCCTCTATGTCGTTACTACTTGCGGCAAGATCTCCGACAACCTCACCTTACAGCTCCAAGATAACAGCAAGCCTGTCACAATCTTAAGCCGAGCTCACTTAGCTCAAGCCTCGTTCAGCTGGGATCAATACCTGCGCTTAGACCGCAAGATCGTCCAGAACAAGTGCGAGCTGCGTGAATACCAAGTCACTGCCCTCAATAACGTTATCGAAGGCTTTAAGACCAATGACCGCGGCAAGCTCATTATGGCTTGCGGTACCGGTAAGACCTTTACCTCGCTTAAGATCGCTGAAAAGCAGGCCGGAAAGAAAGGCTTTGTGCTGTTCTTAGTACCGTCCTTAGCCCTCTTAGCTCAGACCCTTTCGGAGTGGAAGCAGCAAAGCGATGGTAAGCTCACTGCCTTTGCCGTGTGCTCTGATACCAAGATCGGTCAGGCAAAAGCCGCACAGCGCTCCCTACAAGGCGTGAACTTTGAGGACGACACCATCGACCTCATTGCTCGTAGCGAGCTCGCCTTCCCTGCAACCACCAATGGCAGCAGCTTAGCCTTTGAGGTCAACAACGCCCTCAACGCTAAGAAAGCATCTTCAGACCAAGGTCTGACTGTAGTGTTCTCTACCTATCAGTCGATTGA
>CALXYZ010000212.1 GCA_944393075.1 uncultured Anaerobiospirillum sp. | reverse complement strand
TCTGCTCGAGCTGCTGTTTGTAGGTGTGGTTGAGCTCTTGGCTGTAGAGAAAGTTTTGTAACACTTTACTTAAGCCATCGTCGATGACATCAGAGCACATGCTCTCTGCGCTAGAGCTGGAGCGACGCGGACGCGCTAACTTGTTTGGGTGTTGCAGTTGCTCATCAGTGCAATCTGTCTCCCCTAGCTCTAGCGCAGTACTTGTGCCCATAGCTGAGTGATTAGGTTCTAAGATGTCCGCCCAGATCTCATCTGGGCGTATCGGTGCTGTGTATTTGCTGGCAGCATCTTTAAGTGTGCTGCTTCCACTCTTACTTGATTGCTGACTACGACTACGACTACGACGACATCTACTACTAATACTGTTACTGCTGCTGCTACTACCAATAATGGCAGCAGCATCATAATCGCTGGGGATATAGCCCACTTGTTGGTCTAGCTCAGGCAAAAAGCCCGTATAGCCTAAGCTCACGCTCTTACTGTTCTTGTAACTGCGACGATGACGCTTCCAATCAAGCACCGGTTCACGGTTGCTTTTACCCTGTGTGCTGAAACTACTAGAAGTGCTTATAGTGGTGGTTGTAGTCTCAGCCATGATGTCAGCTGAGCTGGCGGCAGTAGCAGCAGCAACGGTAGCAGCTGAAGATAGTGCTTGTGCAGTAGGGCTGTTGCTACCACTGCTTACAGCATCGGTGGTGTCTAGAGGAGCTACATTTACGGCAGTTGCTCCAAGCTCGGTCTCAAGTTCTGTCTCAGGAGCAGTTTGATCATCTTTAGGTGCGGGCGCCGTTGGGGTAGAGCTGTGATCATAATCTAAGTCTAGTACGTGTTCTTGCTCTTGGTCATTTTGAATGGCAGCATCAAGGGCGGAGAGTAAGAAGCTGTCGGTATCTGTAGGATCAGGGCCCTGATGAGTAATCAAAGCACCCAGAGCATTCTGCTGTAAGTTGCTGTTATAGAGCCTTACTTGTGGACTATCGCTGCTGTTATTGCAGCTACTGCTGTTATTGCAGCTACTGCAGCTACTACTGCCACCATTGCTCGCGCTGTGGCCAATGTTATTGGCATAGAGTACTGCGCTATAGCGCCCTAACTTGGCGTAATCAGGCAAGATTGTCATATGCTGTACTTTGAACTCAGAGGCGTTGAATTGATCGCCATTGTCAGACGCAGTTTGGTTGAGGTACGCAAAGTACGCAGCACGCTCGTGAAACTCCTTATTCTGTTCTTTCAATAAGGTCTGGGCATATAGGCCAATATCCTGTTTATATCTAAAGCTCTGTTTGCTGGTCTCATAGTTCTGAGCTTGCTTATAGAGCAGATCTTGGTAAGCCGCAGCATTGTATTGTGCTGGCTTATCTACCACGATAGGTGGCGCTTTACGTTGCACGCTACTATTAGCCGCAGTGGCAACGGCAGCAGCAACATTTTCTGCGCTATTTGCGCTATCAGTGCTAATCGCGCTGTCCGCGCTATCAACGCCATTTGCTTTATCAGAATCAAGGGCTTTATGAGCACCATGGAAACTGCACACACTGCGCGCACTGCACGCAATGTGCGCACTGCACGCAATGTGCGTATTGTGCGTACTGTTCGGCTCGTGTGCACAGGTGGAGTTAGAGCTGATTTGTTCAAAGTGCACAGCTACTTCTGGGAAGAGAGGTAGAGGTTTGAGCGCTGTGCCCACAGCACTGCTACTGCAGCTGCTGCTGTGTATGTGTCTGCGGTGAGGCTTAGTACTCTCTACTGCCAGCATACTTTTGGTGGAAGTGGAGTCTGTGTGTGCAGCTTTGGTTGCAGTGGTTGCAGTGGTTGCAGTGGTTGCAGTGGTTGCAGTATTTGCAGTGTTTGCGGTGTCTGGAGGTTCAAAGTCTAAGGCGGCGTTTGCTGCTGAGTGTGCTTTACCAATGACCTCGGTATGAGAAGTAGGTACTGTAGGTGCTTGTGGAAAAAGAGGCTGGCTGCGCTGGGTTGGCAGGTCGATACCTTTCATTTGGCGATAGGAGAGCTTGCGCTTGCTGGCGTTTTGCAAAAGCTGCATGCGGTCAAAGGTATGGTCACTACCAAAGACATTAAGTTCAGCTTTGAGCTGGGCTAGGGCATGCATCTGTGTGCTCTTACGTACCTGATACTCCTGTAAGAAGCAGCTCAACTCAAAGTCGTAATAAGGCGAGTTAGGGCTTGGTGGTTTTAAGCCTACAGAGGCCGCTTGATCCAGAGTAGGTGCTGGAAATGGTAATGGGGCTGGGCACTTACTTAAAGCGACACTGGTAAGGTCAGGGTGGATTAAGAGATCTGTAGCTCTTACCTGGAGGTGTGCTGGCTTGTTATTCACAATTGAGCTTGGGACATGGGCATTAGCCTCTAGCAAGCTCTGCTCTATGCTCAGCCCATGACGGTGATGGATATGTGGTGGTAAGACTCCACTGTGCTGCTGCGTAGTAGTGCTATTGCTACCTTGGGCTCCCGCGATGCTGTGAGAGGTGACTGTTGTAGCTGTAGTGGTTGTAGATGACGCAGATGCAGACGAGACTGCAACCGAGGCTGTAACCGCGGTTGCGGGCATGGACACAAAAAAGTCAGCATCAGAGGCTGGCCTAGCATGATTATGAGGTGCAGGCGCTGTGCTGGTAGCCGTATCAACAGCGTTAGTATCGGCCGTATCAGCATCAGCTTTGCTGCTTCGGTTGCTTTTACGGCTCTTTGGTGCAGTGCTTGGTACTTTGAGCTTGTTGTGGGAATTGCGCTCTTCTACCAAAGCGCTGTCAGCATCAATGGACTTAGCCGAAAGGAGACCTTGTATCTCCATTGGGTAGAGCAGTACACCAATAATGCGACTGAGCTTGCTGGCGACTTCGAGGTTGGTGTAGGTGCCCGCGGTAATCTCTAACAGCTCCATGCGCTTGATCGCACGGTACTCGCTTAAGCTCTTATGGGTGAGTAAAAAGCGCTGCAACTTACCATTGCGGTACAACAAGATAGCCTCTTCGACTAAGAAGTGCTGCCTTAGATCATACATGTCGTTAATGGTGTATGGGCCCATTTGCAGGGTAGGTAGAGGAGTGTAAGGCTCTTCTTCAAGAGCATTGATCTCAGCAGAGTCGGTGCGCGCATGAGTATTGGTATGAGGGGCAGTGGCAGCTTCATGCAGGGCATTACGGCGTGAACGGCCACGACCTTTTTTCACCACTGCTTTTACTGCAGGTTGCATCACACTCTTTGATGCAACAGGTGAGTCCACGCTTTTGGTGGTTACACCTAAAGCATCGTGTGCAAGTGCATTAGGCGTGTTGGAAGTTACATTTGCTGTGGCAGTGGCAGTGGCTGTGGTAGTGGCAGTTGGGGCAGCAGTAGAGACATCTGATGCATAGTGCGTGGAACTACCGAGCTTGTTATGCTGATTTTGAGCACTGTCGCACTGCTGCCCTAACAGGTGATGTTTTATCATTGATGGAGTCTGATGTAAAAAATGACAAAGCGCACCACAGCAACATGCTTTTGCTAACTCCCCGTCAGAATGTACATGGAAAGTTATCGTGGCGTAATTGAGCTTTGGTGCAGCTAGGTGATCAAAGTTTGTAGCAAACAATAGCTGTCAATAGCCAAATATGGCTGTAAGTGCTTGCGGCTTGCTGCTTATTACATACTAAGCAAAGAAGTACGTTGAATTTAACGTGGTAGAGCTCCCCTAGAGCAGCGTTGCAAAACAAGTGGACTGCAAAAGCGCATGGTGTGGGAGTGACACCGACTACCATGCCAGCGTTATCGCTGTTAACAGTTATACTTAAGTCATCTTCTTTTAGTGCAAGTTTGTGGAGCGTGCACGCAAGTGCTGATCATGATACAGCGGCGGCAATATAGCACACTGAGAAAAATAGCTACAGCGAGGGGAGGGGGCTAGTGCGCACTGTTTATCGGTGTTTTGTGCCCTGTCATGATAAATAAGTGCAGGGACTGCCGCACAGATGAAACAGCAATACAGCAAAGAGCTGTGGCAAGGTAGATAGTACTGGCGCTAGGGGCAGTAGTTTTAAATTGCTCACCACAGCCTAGTAGGAATGACACGGCCGTTACACGTGATTAGTGCTTAGTGAGAATAGGAAATGACGAAACAGACGGAGCGACACGAACCAAGCCGCCCATATGGCGGCTTGGTTTACTATGCCACCAAACCTGGTGCGATTTTAGACATGGTAGACATGGATTTCTTCAGGCTTGTAATTCACAAAGCCGACAAAGCCCGTGAGAACCTCAAGGTCAAACTCCTCGGGAGATAGAGAAAAGACCAAGTTGTCACGCATGTTATAGCGTGGACGGTTGTCTAAAACCAGGCTGCGCATGGTTTTGGAGAAACCGTATTGCTCGAGAAAGTCAGCAACAGCCCACCTCTCAAAAGAGTCTTTAGCGGTATCGATGGTGTAGCAGTGGTTGCTAAAAAAGGCTGCGTTGACCTCTTCGCGCACTTTAGGGTTGGTGAAGTCGAGTTTGACATCAGTGATGTCCTTAGCGCTCAAGTGCTTGATAACAGGGGCGCCATCGTGCTCAGGAAAGTATTTGGCGATGAATGCTTCACGGTTCTCAGCAGCCCCCACGACCACGAACACATTGTTCACGCCGCGAAAGTCCTGGTCTTCGATGATGATATGCGGGTACCCGTACATGTATGTTTCTCCTTGCCTGCTAGTGCCAAGCTTAGATGAGTGTAACATTGAGCGACCTAAAGATCGCGCTTTAGTTGTTTTGCTGCTGTGACTAAGCCAGCTGAGCACAGCTGTGCTTAGTTGAGCTCAGTTGAGCTCAGTTGCTGTCTGGGCCTTGCCGCGGGTAGTAAGTAAGAGGGCGGCTAGGCGCACAGCCCAGAAAATCTGGGCTTGTGGTAATATGTGCCAGATTTAGGTGCTCGGCCCTGCCTTTTCTTCTTTGTGCGGCAGTCTGGCTTGTGAGCAGTTGGTATTCGTTCTCTTTGAGGGAATCATGGCTAAGAAAACCATTTTGGCGATTGATACTGCTACCGAGAACTGCTCGGTTGCTCTGAGCTATAACGATCAGGTCTTTGTGCGCTCCCAAGTAGCTCCACAAAAGCACGCTAACTTGGTGCTGCCTATGATTGAAGAACTTCTGTCAGAAGCTGGTATCGAGCGCTCTGCTATTGAGGCTATTGGTTTTGGTGCAGGCCCTGGTTCCTTTACTGGTGTGCGTATCGCTGTGTCTACCGCACAAGCTTTAGCTCTAGGCTTAGGCGTTGAGGTCTTTGGTATCAGTGATCTCAAGCTCTTAGTGGCAGACAAGCTCTTAGCATTACGTGCTTCTGCTCCAGAGCAAGATCACTATGCTCTTGCCTGTATTGATGCCCGTATGGGTGAGGTCTACTTCGCCTTTTATGTACTGCGTGCAGGAGCGGGCACCGTGGAGACCATCTTAGAAGAGCAGGTATGCAAGCCAGAAAAGGCTATAGAGTTAATTGCTAGTGATGAACGTTGCGCTGCTGCTTTTAAGAGCGCCGAGAGCTTGGTTGCCGCTGGTACGGGCCTTAATCTCTTAGGACTGCCAAGACTCTTAGAGAAGCTTGGAACTGACCCAGAGGTGGCTGAGCGTATCAGTGCTAACACTGAGGCTGATAACAAGCTCTATCCAGAGGCTGCTACTATTCTGAGAGTCTATCAGCTTGAGGGCGCTACTATGACTGATCCAAGCTTAGCAGAGCCTCTCTACTGCCGTAATGAAGTGACTTGGAAGAAAATCGGCGAGCAGTAACAGCTTGCACTAGCAATCTATCTCTCCATGCTTCACACTCCACGCTCCGCACGCACTTGCTTACACACGTGCATACGTGTGTAAGCAAGTGCGCAAGTGCGATGTACTCACGCCCGTGGAGTGCTATACGGGAACCTCTATAATTTACCACACCGCATCATACAAGGCTAAGAGGCAATATCCTTGACTGCTAGTGTCCGCGCCTTTCCTTTGCTATTGATTTGCCTGATCTCTAAAACGATAGCGGTAGCTGTTGATTATGCGTTCGCACAACGGGCTAAAGGTCTCGAACTCGTTGCGTATCATTGCGGCTTGGGCTTGGGTGCCGCGGAACTCACAGCTTAGAGTAGCTAAGTACTTGTGACTGAGAACCGTGCGCTCATAGAAGAAGTTTTGCATATCAGGGAGAATACCGTCAGCACTCTTCTTTAAAAAAGCACGCAGTGCTAAGTCCATGTAAGGACTACCACTTTGAGTCTCAGCTTGGAGCTGTTCTTGCCAAGCATCTAAGCTCGTTATATCAGATTTGGTGTTGTTTTGGGTGCTTGCTTTCAGGCGCGAGATCTCAGATAGTGCTTGGGTAGCAGAGCTAAAGGCATGCAGAATGTTGTACTCACCGTAGAGCAGGCTCTCTTTATCGCTAAAACGCTTAGTGAGTTTTTGCTTGAAGTTATCAAAGCTCATGTTCTGGGCTTCATTCTCATCTAAAGCTAAGAGCTTAAAGACGATTTGAAAGCTACCATGCTCGTTACCGTAGGAGATAACGGTGCTATCACCTGCAACAATAAAGCTCTCTTTGAGATCT
>CALXYZ010000211.1 GCA_944393075.1 uncultured Anaerobiospirillum sp. | reverse complement strand
CTTCTACAACGACTGTACCGCCGTGGTTTTGAGCGATATAGGTTGAGATCTTATGAAGCAAATCATTGATGAGGTTTCGCAAGCTGGTAAGAAAGTCGCGCTTCAGGCTCGCACAGGGATTTCTTTGAGGCCAGCCATGCGCACCTTGAGCATGAAGCTCTGAGTGGCCTTGAGAGAAGGTAGTAGGTACTCACGCAGCTTGGCGTCATCAGAGACCGAGCCGTGGTGGCGCATCAGTACCATCAGTGCATTTAAGGAGTCCTCACCCTCTAAGAACTCGATCACACCATCGCCGCTGATGCTCTTGAAGAAGTTGGTGCTGTGGGCGTCCTCTGACATATAGATCTGCGAGCGCAGTGTAATGGTGAAGGCAACGTGAGGGTCACGCTTCATGAGCTCAAACTTACGGCCAGCGCGGGCTCCATGGAAAATGAGATAGAGCTCATCGTCGATGACCTGTGGGGCGTAGTTGACGGTTACGGCGTAAGGAAATGGCTCGTCCTTGAGGGCCATGGTCATCTCATGGGCAAGAGAAAAGCTCTCTAAAACTGTCTTTACATCATTGCAGCCACGCGAGGCACGTCTGATCTCAGGCAGGATAAACATATAAGTGCTCCTCTTAAGAGTTGTGGTGGATACAGGAGATAAAGGTGTAAACAGGGCGGTATGGCCAGAAAGGGAACGACCGTCCTAGCAGGCGCTTGTTATCAAGCAAAAAGAACAAACACAAGTAGCTGCTAGGGGCGGCAAGAAAAGATGGAAGTAGTGACTTGGCTTAGTTAGCGGCGGTCTCTTCAGGCTTCTTGGTTCTGATGGAACCATCAGCATTGAGGCCAACAGTGCCAGCATCAATACCCACAGCAGCAATGACGTGGGCCTGTGGTGGTAGTGGACGTGGACGACCATTGTCATCAACAGCCACATAGGTGAAGCAAGCTTCAGTCACGAGATTGCGGGTAGCAGCCTCGCTTTCGTAGATCTTTTTGACCCAAAGCTCAAGCTTGATCTTAAGAGAGGTGCGACCTACCTTGATGCAGTGACCATAGCAGCAGACCACATCGCCAACTTCAACAGGCTTTTTGAAGTTCATGGCGTCTACAGCCACAGTAACCACTCTACCGTGGGAGATTTCACGGGCTAAGATGGCACCAGCGATGTCGAGCTGCGACATGATCCAACCACCAAAGATATCGCCTGCTGGATTGGTATCACGTGGCAAGGTCATGGTGCGCAGTAACAAGTTGCCAAGAGGAGGATGTGGATGAGTCTCTTCGCTCTTGCATTGTTCACATGGCTGACCTTGAGGGGCTGTAGTTGCTTGTTCTTGCTTATTCTCTTCCATTGGTAAACCTGCTTTTTGCTCAGCTAAAAACATGGTCGCGTTCTTTAGAGACTAAAAGAGTAGCACAAACAAAGCCGAGCAACCTCAATGTGCCTCACACATTTCACGGGCAAAATGCACAGTTTTGCTAAGCAAGAAGCCATTGTGTGGCTGCTAATGTGGGGCGGATGCTGGCTTTAAAAACATTGTGCTTTGTGCGTTCAGTGTGCAGTGATGCACATGAACCACTAATCTTGGAATGCCTTTGTTATGGCCGTTGTGATCTTTATGGGAAATAAGCGCAGAGCTAATGGTTTCGTGTTAGGATCATCACCGTGTTTGGCTTCCTTTGTTTTGCTTTATGGACACGTATCCGCCACCTGAACCTAATCAGAATCAAACTGACATTTCCCTTTCTTCTTCTAAGTCTACAACTGCATCAGAAGTAGCTTCTGATGCAGCCGTTTCGCGTGCTCATCTCATGAGCACTGAGGCTTTATACGAGCACCTTAATAAGGTTTCGCGCTCGTTTGCTATCACCATTCCTTTCATGCGGGCTCCACTTAAGGACTATGTGGCTTTGGCCTATTTGCTCTGCCGCATTGTTGATACCGTGGAGGACGATTCTGAAGCCTCGTGCAACGATAAGATCACTTGGCTTTCTGATATCTCTTTCCTCGCGGGTGATGAGTTTGCCGATGAGGATGTACTTGAAGGCCTGCGTTTGCGTGCCTTAGAGCTGACTAAGTTTGGCTCGGCAGCCGATGACATCGCCTTAGTGCGTGACTTAGATCAGGCGGTACACCTCTTACTGACGTATGACGATGAGGTCAAAGAGATCATCTGTCATGCTGTCTCTATCCTCGCCCATGGCATGTCGATGTCGCTGCGCCGCCAGCGCGAGCAGGAGATGATCTCCTCTTTAGATGATGTCGATAACTACTGCTACTCAGTAGCCGGCGTGGTCGGTGAGATGCTAGCAGAGCTTTTCTGCTTGTCTGACCATACTGCCGACAAAAAGGAAATGATGGAGCTGGCCGTCAGCTTTGGTGAGGGCTTGCAGCTTACCAATATTCTGCGTGATCGCACTAAGGATGCTGAGCGTGGTGCCTCCTTCCTGCCAGCAGAGAATGCTGATGAAGTTTTAGATTACGTGGCTATCACTCAAGGCCATCTTGATGATGCTATCAGCTTTATCAGTGCGCTGTCGCCAAAGAGCAGTGCTGGTGTGCGCATGTTCTGCTTCACCAATGTTGCTATGGCCATGTACTTGCTGCGCCAAGTGGCACGCCGCCCATTAGATCCAAAGTGCAACTATAAGATCTCACGTGCTGGCACCAAGCGCTTGTTCTTGCTGTGCCGTATGGCTGTGCGCTCAAACTTTGCGTTGCGCTCGCTCAGCTTCATGCTTTCCTTTGGAATGAAGCGCCAACGCCGTAGTGCTCGTCAGTTGCGTGATAAGGTTTCGATCTGGGATCACTCCTCATCCACCAACTAAAGATGCTGATAGGGATCATGATGTGCCTGTATGGGCCTTTCTGAGCCTCGCAAGCATTTACTGCCGATAAAGGCTTGCAGAAACCGGCGCATGCCGTAGCGCCGGCGCTATAATGCAGCGCGAAGTAGGTTTAACCCGCTTCGCGTTTTGTTTTTTGCTGTGGCACCAACACCGTGCTGCTAAGTTGGAACTAAGCTCGGCCCCTTAATCTAAGGGGGAGCGACTAGTTTCACAAGTTTGGTTTTGAGTTTCTAGTTCCTTGTTCTCGTGCTGATCCTTGCAGGGTATTAGATGCAAGGGAGCGGCAAGAGTGCTTTGTTGAGTTTTTTTCGAGCTTAGAGGCTTTTAGGCCTCAAGCTTTGGGGAGTAGTACTGTATGTGGAAGAAAGTAGCAATGTGGTCATGCGCGGTAGTTGCCTCGCTGTTCCTATCGCAAGTGAGTATGGCCGCTGATGCTAAGTATGTCGAAGGTGAGAACTATCAGGTGCGTACCGATAAGCTCACAGCCACTAAGGAGATCCGTGAGTTCTTCTCGTTCTGGTGCGGCCACTGCTTCTCGCTGCAAGGCGACTTCGACGCCATTAAAAAGGCTTTCCCTAATGCTAAGTTCGAGCGCAATCCTGTGATGATGTTAGGCGGCCCAATGGGCCCAGAGTCGCAGCGTGCTATGGCTGTAGCCACTAACATGGGCATTGAGGATGTCTTTGTGCACGAGCTTTTCAAGCGCATGCACATCGACGGCAAGATCCCAATGAACCATGGCGAAATAGCTTCCTTTATGACCTCAATTGGCGTACCTCAGGACAAGTTTGAAAAGGAGTACAACTCCTTCCCAGTGATCGGTAAGGTCGCCCAATTCGATAAGTGGGGTAAGGACATCAATATCGAGGCTGTCCCAGAGATCTTGGTCAATGGTAAGTACTTAGTGACCATGGAGTCGGTTAAGGATAGAAACGAATTAATCGACCTTATCGGTTACCTCTTAGAGCTTGATAACGTGCCAGACGCCAAGAAGTAGTTCTGGCAGCCAAGACGCAAGCTACCACCACAAAACAACAAGGTCGATCCCCAAATCTTTCCATAAAAATTTAAAACTCGGGGCTTTTGGGCCCCTAAAAGCCTCATGAAATCTAGTTTTTGGCGAGTTGCCTACCATCTAAATCAGCCGCAAGTGCTTTATGAGGATTAGGAGCTGGGACTGGCCAAAACCTTGTATTTAACTTTTTGTAGCACTTTAAACCGCTACAGAGGCCTTTGTTTATCATGGTTAGCGCGAACTTCGCATGGGGTACTTTTAAACCATTTAAAAGTTTAGAAAGATTTTGGCCGATCGCGAACAATCACGATAGGCTTTGTTGTCAGCACTGCATTCAGCACTGCTGCCAGCAGCTTGTTGCTGTAGCCTGTAGCCTGTTGCCTTTAGGCTTCCTCAAGCTCCTTGGCTTTGGCCTCAGGCTGAGCTTCTTTATCATCAGTAGCACTAGCAGCATCATTGGCTGACTTAGTGTCAGCAACAGTGGCGTTTGCCTGATATTGAGCCTGATCCTGAACTTGGCCTTGGCCCTGTACTAGGGTTGGGGCAGAGGTGGTAGCCGCATTTGCCTCAGTACTCTCAGCGCTGTAGTCCTCACCTAAGCTCTCAGCAATTTGCTGATCCTTACGCTGCCAGAGATCACGCAGATACATGGTAAAGGCATGCTTGAACTGCTTATCATGCAGATAGTCACCAACAAGGTGCTCCTTGATGGTGGCTTGGTCAATCACCTCAACACGAGCTGTGAAATTCTTTAAGCGACCACAGAGCATTTCTACAAAGATGGAACCCTTGTGCTCACCTGGGTAGATCAAGGTAGTGTTGAGCAGGCAATCAATGCGCTCACCAATTAAGCCTAAGGCGATGGCAAGGCCAGCAGCCTTCGGCGGCATCAGATGACGGTATGGGCTCTTTTGGGCAGCAGCCTTTTCCTTGGTGTAACGTGTGCCCTCAACAAAGTTCACTAAAGTTGATGGGTGAAACAGCAGGCTGTGGCAAGCCTTACGGGTTGCTTCAATGTCCTTAGTCTTGAGCTTTGGGTTCTTGAGCATCTCGTTGCGGCTATAACGGCGCAAAAATGGCATACCTAAAGAGTAACAAGCCTGTCCTAAGATAGGGATGTAGATCAGCGAGTGTTTTAAGAAGAACTTGGTGATAGGGATTTTGCCACGAAAGATATGGCCCAGCATTACAATGTCAGTCCAAGTGACGTGATTGGCTATAATAAAGCACGAGCCTTTAATCTTCTCGATATCAGCACCCTGCACATCCCACTCAATGCGGTTAGTAAGATTGATGAGCATGGCATTGTTGGCAATCCACAGACGGAATACGATCTGATTGATGGCATCAACAAAGTCTAAGACTGGCTTAAAAGGCAGAATCAAACGCACGAGAGCGAGTACGAACACTGGAATTGCCAAGATGGCCGTGACCACTGAGATCATGGTCACATTGAACACAAAGAGTAGCGGAGCAGGCAAAAAGTGTAACATCTGAAGACAATCTCTCGAGCGGACTCTCAAATCAGGACGATCATGCTTTTTGAGGTCTGACAGTGAAGAATACAAACACGCTCAAACACAGACAGATAGTGGCTTAGCCGAGGCTAGCCTAGTATTGAGCTTGCTATTTTGACGCGCCATTTTAGCACAGCATTTTGTGACAAATGGCCTAAATTAGGGATTTTTCGCTGGTAGTGGCGATAACACTTGGGAAATAGGGCTTTGCCCTCAACACAGGAGCCAACAATGTTCAAACAAGGAAAGACAGGGCGCTTAAGCAAAATCACAAGCGCACTTACTGCTGCTGTCGCTTTGGTAGGGTTGGTTGTAGTGTCGATGGGTATTAGTGCACAGCATGCTGAGGCTGCTCCAGCGACTACCTCATCGCGCAATCTCACAAGTGTGGATATGGGTATGGCCATTACCATTGGTGAGCGCAGTGATCCACGTGTTGATCGCCTGCTGCCAAACTACACCTTAAGCCATAACCGCCAAAACAAGGTGGTATCGCTAATGAAGGCTGATGGTAGTGCTAAAGCCTTTGTGCAAATTCTGCCTGCCGCTGCACACTTAAGCACCACCAAGGCCTATGCTCAGGATGTTATGGACTCCTACAGTGGCTGGGGGCTGACGGCACAGATTGCCCGTCGTGGCTTTAGCTTCAAGTATGTAGATAACGCTCCATGTGCAGGCCTTTTGACCTACTTTGATGGCACTTCCTATCTCATGTTTGGTGCCTGCGGCGTCATCAGCCAAGATGAAATGGCCAAAGCTTTCTCCATTGCCAAGCTGCAATTAGGCTTAGACGACATTACCTATCGCAGCTCTATGCCTAGCGTCTACTACTAAGCAGCGTCCAACCTCGCTTTAGTCTAGAAGCAAAAGCAACAGACAACAAGGCCGCCTCTCAGAGCTCTCGCTCTAAGATAGATGCTTTAAGGCTAGTGCTAAGTACCCTCTGCGTCCTTTAGTCGGTGACGAAGCCGTGGAGTAAACGCGGCATAGGCACCACTGCCACGTGGGCGCTAGCTTGCTGCGTTATTGCATTAGCGCCGCTTCCACACCTTATTGCGCAGCTCTTTGCACAGCTCCAAAATCGGCTGGGCAGGAAGCCCGTTCTTGGCTGATTGAATCATCAACAGCTGGTGAAGGAAACTAGTGATAAAAGACATAATTAACCCCCCGTTTTGTTAGCAATAGCTAACTTAAATTTAGGCCGCAGCCTCGTCTG
>CALXYZ010000210.1 GCA_944393075.1 uncultured Anaerobiospirillum sp. | reverse complement strand
CATTCTAGCACGATCAGTATCAACCCAAGTTAGCCACCCCCAACAAGGGGGTGTTAATTATGTCTTTTATCACTAGATTTAGCAGCATAGCTAACAGCTTTGTAGCAGCCTATCTTGCGACCTTGCTGCAAAGAATTGCCCCACAAGGGCGGTAATGGGCGGAAACGCAAGCCCTAGGGGTCAACAGATCTCATTGCGTGTACGGGGATTAGGTTGTGGTCAGGTCATCACAAAGGTAGTGAGCTAAAGCTCGTATCTTGGTTCTAGCGTGGCCTTTCTTAGTTGGACTTAATCCTCGTTCTTTTTGGAGAAAAGAGCATGTTGGTGTCTTGCTTAGCTCTCTGGGCAGTGATGTGCTGTGGGGTCTGCCTTAGTGGAGCATTGTTTGCCTTTTACCTAGTGTGGCTCTTACGCTAACGTAGCCACAAGCGTTACACTATGCGCGCAGACCGCGTATGACGCGCATGATAGGTGTAAAGCGGTATCTGCTTTGTCGAACATGGTTTGCCGTGGGTAAGTCTTTTAGGACGCCTACAGATGGCAATAAGGAATTCAAAATGTCAGAAGTCAAAGATGTTGCTACTGCGGAAACAGTTTTAGCTGTGACCAATCCTTTAGCAGCTCAAGGTGCGGGCGCTGCCGCTGCTGCCGCTGCTGCCGCTGCTGCAGCTGCCTCTACCGCAGCTCCAGTCTCTAACGAGACTTTAGAGACCCGCCAAGTGATCGAGGGTCAGAACTTCGATCAAGAGCGTGCTCTGTATAATAGTTCCAACCTCTTAGTGCGCAACTGCCACTTCGGCGGTCCTGTTGACGGTGAGTCCGCCTTAAAGGAGAGCTGCAATTTCGAGGTGGTCGATAGCGTCTTTGATATGCGCTATGTGCTGTGGCATGACCGTAACTTTGTTCTGCGCAACGTGACCTTAAACGAGGGTACCCGTGCGCCTTTATGGTATGACCACCACGGCCTTATCGAGAACAGCACTCTGCATTCAGTGAAGAACATCCGTGAGTGCCTTGATATCACCATCCGTAACTGTGATATCGATAGCGAAGAGTTTGGTTGGAAGAGCTCAGCCATTACCTTAGAAGACTGCAAGTTTAACTCTGTCTACGGCTTCTTAGATAGCAAGAACTTAGTGCTGCGTCGTGTGCATTCTACTGGCAAGTACTCCTTGCAGTATGTTGAAAACGCATTGATCGAAGACTGTACCTTCGACACCAAGGACTGCTTATGGCACGCCCGTAACGTTACTGTAAAGAACAGCGTTATCAAGAGCGAGTACTTAGCTTGGTACTCTGATGGTCTGACCTTAATCAACTGCCAGATCGAGAGCCTGCAGCCACTGTGCTATTGCAAGAACCTCAAGCTCATCGACTGCACCATGATCAACTGTGATCGTGCCTTTGAGTACTCTGATGTAGAGGCCTCTATTAAGGGCCACATCGACTCCATCAAGAACCCTCGTTCGGGCATTATTCGCGTCGATAGCATCGGAGAGATCATCCGTGGCGACACCGTCATGGAGTGCAATGCTGATATCGTCATTAACTCCATCTAAGACGCACAGCATGTGGCGCTGAGCAGCCACAGTTATCACCATTAACAGGGCCGCATTTGCGGCCTTGTTAGCATTGACTATGTCTGCCCATCTGCTTTACCACCACCACCACCACCTCCTCCTCAATCACCTCTTCTCCTAAGTCCTCATCGCCTCCGTTGCGCCCCTGCGATTTTGCTTGTCGTACATCACTTTTTCTGCGCTTTTTGCACTTTTTCGCCATATGCTTAAGCAATTTTTGTGGAGAAACGTCACACTTTGGTGAAACAGTCTCTTTTGTTTGTGGTGTTTCTTGTTGCAATCGTTTGCTTTGAAAGCGCGCTACCATGCGGCTTTGCCCATTTTTACTGGTCATTGCTCAACTTTTGGCGGTCAATCCGCGTTATGTTTTTGAGCGAAGCAATCAGGTACAATACGGCAATAGCTTTGGCTGTAACCACGTGCAAGAAGAGCAGAGCTCGGCGACGGAGGTCGCGGTGTCTTGGAAAAGAAGGGCTTTGCTAGTGGTAGAGTTTTGTTGTTTCTTCAGGTCAAAAATGACTTTGTTGAATTGTTGGGATTTTCGCTACCTCTGTAGGGTGTGGAGGGGTATATGGGATTAACTTTACCACACGCTAAATGGCAGCAAGATGAGAGTGAGAACTCACAAGAGGTAACACCTATACCCAGTCGGGTGGGTGAAGATGATGATGATGCCTTAGATTTTGATGGTGGTGGCAGCACTGATCAATTCCAAGGGGCAGATCAAAATCAGGACTTAGGTGCAGCATTAGGTGCCATGAGCTTAAGCGATATCAGTGGCTTAAGTGACTTAAGTAACCTCAGCAATATTGGCCACATGGGTAACATGGGAAACATGGGCCATATGGGAAATATGGGGTATACGGGCAACATGGGGCATATGGGCAACATGGGTAATGTTGGTCGTCCTGGCCTTGATGCTAGTGTTAATGGTATGGGGGCTAATGCTGTAGGTAGCGTCCCTGCTGAGAGAGGTGCAGGTGTCGTTCATAATGCACGCTTAAGCGCTTCACAACGTATTCATGTCGCTGAGAAGATCAACAGCTTGCAGCTGCAAGCACGTTGTAGCGATGAGCTCTTCTTCTTAGAGCACGAGAATATCGTCAGTATCAACCGTGATTGCGACATATATTGGCAATTAGGTGCTGTGAGCGCAGGACAACGCCTCGGCAGCCTCGCTGCGCGCAGACAGCTGGCACAAGAAGGTGAGATTGAGCGCATGTGGCTTACCGAGTACAAGCCAAGCCTCGATATGCTCCTGATCATTGCCATGATGCAGGGCTGTTATGTGCCGTCACAGATCGTCGATCAATTAAAGCAGCAGTGGTCTGGGTTGCGTGCCTATTTCTCTTTACCAGAAGAGGCACCAAACATCGTGGTTATTGGTGATCGCCAGTTAAAGGTCTTGCGTAAGCACTTAAAGGCGTTAGAAATGGTCGTCCCAAGCACGCTTACGCCTGCAAGCTCGTTCCCTTACAGTTGCTATGAGATCACCTATACCAGCCGTTATGAGTCTGCTTTTAAGCATAAGGCCTTAGACCCAGTGATCTACTGGCATCAGATGGATGATTGGCACGACAACTTCACTATCGCTGTCGCGCAGCTTAAAGAGCAGGTAGAGCACAGCCTTAACTTTGTCTTTAGCCTGATGCTCTGTGCTAAACCGCACAAGACTCTTTCGCGCTTAATTATCGAGTGCACAGGCTCTTTGAGTGACTGCATTAGAATCCTGCATGCCTACTACTTAGGTAATAGCATACCGGTACGTCATCCACAGCGTCCTGTGGTGCTGCCAGCAGGCTCTGATCCGTTTTTGTAGCCACAGCCGCCAACACGACTTTGCACAGAAACAAAAGGCATCCTCTGGATGCCTTTTGTTTAGGGGCGGGCGCTGTGCCCGCAACAGGCGCCGCAGTGTGTGCCGCAACGTGCGCGGTAGCGCAGCGTCGCAGCTCCGCAGCGCGGCACAGCTTGCTGTCTAGCGGTTGTGGCCGATAGCAGCACGGATGGCACCTTCACCACCCACGCCGTGGAATAAGGAGAAGCCTTCGGCACCGTCTTTCTTGCCGTTGCGATAAGCGGCAAGCTCACTGCTGCTGAGGTAGCGACTACGAGCACGGCGCATTGGTGATAAGTCACCGTGCTTCTCGTGCATGAACTGCTCGATCAACAACTCCTCTTGATCATCCATCGCAAAGTCGATCACCTTCTCATTGATCGCATACAGCCAGCCTTGGAGATAGGCCTTGGTAGTGGAGCGCAGTTGGCGCTTGTATATGCTATTAATGTTTGGGAAGTACTCGGCAAACTCCTTAAATGAGGTGTCCTCTCCATCAGGCAGACAAGATAAAATGAAGGAGTACTCTTTCTTCAGGCTGTCCTCAATTTCTTCCTTCTTGGCAGCCGTAAAGTTCTTTTTCGCGATAGCAGCTTGGCGTGCAATCACGGTAAAGGTGTAGCCAGCACTTTGCACACGGTCGTTAGGGCCGATAAAGGTCACAGACTTGGTGACAGAACCCATCTTGGTGTAGAAGTGCTTAACGCCGAAAGCACGAGCCACGAGGTTGCCCAAGGTAGTAAAGAGGAAGCGATCGCGTAAGATCGTAGGCAGTTTCTGTTCAACCTCAGAAATCGAGTTCATGGTGATGTCTGACATCGAGATCTTGTGCTCGGCCATCAGACGTTGGGCTCGCTCAATAGCAATAGCTGCCTCGTTTGGGTTGGCGCTATTACCTAAGGCCAGAAGTTTAGCGATTCTTTCGATGATCTTGTCTTGTTCTGCCATCAATGAAACCTTGGAGTAGGAGTTTGGTGATGCCGTGCAGCTGCATGCTTGAAAAAAGCTGATGCAGATGCGGTTGAGTGAAGAGACGGAGACGAAATAGGCTAGCTAAAGCCCCTCATATCGCTTAGTGCTATTGACACAAACGCGATAAATAAGCCTTTTGAGATCTCAAAAGGCGGGCTCTAGGCTAGCCTTTGTGAGCTAGGTTGTCAAGCTCAAGTCGTGATCTTTAGATCAGCGGGGGAAATGGTTTAATGGTCTAGCGGAACTGCTTTTGCTCGGCATCGTAGCTAAAGCCCACGCTCTTAAGGCGGGAGCAGAGCTTCTTCTCATCGATGTCGTAGGTACGACACAGATCCTCTAAGCTCTCGCTTTCATCGCGCAGCTTGAGGTTGATGGCCGATAACAGGATGTATGGATCCATGGTCTCGTAACGGGCAAAGATGTTTGCCATGATTAACTCCTCATGATCTGTGCAAGCAGCAGGACGCATCCTATCTGCTCACTATCCTCTAGGTTTAGTTGATCGCCGCCACACCTCAGTGTGTGTGACAATCGCAAAAAGAAAAGCAGTTCTACAAGGTAAGTGCAGCAAGGTGTTGCTTGCAGATGCTGTTACAGTTGCGTCTTCTTACTTGCTGACGCTGACCTTAATGGCTTCGCGCATAGCCTTGACGTTAGCTACAGCCTCATCAGTGGAAGCGGCGCGGCTTAAGCACACACCCATGCGGCGCTCACCGTGCACCTCTGGCTTACCAAAGATACGGATGTTGCTGTTCTTACCACCAGCCTTTAAGGCCTCATCTAAGTTGCTGTAAGTGATCTTGTCACCATCGCCTTCAACTAAGAGGGCGGCAGATGCCGATGGGCCAAAGAAGGTAATCTCGCCAATTGGCAGGCCTAATAAGGCACGCACATGCAGGGCAAACTCGGACTGATCTTGTGAAATCATGGTCACCATGCCAGTGTCGTGTGGACGTGGGGAAAGCTCCGAGAAGATGACCTTGGTTTCGTCGTGTGGGCATAAGAACAGCTCCACACCGAAGATACCGTGACCGCCTAAGGCTGTGACCACTTCTTTGGCAATGCGCTCGCACTCTTGCTGCATCTCGTCGCTTAACTTCTCGCCTTGCCATGACTCATGGTAGTCGCCATTGACTTGGTGGTGGAAGATTGGGCGGCAGAAATGGATGCCATCGCTAGCGCTGACGGTTAAGAGGGTGATTTCCTGCTCAAACTTGACCATGCCCTCTACGATCACCTCAGCCATACCACCACGGCCTTCGGTGCAGGCCTTGTTCCAAGCCTTTTCGATGTCAGCCTCACTCTTGATGGTGCTTTGGCCCTTGCCGGAGCTGCTCATGACAGGCTTCATGATGCATGGGAAGCCGACCTTGCTGATGTTGGCTTGCACCTCTTCTAAGGTGTTGGCAAAGAAGTATGGGGAGGTAGGCAGACCTAAGGTCTCGGCGGCTAAGGTACGGATCTGCTTGCGGTTCATGGTGATGAAAGCAGCCTTAGCGGTAGGGACGACGTGCAGACCTTCATCTTGTTCCATCTGCACTAAGGTCTCGGTGGCAATAGCCTCAATCTCAGGGATAACCACATCTGGCTTAATCTTGTGGATGAGCTCTTTTAAAGCAGCGCCGTCTTTCATGTCGATCACGGCTTTTTCTTGTGCTACTTGCATCGCTGGCGCAAAGTCATAACGATCGCAGGCCACCACATGAATGCCTAAGCGAATGAGTTCTAAAGCCACTTCCTTACCCAGCTCACCGGAGCCTAAGAGTAAAGCGGTGGTAGCGCGTGATGGAGAAGTTTCAAGCGTAAACGACATGTTAGTTCCTCGAGCGTCAGCTCTAAGCTATTACCCGTGCCGCAAGAAGAGGCTGCTGAGGCAGCTCTTACCTGAGGCCCTCACAAATTCCGCATATTATACTGCACAGTGCAAAATCTTATTGCGATAGTGTCGCAACTGCAAGCAACATGGCAGAGAAGGCTAATGACATGCTAGTTGCGCATCGTCAAAAGAAGAGGGCTATGAGCTGGTCTCAAGACGGTAGCTCTGGCATGGCTACTCTTAAGGCTTTTATGAAGTAATGGTGACTTAAATAACTGGATCTTGCACCGCAAGTTCCAATTTAGAGCCAAACCATGTCTGCCTTGTGCTAATTATCAGGCCGATATGGGGTGTGCTGCTTGATTATGGCTGCTGACCGCACAGGTCGTTTTTTTCGGATTTATGATTAGATCACAAATGTAATCAGAGCATTGAGCCGCATTGCAGTCCAACAAAGCTGAGCAA
>CALXYZ010000209.1 GCA_944393075.1 uncultured Anaerobiospirillum sp. | reverse complement strand
GGTGTCTTTGTGCCGTGCTATACCATGCTGTGCTGTATGAGGTGTTGAAGTTGTTTAGCCTTAAGGACAAGCTGCTCTATGCCTGTGGCTTTGTGGGCTTTATCATCGTGGGCCCTGTCATCATGTTCTACCTCAACAGTAGATATCCTTTTACCTTCCTCTCTGAAGAACCTTCGACCTTTTACTTGGGCGGCTTTACCTCGGCTGTCGGTTTGTTCTTTGCGCTGTGGGCTAACTATGAGTTGGTCGTCAAAGGTAAAGGTGGTGCCGGCAACTTCGGTAATATCAAGCTGATGCCTGAGACTAAGCATTTAGTGACGTCTGGCCCTTACAGCATCTGCCGTAACCCTATGCATTTGGGTGTCTTCTTGTACTACGCTGGCTTTGCCTGTGCTATCAACTCGCTTGTCAGCCTTATCATTCCGCTAGTGGTAATCATCTTTGCCTACATCATGGCGATCTTTGTGGATGAACCACGCCTAGAGCGCGACTTCCCAAGCGAGTTCTTGCAATACAAGAACGATATACCTCGCTTCATGCCTAAGATCCTTGCTCGTCGCCGCCAATAGCAAGTAGCATTGGGGCTAATCCATGCGCTCCATGCCATGCGTTCTGTGGGTGTTGTGGCTTGATGCGCAAGTGACAGCGCGCTAAGCTAGAGCTTGTTTTGAGCTTGTTTTGAGCTCGTATGACGCCATTTGTTGTTCTTTTTTACCATGGCGTGTGATGCGAGCGTATTGGATTTCTAGTTGGGAGTACTCATGGCAAGTTCGGTTAGTCTAGAGGAGCTGTTAGCCAAGGTCAAAGAGCTGTATGAACAGAATGCTTTTGGCGCCATCATCGAGCTCTTAGAGCAAACTGAGGGGGTGTTAGAGCACTACGAGTTGGGCTTGGAGTTAGCCCGCGCCTACATCAATCAGGCCAATGCCTTAGCAGGCTCTGATGGTGAAGATCTCTACATGCAAGCTAATGCCCTGTTAGATAGGTACGCCTTAGATGGTAAGGATCATGCCACCTATCTGTTCTACAAGGGTTATGCGCTGTTTAAGTTGGGCCTCGTTAACGACGCTTCCCTGCGCTTTGAAAGAGCTTTGCGCTTTATCAAGCTGGGCGTTGAGGATGGGTTGATGCCAACTATTGAGCGCATGCTGTCTTTGTGCAAGTCCTTAGACCCTGATAACAACTTCATGCGCCTCAAGCCTGAGGATGAGGCTATCCTCGACAACCACATCAAAGAGCATTTTGGTGCCTATCAGATCCTCTTTAAGACCGATCGCTATGAGCTTTTGCACATCGCTCCACAAAAAGAGGAAGGCCGTGACTTTAACCTCATCATCACCAAAGGCTTAAGCGGCCGTAAGCTTAAGGTGCCACGGGGCGTAGATGAGCTTACCGACAGCAGAGTTGAACTTGCTATCTGTCTGCCTGCTGCTTGGGAGTTCTCTAACAGCGAGGGCTATAACATCTGGCCTATCAACACCCTGTGCGAGCTCATCAACTACATCCTCACCACCGATGAGTTTGTGGGCTTTGGCTATTCCTTCTCGCAGGGCAAAAAGCTCCATCAGACCACTGACTTCTCGGGAGGTATGCTCACGGCTATGGGCGCTTATCCACGTCGTAGCCAAGAAGTAGCACTCTCTGATAACAGCTTGGTGCACTTCTTTGAATTAGTGTTCCTCTACCCAATGGAGCTGGCCTTCCGTCAGAATCACACAGCTTTAGAGCTGTTAGAGCTCTTTGAGAGCAAGCACACCTTACCAAGCCCAGTGCGCAAGCGCCAAGACGTCTGTGCAGTGGTGAGTAACGCGCAAAAGATTTAAGCTTGCTGCCAGCCTTGAGCGCAGCTCAGCCTTTCCCACTACCAATCTTCGCGTCACGGTAGGGCCACTAGGGCTATGGGAATGGGAATGAGCTAAGTGGAGCAGGGCAGGCTTTGTTTTTGTCTTGCTGTTTGTTCGTTTAGCCAAAGGAGAGAGACCCTTAAATGCAGAATTTTGCTGCAATCGACTTCGAGACCGCCAACCAAAACCGCTGCAGTGTATGCAGTGTCGGTGTGGTGATCTACCGCAATGGTCAGCGTGTCGATGATTTCTACAGCCTCATTAAGCCAATTCCAAATTTCTACAGCTCCTTTTGTGTGGAAGTGCATGGCCTCACTGATCGTGATACCCGCAATGCTAAAACCTTCCCTGAGGTCTGGGCACAAATTGAGCCTTTGATCGGTGACTTGCCATTAGTGGCCCACAATAAGGGCTTTGACGAGAACTGCCTCAAGCAGGTCTTCGATGTCTACGGTATGGACTACCCTGACTACAAGTTCTACTGTACCTTGCAGGCAGCACGCTCACGCCTTGCAAATAAAGGGTTGCCAGACTTTCAGTTACACACCTTAGCAGATTACTACGGTATCGAGCTCAACCACCACCACGCCTTATCCGATGCTGAGGCTTGTGCCTACTTAGCCCTTAAGCTCCTCTAATATTGGGGGGTGCCACGGCGTAAAGCCTTGGTTTTGCGCCACCTGATATGCAGGTCGGATCTGATCTGCTATCAGGTCGCAAAACGCCTTATCGCTCATTGCAACCAGATCTACTAATTCCTTGCCCTTACTGATTGTTAGAAAGTCTTCCCTAAACTTGTCAAGGAACTTCTCTTCTGCTGTCTCACCTTTCTTGTTTCCTACTGCCTGCCGTGAACGTAGGGCAGCGTTGACGTGAAATTGCAGCAGGCTTTTGTGCTGTAGTCCTAAGTTCTCAATACATGGCTCTAATGGCGGTAAGTGGTCTGACTTCGAGCTATTGCGGGCTTGGTCTAGTGGCGTCAGGTTCCAGATGTAATTGTGGTGCACAAATGACCATGGGATAAAGTGATCGAGGGCATAGTCGCTGCTTACAGTAATGTACTCGTCAAAGTACACGCTATGCAGCATGAGGCCGCTTTTAAGATAGGCATTAAAGTACTGGCGTTGTTGGTTGAGGTTATCGCGTTCTTGCTGCACCTCACTAATCTTGGAGAGTAGTGCTGGTAGTAGTGGATTGCGCTTTTCCAAGTACGCAGTAAAAGCGCAGTAGGTGAAATTACGCAAAATCTCTGTATGCGGCAGGAGGTAGCTAAGCCACGTGGCACTTATTAGTACCGTGGTTTGGGTTTTACTCTGGCCTCTGTCCTTGTAAAGGCAGTATGGGGCACTGTTTCTGATGTCAGCGGCCTGCTTTTGTTTAGTGGCCTCCGTGCTTGCGCTTAACCACGGACTGATGAATCGCCACGGTACATTGATGTTGTAGCGATCAATGTCTTCTAGGATCTCAGGCAAGGCTGCAATCATGCGGCGCACTGGCTCTATGATAGCAGCATTCTTGTCTTCCTTGGTCTCTAAGGCGGCTTGGTACTTCCTACGGTGCTGCTTGGGTAGGAGGGTGGTCAGTAACTGCGTGTAGGTAGGCATTAGAGCTGTAATTTTGGTGTCATCAAGCTTCTTCAAGTCGACTAAAGGCGCGAGCAAGCGATAGAGATTGTCACCCTCAAAAATATGCTGGCACAGGGCTATCATTTGCTCTTCATCAAGATGCATATACTCTGTGACATTGAGGTTAAGCAAGATCTCATGCAGCATTGAGCCTACGTTTTTACAGATAGAGCTGATAGTGCGGTCAATGGTGTCTAAGACGCCAAAGTAGATGTGGTAGGTGGTAATGGGCCTAAAGGACAATGACACCATGCTACACAGTACCTGCAGCTGAGGAATCTCTAGCGTCTGCTGTGGAGCTGCAATTAGAGGGGTGATCGCCCTAGAACTTTGCGCGGAGGCTGCTTGGGGAGCGGGCGCTGTTACCGAGCTTACTGCACAGCGCTGCTCGCACAGGTTTAAGAGCGCTAAGAACCACAGGTACTTGTAGGAGTTAGTGACCTTGTTGAAGACCTGCGACAGTTTGCGCACGTCGATCTCATGCCCATCCCAACGTGGTAGTTCGGGTAGTAATGCCTCTAACTCCATAACGCTTCCTCCGTGTTTAGTCCGTAGCCTTAGCGCTATCGCCGTAGTTCTTGTCGCTGTCGTTCTTGTCGCTGTCGCTGCTATCTGCAGTAGATGCGGCTAGCGCAGAGGTGGCTGCGGCCGCCGTGGTCTTTGCTAGCAGGGCAGCTGGCTTCTTGGCGACGAGTACTAATGGGTCGTTGTTATTATCGATATCGTCGGCAAGGTCAGCATCAATTGTGGCGATGGCCAATGCATTTTGTGGCGCATCTGAGGCAAAGTTACGCAGCAGGTTGGTGAGGTTGCCGCGGCCGCTCATAAACGAGGTGTTGAGCTGATCGATGTTCTTGTTGAGGGTATCACGCGCTTTAATCACGTTCTCAAAGTCAGTGCAAACCTTACGGCTCTTTTGGTAGATGCGATCAGCTGCAGTGACGATCTTTTTGAGCTTCTCGCTTTGGCCTGCCATGACCCACAAATTGCCCACAATGCGCAAAGCTGGCATCAGAATCGATGGCGAGACTAAGATGACATTGCTCTTTTGCGAATCATCATATAGCTTTGGATCTTCTTTCAGGGCAATAGCCAAGGCTTGATCTACCGGTACAAACATGAAGACAAAGTTTGGACTGCCATACTCCTTGTAGGATGGGTAGTTCTTTTTCACCAGCTCGTCGATGTGTTTGCGCACGGATGACAGGTGCTCCTTTAAGGCTCTAGCATAGGCTTCTTGATCTGATGCCATTTCGGCATTGACGAGGTCGGTGTAGGCCGTAAGCGAGCACTTAGCATCGATGACAATACCATGCTTGTTAGGGAGCCACACCACCGCATCGGCACGGCCGCTATCACCGCCTTCGTTACCACCAACCACTTCACGGCTATATTGCACGCCTTTTTCTAAGCCAGCCATATCCAGCACGCGCTCTAGTTGCTGCTCACCCCACATACCTTGGCTCTTACCACCCTTGAGCAGGGCCTTAGCCAAGATGTCAGCTTGGTTGGTGAGGCTAACTTGGGCTTCTTGGAGGTGTGCCAACTCATTTTTGAGTTGACCTGCTTGTTCAGAGCTAGTTTTTTGCGTGTCGCTGATGAGTTTGCGGAAGGTGTCGAGCTCTTCTTTTAACGGGTTGATCACCTGTCCCATTTGCTCATTGTTGAGCTTGTTGAGGGCGGCCGAGCGCTCATTTAACAGCTTCTCGCCCATGGTGTTAAGGCGGTGTTCAAGGTCAGCTTGCGATTTATCAAAGCGCTCTTGATCAGCCTGACGTATTTGCTTGAGGCTCTCATTTTCACTGCTTGCAGCAGCGAGTTTCTTTGCCTGCTCGGTGAGCTCCTGTTGCAGTGAGTCTTTGTCACGCTTTAAGCGGTCACGCTCTTGTTCTACTTTGGCAATAGCCTCAGCAGCACTTGTCTTTTGCTCAGACATGGCGGCCTCAAGGTCTGCTCTAATCTTAATAGCACGCTCATTGTCAGCATCACGCATTTGCTTGAGGCTTTCGTTTTCGCTGTGGGCACTAGCAAGTAGCTTGGCTTGGGCGGTAAGCTCCTGTTGCATATTCTCTTTGTCGCTCTTGAGACTATCGCGCTCCTGCTCTACCTTGGAGAGAGCTGCAGCTGCAATTGTCTTTTGCTCTAGTAAAGCTGCATCACGCTCAGCCTTAGCTTCTTGCAGGGCTTTTTGTTGCTGCTCGGCAGCTGTCGCAATAGCGGCATCTTTTTCTTGCAGCTGCTTTTGCAAATGCTCGCAGGTAGCTTTCAGGTCGCTGATTTCTGTGACGCGGCTGACCTCTTGTTGCTGGCTCTCAGTACGCAGAGTTTGCTGTTCACGTTGGAGCTGCTCAATTTGGGCTTTGAGCTCTTCGTTTTGTCTCTTGTTTTCGTCGGCAAGAGCGGCGCGATCGGACAGTGCTTGATGCTCTTCCTTAGATAAGGCGATGCTCTCACCTGAGAGCAGGGCTTGGATTTTAGCTTGGATTGCTGGGTCTAGTGCTGAGGTACCAGATGCTCTAGGTGCTCCTGGTGCGCCAGAGGAGCCTTGTTGCTGCTGCTTTAAAACTGAGTACTTGCTAAAGAAGATGGCGGCGATCACGCAGCCTAAGATCGCGAGCACCACTAAAACGATGCTTACTGCTGAGTCAAACATATCAAGCTCCTACGAGATAATCACAGCCCACATTATAGCGGCCACACAAATAAAAAGCCCTAAGAGGCTCGCACCTCTCAGGGCTTTTGGGAGTAAAGAAATAAAGGAATAAAGGAATGCGGAACGAGCTCCAATCAGCTTAAAGAGCTGATTGTAGGCTGTTACTTCTTGGACTTGTCTTTCTTGTCCTTCTTATCCTTGGACTTGCCATCCTTCTTAGAGGAAATTGCAACGCTAGTAGCCTCGGCCTCCTTTGGCTTGTCCTTAGAGGTCAGCTGAGCAATAGCGGCCTGCTCGGTTTGCTCAATGGTGTCGCTCAGTAAGGCAGTTTGCTTCTGCTCCACAGCTTGTAAGTACTTGTGGATTTCGATCTGCGAGCGGATCTTTGGCGAACCTTCAACGTGGGTAACGTAGACGTTCTTTTGCTCGTCGTCGATGATGCGAGCCTTTTGGTTGTCGCTCTCTTGGATCTTGAAGATGGTGCGGATGCGCTCACGTAGATCTGGATCTAAGACTGGAGCACCGACTTCGATACGGTAGTCTAAGTTACGGGTCATCCAGTC
>CALXYZ010000208.1 GCA_944393075.1 uncultured Anaerobiospirillum sp. | reverse complement strand
AGAATTTAGAACAGAAGGAGGCGGCGCTTCCTCCCCAGAGTTACCTCTGGGGTATCCGCGCCGATATTAGATGAAGTATCAAAAGATAGCGGTGCTCACTGGCGCCGGTATTTCTGCTGAGTCTGGAGTACCTGTTTTCCGCTCTGAAGATGGTCTCTGGGAACAGCATCGCATTGAGGATGTGGCTACCTATGAGGGCTTTATGCGCGATAAGACCATGGTGCACAACTTCTACAACACCATGCGCCAAAGCCTCAAATCCAAGGTACCAAACCCAGCCCATAAGGCTCTGACCAAATTGCAACAAGGCCTTGAGGCTAAAGGCGGCAAGCTCTTTTTAATCACACAAAACATCGATGACCTGCACGAGAAAGCAGGCAGCCACGACATCATCCACATGCATGGTGAGCTCAATAACATCCTCTGTGAGAGTTGCGGAGCCCGCATCCCATTTAGCGATAACTCCAGTGTTGAGAGCGTCTGCCCAAAGTGTGGACGTAAGACTATGCGTCCTGACATTGTGTGGTTTGGTGAGATGCCTTACCGCATGGATGAGATTGAGCGCTGCTTAGGTGAGTGCAATCTCTTTATCGCTGTCGGCACCTCGGGCGTGGTCTATCCCGCCGCAGGCTTTGTGCAAATCTGCAAGCACTTAGGCAAGCCATGCTTGGAGTTTAACTTAGAACCAAGCGCCGTCCACAACATGTTCACCGTCTCTTACTACGGTAAGGCTGGTACAACTCTACCTAAGTTTGTCGACTACCTCTTAGCACACGACGACCTGCCAAGCAGCAAAGAGATTTGCAAGTAGCACTACCACTTCACCCTGCTCATAAACACAAAGCCCCACGACCAGCAGCTCTCAAGGATCAAGACTCAAGGCTCAAGACTGCCAGCCGTAGGGCTACGCTACATAGCTGCTGCTATAAGCAGTTACTAGTGCTGTTTAGCTGCGGCTACGCTGCGCTACTTCTGCTCAGGCAGCTGAAGTAACAAGAGCCCGTCACGCTCAACAAAGCGATCCATTGGCACTAAGAACAGATCTAAGTGCGAGGCTTTTGGATCATTACGCAGCTGCGCAAAAACCTGATCTAAGTACTCAATGGCGCACTCCTTAACATCGATATTAAGGCGCACTGGGTACAGGCCATTGGCCATAAGCTGGCGTGGTACGTTATTGCGGGTTAGCACATAAGGCTTGTAGCCATACTTCGTGACAAGATCACGGTAGTAGTGGCACTCACCACGCAGGGCTAACAATGCAGGCGAGAACTCAGTGATGATGACTGGGCGCCAACCACCCTCAAAGAGCTCATGACCTCCATCTAAGATGAGCTGCTCATGGCCCTCTGCATCCATCACAATCAGCTCTGGAGCTGGACGTAGTGACTCACTGCTCTTGTAGATTTGATCTAAGGTCTCGGTCTTAATGCTGATATGCTGCGCTGCGTCAAAGCCCTTAGTGTCAGCGGCGAAGTGCTGTACTGAGTTGCTACCGGCATTGTCTTTGTTCACAAAGAGCTCAGCAGAGCCTGACTCATTGGACAGTGCCACCTCATGGAGGCAGATCTGCTCTTGCAGAGCATTTAGCTCAATGCTGGCTTTGAACAGGGAGGCAGTCTGAGGCGTTGGCTCGAAAGCATCGACACGTACTTTAGGGCCCAAGTGCGCCGCCAATAAGGAGAACCAGCCCAAGTTAGCACCGATGTTAGCCACCTGCACCGTGCTGCCAGTGCTACCAGTGCTGCCAGTGCTGCCAGTGCTGCCAGTGCCATCATTACCGTCAGCCCCCTTAGCAGCTAAGAGCTGCTGCACTAGCGACACCACGAGATATGATTCGTGCTCCTCCCACACCGCAAAGCGCTTAATGCCGTTAGACACAAACTGCTGCTCAGTTCCACTGGTGTCGAAGATACGCATCACAAAAGGTGGCACAGGCTTGTAGTCGACCACAGCATAGTGGTGTTTATCAGCGGCTGCAGCCGCTGCATCCTTATGGCAGACCAAGAAGAAGGTCTGGCCAGTGGTTGCCTGTGGATTACGAGCGATAGCAGCTTGCAGCTCGTTTGAGGTCTTAAACACACCTTGCTGCACTTGCTGCATAAACTCAGGGGAAAGCTGCAGGGTGTTGCGCAGGATCTTGAAGTCGATGTCAGGGCAAGCGGCAAAACACTTGTTTAGCTCTGAGAGCATGATGGTCATGCGCTCATCTTGAGCGAGGATAGCGCGCTGCTCGCGGTCAAAAAGCCCAAGCGTGGCGGCGCTCACCTGACGGCGCACAAAAGGATCACCCACCCGCACAGCGCTAGGAGCCACCTTAATCTCGACTAAGGCACCATCACAGCAGACGCGGTAGAGCTCACGCATCATAACAAGCAGTGACTCTTGCGGATTGCTGTCATCTCCCAAGTACTCCAAAGAGTACTCAAAGAGGGCGCGATGCACACTGTTATCAGCTAACGCAGCGATACGCTCCACGCCCTGCTCTAAGCCCACAGCGTGGTCTAGTAACGACTCTGCACAAACGTAATCTGCATGCAGGTCATCTCGATGCTCATTTCCAAAACAGACTTTTAGCAACTTTGCCTTATCTCCCATGACAACTCCTTTGTTCTAGCAGTGTTCTTTTACACTTACTATGCGTCTTGCATGCCGACCCGCTCAGAAACAGCACAATCGCGCTACAATAAGCTTTCTTTAGGCCCAACAAGGCCACAGTAATAACGTCCACAGACCATGCCTAAGGCTATGGTTAGGAGCACAACAGGAGGTTTTCATGCCGACAGCAAAAAAAGAAAAAGAGGTGGCTAAGAAACAGCGTGCTACACGCATTCCACCTATCGCTGACACTGCAAACACGGCAGAAGAGGCCTATAGCGCTCCTGCACAGATCGATGATACCCTCGATGACGCTATCAATGACGATATTGCGATGGAAAACCACAATCAATGCACCTGCACTTGTGGGTGTCATAACGGCCTCATAAACACAGAGGAAAATGACCTCCTGCCTAGTGACGACGTAGAAATCTTAGCAGCCTTTTTCAAAGCTTTATCAGATCCGACGCGCCTCAACATCGTCTGTGTGCTGCTTAAGTACCACACCCTCTCTGTAGGCGATATCGTCAGCAAGACTAATATGTCTTTCTCGGCGGTATCACATCAGCTAGCTGTACTGCGTATGCGTAAGCTCGTGACTGTTAAGCGCGATGGCGTCAAGAACTACTATGCCCTGTGCGATGACCACGTATCGAAAGTAATTGAAATGGCTATCGAACACATTCACGAAGACTAAGTACCCCAAGAACCAGTCCACAGCCAAGACTGAGCGCACGCTCAGACTTGGCAACAACCAACCAACAAAACTCTTTAGCGCTTTTTCTAAAACAACTTCAGCACCATGCCACCAAAGAACAACTCAAAAACACCTACAAGTACTAGCCGTCCTATCTACCTTGATAATGCCGCCTCTACTCCTATGGATGAGCGCGTCATTGCTGCTATGGTCGCCTGCTTAGGCGTGGATGGTACTTTTGGTAATAGTGCCTCTAAAGACCACAGCTATGGCTGGCAAGCAGCTGAAGTTATTGAAAACGCCCGTGATGAGATCGCTAAGGCTATTGGATGCTCCCCTCTTGATATCATCTTTACTTCTGGAGCTACCGAGAGTAACAACCTTGCACTGCGCGGTCTTGCCTATGGATTGCGTGCTCAAGCGCAAAAAGATGGGCAAGAGCTCACTAAAAAGCGCGTCATCACCACCACTATTGAGCACAAGGCTGTCTTAGAAAGCTGTGCTCAGCTCGAAGAAGAAGGCTTTGCGGTCACCTATCTCACCCCACGCCATGACGGCACCGTCACCCCTGAGATGCTGCGTGGCGCTTTGCAGGAGCAGGGTGATGTGTTTTTGGTGTCAATCTCGCAGGCTAACAGCGTCTTAGGCTCCCTCAACGACATGCAAGCACTAGCAGCTGTCGCCGATGAGTTTGGTGCCTACTACCACTCTGACTGCGCACAAAGTAATGGCCTCTTAGAGATTAACTTAGGCTCCTCTGATTCAAAGGTCAGCATGGCGACCTTAACTCCAGAGAAAATCTACGGCCCTAAGGGTATTGGTGCGCTATACCTCAAGCACGACCTGAAACTGCCATTGCAGCCTCTGATTGTTGGTGGTGGTCATGAAAAAGGTCTGCGTGGAGGTACCTTAGCAACCCATCAGATCGCTGCTATGGGCAAGGCATTCGACATCATGCGCCAAGAGCGTCACGAGGTGACAAGCAAGCAACATGAACTAAGACAAATGCTCCTTACAGGACTTAAGGACATCGATGGCTGCATCATCAATGGCTATCTTGATGAGGACAACAAGCTCGACGAGAGTGAGACTCCACACCTCCCGGGCGTAGTCTCAGTTAGCTTCCGCCATATCAACGGCCAATACCTGCTCCCTACTCTGCGCAGTATTGCCTGCTCTAGTGGCTCGGCCTGCTCATCAAAGGAGCTAAAACCAAACTTCGTGCTCACTGCTCTAGGCTATGACGATGATCTCGCCCGCGCCTCGCTGCGTCTGTCTATTGGCCGCTTCAACACCAATGAAGATATCGAATCTGCCATTGCAGCCGTTACCAAGGCCGTAAACGCCCTGCGTATCGCTGGCTAACGACATCTAACCACTGTCACAGCCACTGTCACAGCCACTGTCACAGCCTCAGCCTCAGCAACAAATAACAGCGCCCGCCCCTGCAATCTAATCAGCAGAACACAGGAGGTGGGCGCTTTGTTTTAGGATCAGAGATCCCCTAACAGCTACTCCTGATAGGCAATCAGCACTAAGTCAGTCAGAGGCTGGCTTAAGCACGAGCGGCGAATGGTGAACTTGTAGCCTAAGTTTAGGCTCTCAAGGTACGGCTTGAGCTCGTAGAACTCGTCTGGTTGATGGTAAAAGGCAATAATCAGCATTGGCTTTTGGCTCTTGATGGTCTCAAGTGCACCTTGGATGATGTCAGGCTCTGCGCCTTCTACATCAAGCTTAATCATGCCGACCTCAAGGTTATTCTCGCGCACAAAGTCGTCGATGGAGACTACCTCCACGACCTCATATTTACCATTGGTGATGAGACTCATGAGGTCAAGGCTGGTGACAGCCTCCATAAGGATCCAAACGTCGTTCACGGCTGCAAATGCTTAGAGGCAGGTACCCTCATCGATATCTTCACCCCAATCCGTGAGGACTTCCTCTAGAGGTCACTAAGGACTCTACAGGTTTCTTCTGGGCTCACACGCCTCATCACAGCTGCGTTAGCTTGATGAGGCGCGGTCTGGCCGCAGGCCACCCCAATCTACAGGGCTTCGACCTTAAGCTCGTAGTTGAAGGTAAATGGGGTCTCAGCTTGCAGCTTCACAGCGGTAGCAACGCCCTTTTCTTTGATAGGGTTGAGGGATGCTACTGACTGTGGAGCTAAGTCCCAAGCGCTAGCGATAGGCTCAATGCCTAAACAGCAGTTCTGACTATTCCATGGCTCAAACTTACGACCACGATTGCTGATCCACAACAAGCATGAAGGGATCTTCTCACTCTCCCACTCTAAGATCAGACGCAGCCCTTTGTTATTGTAGGTCAAGATAGCCTGACCTTGAGGGTGGATCATCTGCACGATCTCTTCGGTGTCATAGGCAAAAGGCAGCTTGGCGATCGAAGCGGTCTTTGTGTTCCCGTCTAAGCCTCTAAAGCTCTCCTTTACTGGAATCTCCTTGAGGCTCTTAAAGTAAGCCCCTGTCTCAAAGCGGCTGACCTTTGGCTCACACTCAATGCCATAGACCATACCGTCGCCAGCAATCTGCAAATCAAGCTCGTTTTCGACGCCGTTAAGTGGGAACACAGGGTGAGCGCCCATTGGCACTTCGCAGCTCTTGCGAGCCACCACGGTGTAGCTAAAGCGCACGCCCTCATCTGTTAAGGTCACAGCGCGTACCACATGGGATAAAGGATAGACCTCAGAGTAGGAGTAGCGCAGCACAATCTCCGCGCGGTCTTCACTAATGGCCTCTACCTGCCATTCGTTGTGGCAAGGCATACCATGTGAGGCATTGGCCTTAAACAGCTCAGTGTCTTCGCTAACCCAGCCAAAAGGCACGCAGGCCCACTCACCTGCTAAGTGACGCTCAAGGCCAGCAGCATCGTTAAAGTAATCCTCCTTGAGCCATGGGGCCTTGTGCAGCACATCTACCCAGACGTTATCAGCCTTTAAGTACTGCAGTCTTGCGAGCATGCCACCCTTTAAATCAATAAGTCCCTTGAGCTTACCTGGCTTACTCATCAGCTCAATTGGATTTTGTTCGACGATCTCAGCCATCTCAAACTCCCTGGGAACCTCTATAATTTACCACACCGCATCATACAAGGCTAAGAGGCAATATCCTTGATCACTCATGCCTGAGGCTTTATTAGGATTAAGCGATGCGTATTGTGTAAGGCAGTTGCCAAGAAAATGTAGAGTCGAACGCGGGCGCTACCTTATGAACATGGGCTCTCTTCAAAGTCACAAAGTGTTGACATATATCGGACTGAAATATGGTAGGCTATATCTGTTAATGCATGGTTCATGACTTAACTTACTTGAGTTTCCGAGGATGATAATCACTGGGAAACCGGATAAACAAGCGTCTTAACGATGCTTGTGCTTTTTAA
>CALXYZ010000207.1 GCA_944393075.1 uncultured Anaerobiospirillum sp. | reverse complement strand
TCAAGACATGTTTTTAAAGAGCACAAACGGCGTAAATAAGCTGTTTGTTTTTAGAAATCAACTTGGAATTTCAAGTTCTGTAATTAGGGCCTGATGACGCAAGCTGGTGCAAGTCAGTGTTTGTGCGCAAATCTTGCAGATAGGCGATCATAGCTATGCAGAGCCAGATGTTTGGCGCTATTATGGCTTTAGAAACATGATTGTTAGAGCTTTTGCTCAGTATTGTGGGTACAGTGTCCTGTTTAGTTTTTTCTTGGTTTGATGCTTTACTTGTCCAGCTAATTTACACTTAACCGTTTTGCGCATTGTCGTAAGCGGCTTTTACCAAGTGATTACTGGGCTTTGGTCTTTAAACTGCTCGCTCTCTTGGTCAGCTAGAATACTACTGGTACCGCTGTGGATCATCACTAGTGACTTGCAGGATGAGCTCCAGTTACTATTGCTCCTTAGGCTTTTAGCCAAGACCTGCGCTAGGCTGCTTATGTCAGTTTGTTTTGTGCAATCAAGCTTGCTAGTCAACGGATGAGGGTAGAGCCTCTCTTTTTCGCAAACGCTTACGAGCTGTATGGCAGTGCACACTGACGTGAGCGCACTTAGACATTCATTTCGACTTACTTACTGATTGACTGACTAACTGAGTGAGGCGTAGCAAGTCTTGTTTGGAGCTAGGGTCGAGCTATATCCATCATATCTTTTGCTGCGGTGGAGGTTAGAGCTCTCTAAAACAAGGCAGAAAAAGGATTGGGGCGGAGTAGCAGCTCGGCAGGACATCAAGAGAAGTGTGGTTAATGGTACAAGTTTTGGCATTATGTCAGGCAAAGACGGGCGGTAAACAGTAGCATACGTGTTTTGCTGGAACCAAGGCTCGGGCTTGCAAGAGATTGCTTGAGCTTGCCGAGCTTGCTGAACTCGCTATAGTCCTGCAAGGACTTGGTTTGTTGTGGTTAAGCACCATTTCTCTTTGCTTTTCTTCGAAATTTCTTCATTGGATGTATATTGCTGTGTTTGCTGCGTGCGCTGCATTGGCGACAGCTGCTATGGCTAAAGGGCGACATCGTAATGTCGACAGCGCCGTGACGCCGTGACGCCGTGACGATAGGAACGTCACAACGTTTAGCAACGTCATGACGTTGGGTAACGTTATGATGTTGGGCTATGGCAGTTAGTTATTGCAGTGTAGTGTAGTGTGTAGTGTGAGGTGCGTAGCTTTTAGTGCTTGCAGCTAACAAACCTATGGGGCGGGAGTGCACTTGCTATGAGTAATATGTGCAAACAAAACTTCGCGATTGAGGGTATGTCATGTGCCGCGTGCAAGGTGCGCGTGGAGCGAGCGGTGACACCACTTGAGGGCGTGAGTGCTGTCTCTGTACAGCTGCTGCAAAACTCGATGATGGTGCACTACGACGACGAAGTTTGTGATACGCAAAAGATCTGTGCCGCTGTCGAAAAAGCAGGTTATGTTGCCCGTCCAGTTACTTCTTCCCGTGATTTCAATAAGGTCGATGTCTCGGCTGTGGTGCAGCAACGCCGCAGATTGTGGGCTTCGGTGATACTGACGGTAGTGCTGTTGGTATTGTCGATGGGCCCTATGGTCGGTATCGATATCCTGCCTTTAGCCAAAGCCAATGCCAACACACAATTAGGCTTATGCCTCATGGTGGTGGCCCTCAACTTCCACTACTTTAAGCATGGCTTTAAGGCGCTCATTCACTTTGCGCCTAATATGGATTCGTTAGTGGCAATCGGTGCAACCGCTTCGCTGCTTGCTAGCTGTGCTTCCTTAATCTTTATTCCTGATGGGGCCGAAACTGCCATCCTCCATGCCCACCACTCGCTGTACTTTGAGGGTGTGGCCACGATCTTGACCTTGGTCAGCGTAGGTAAGTACTTAGAAGCCAGAGCTAAAAACCGCGCTGTCGATGCGATTTCGGCTTTGTATGACTTAGCCCCTGAGGTGGTAACAGTACGCCGTCCTTTAGGCAAAAACGCCCACAACCACCTCCAGACTTACGAAGAAGTCGCGGTGCCTTTAGAGAGTGTGGTGGTGGGCGACGAGATTGTGCTGAAGTCAGGCGATAAGGTCGGTGTTGATGGCGTGGTCATTGAGGGTAATGGCTATTTTGATGAAAGTGCCATCACCGGCGAATCGATGCAGGTGAAAAAGGGCGTCGGCGATAAGGTGGTGAGTGCTACCTTCTTGCGCCACGGCTATGTCATCTTTAAGGTCGAAAAGGTTGGTAGCGACACCACTTTAGCTCAGATCATTGCTTTGGTTGATGAGGCTAATAACCAAAAAGCTCCGATTGCTCGTATTGCTGACCGTGTGGCCTTCTTCTTTGTGCCAGCGGTGATCCTGATCGCTATCTTAACTGGTGTCTTCTGGTTGATTGAGGGGGCACCTCCTAGCGTCGCCCTAAACTTTGCGGTGGCCGTGCTCGTGGTCTCCTGCCCATGCGCCTTAGGTTTGGCTACCCCAACTGCCATTATGGTGGCTACCGGTAGAGCTGCAAGCTTAGGAGTGCTCTTTAAGAGCCCTGAGGCTATGGAGAATTTGCAGCGTGTCGACATCATGGTCTTTGATAAGACCGGCACCATGACTGTAGGTAAGATGGAAGTTTTGGGGTATAAGTTTGCTAATGCCGACGCGGCTGCCTCCACCTCAGCAGAGCAACTAACCCATTATCAGCGCGTGGCTTTGGCCTTAGAGGAGCGCAGTGAGCATCCTATTGCTAAGGCTATTGTCAGCTACTGCCAGCGTGCCCTGAGTATGACCAAAGTGCATGGCTCGGTAGATGCCGCTGCTGCCGCAGCTGCAGCCGCTGATACCGCAGTCTCAGAGTTTATCAACTACACGGGTAAGGGGGTGTCGGCTATCGTCGATGGCAAGCGCTATTACTTGGGTAGCTCGGCTTTTATGAATCAGGTGCTCTACAACCACACCACCAGTAGCTATCTACGTGGTAAGAGCGAGGTGCTCATATCATCCCAATCGATCTACCAAGACGAAAGCAAGGTGGTGACTGTGCACTTGTTTACAGATAAAGAGCACTTGCTGACCTTCTCGATTGGCGACGAAATCAAATCAGGCGCAGCTGAGGTCGTGTCTTTACTGCGCAAATTCCAAGTGCGCCCAATCATGGTCTCAGGCGATAGCGTCAAGGTCGTGTCCCATGTGGCACAGCAGGTGGGTATCAGCACCTTTAAGGCCGCATGCCTGCCGCAAGATAAGAGCGACTTCATTCGCCGTATGCAGAATAAAGGTCATATAGTGGCCATGATGGGGGATGGTATCAACGATGCGCCATCTCTCAAAACCAGTGATGTCGGAGTCTCGATTGTTGGTAGTACCGATATTGCTACCTCATGTGCCGACGTGATCTTGATGAAGGACAATCTCTACAGCTTGGTGTCGGCGTTGATGTTATCGCGCATGACCATTCGCAACATCAAAGAGAACCTCTTCTGGGCTTTCATCTACAACGTCATCTGTATCCCAGTGGCGGCTGGTTTGTTTTTTGATAGCTTGGGCTTGAAGCTAGACCCAATGATTGCAGCCTGCTTAATGTCCTTAAGCTCGCTGTGCGTTGTTACCAATGCTTTACGCTTAAAGCGCTGCCCTCTGACCGCTAAGCTCCAAGACGGTCGCAGCATCCAAGCAGAGGTGCAAAACAACGACGGCACTACCACCTGCCAGATCAACACCAATGGCAAAGATACCTATGCTCATGGGGACAATGCTGACAGTAACAGGGGTGGAGGTAGAGATAGAGACAGAGACAACGCTGCCACCGTCAAAGGCTTTGTCTTTAATCTCCGTGGTCACAACAGCAATAACACCGACGACGTCGATGATTATGAGGGCGGAGATAACAGCAACAACATCAATGTCGTCAACTCCGACAAGTTTTCCGACCAAGATTTGGATCGCGCTTATGAAAAAGCGATCGCCGCTGGTATCGTCAACAGTGAGCGCACTCACTCTAATGAGAGCCAAAATGGCCGTGCTTTGGACACTGACTGCCTCAATCTGCCTGAGTTTGTGACGGATGCTAGGGCTGATGTGATTGCCGTGGCGGCAATGCGCTCAGGTGGTATCTCGGTTGCAGCTTGGCAGCAAGAAGTCGCTAACAATGCCAAGTTAGAGGCACAAGGATATCAAGTACTGTCGTCGCAGGACTCGGACTTTGGGTTGGGTAGCGTCAACGCGGTCGCCACCATAACCTCCAACGCCTCAGAAGCTGCTACCGAAGCGGCCGAAGCCGCCAAAGAAGTAGCTGCCTTAACAGCGGCGGCCGCAGCAGCTGAGTCGAACGATAAGACTGCGGTTGCGACTGCTACAGCCAACACCGAATCGAAAGCAAATAGCGAGGGAACTATGCACAAGACTATTGTGATTGAGGGAATGCAGTGCCAGCACTGTGTGCGCAGCGTGACTAAAGCTCTGAGTGCTATTGAAGGCTGCTCTGATGTTAAGGTCGATTTAGACTCCAAGACTGCCACCTTAGAGGTCACAGATGCCGTGACCGATGAGCAGCTCAAGGCAGCCATTGTGGACAATGGCTTTGAGGTGGTAGAGATCAAGTAACACCACACGCCATCAAGGCTCGCAGCACGTCGCCAGCTGCACGGCACACGGCGCGCTCACATGCAGCGGCGTGCGGGGCTCTCTTCCAAAAATCCAAAAACACGGTGCCCGCAACGACAAAATCGCTGCGGGCGCTGTGTTCTTGGGGACAGTGAAGGCCCTAGTCAAGGGTCTTGATCCACTTGCCCCACTTGAGGCGTGCTAAGAAGATCAAGCCACGGAAGCTGAGCTCTAGGGCCATAGCGATCCACACACCACGTAAGCCATAGTGGGCAGCAAGGAAGTAGGCCATAGTCAAACGTACAATCCACATCGAGCCTAAGTTCATAAGGCTTGGGATTAAGGTGTCACCAGCGCCCACGCAAATACCATAGCCGATGATCGAGGCGGCAAAGAGCGGCTCTGCAAAAGCTTCAATACGCAGGGCTGCCACCGCAAGCTGCTGCACCTCTAAATCTGGTGTCATTAAGGACATGACCCATGGGGAGAAGATGTACATCAACATACCCATAAAGGCCATAATCGCAGCACCAAAGCCCAAGGTAATTTTGGCAAAGCGGTAGGTCAGATCAAAGCGACGAGCACCAATCGATTGACCCACTAAGGTGGTAGCAGCATCAGCAATACCGAAACCTGGCATATAGCAGATAGCTTCAATCGTTATGGCAAACGAGTGTGCCGCAATCGAGGCAGTGCCTAATGGTGCCACAATCATGGTGGATACGATCTGGGCCGAGCTGATCATAAACTGCTGAGCCGAGATAGGAAGAGAGATCCGTAAGGCTCTTCTGACCACATCCCAAGTTGGTTTAAATGACCATGCTCTGACGCCAATATCTTGCAAAATGTTGAGGGCAGGGGAGCGCACGATCAGGAAATAGGCCATAAAAAGACCCGTGATACCAGCTGCGCACACTGTGCCTAAAGCCGCACCAACCACACCTAAACCAGCACCATAGACCTCTACCGTGCCTACAACAGGTAAATTCATAGTGCGGCTTTCGAAGATAAAGAAGAAGTTAAAGATCACATCGAGCACGCACATCAGGATGTTGAGCAGGCTCGGCAGCAGCATATTACCTGAGCAGCGCAGCATTGCCGACGAGAGATAGCTCAGCATAAAAAATGGCAGCGCCGCCATAAAGATAAAGAAGTAGTCGCCAGCAGCCCCGACAATCTCGTCGCTACCGCCTAAGAACACTGGTAAAAAGTCGCTCAGTGCACAGGCAATCAGTGCCACAATGCAGGCAAAGATCAGCAGTACCACGTAGCCTTGGCGCATAACAGTACGCGCCCTGACATCATCGCGACCACCTAAGAGGTGGGCAACCTGCACCGAGAAACCAGAGCAGGAGCTGATGCAAATACCAGTAAAGAGCCACACAGGAGCTGCCATTAAGCCGATAGAGGCTGAGGCGGTAGCACCTAAGCTACCGACCATGGCTGCATCGATGTACTGCATGCAGATAGACGAGAACTGCGCGAGGATAGACGGCATACTCAGACTCAAGGTAAGAGCCATTTGCTCTTTTAAGCTGAGATCACGGTTGACCTTATCGCTGAGGCTCTCTTTTTTCTTGCCTTTATGAGACGCAGATACGGACGTAGCAGCACTTTCCTGAGCATGCTCCTTGATGGTAACAGTGCCAGTTCCCGCATCTAAAGATGCGGTGCCGCTAGTGCCAGCATCAGCAATAACACTAGTGCTAGCGCTAGCGCTAGTGCCTGCGCCAGCGCTAGTTGTAGCAGTATTCACTGTATTGATTGCATGTTCTGCATTGTCTGTTTTGTTCTTCAGCTCGCTCTGATCGCTCTGAGGCGCTGTCATACAAACCTCGAAAATCTTGCCATGGTGCAGGGCTAAAACCGCTGTCACTTTTGCCATGAAGTCGGTGTACGTCCTCAAAGACCATGAGCCGTTCTGCGCCACAATATGTACTGGGCTTCCTTGCCGCGTGGTGTCGCACCACAGCGCAGTAATGGCTAGTGTGAGTATTGTGATCCAAGGTACTAAGAGGACGTAGGCGTTTGCTGAGAAAGGGCAAACGTTTTAACGCGATTGCAGTGTTTTTGCGGCGCATTTCAAACACCCCTCTATCTTAGCCCATTTACACTCCGTCCAAATCGCTGCACTACC
>CALXYZ010000206.1 GCA_944393075.1 uncultured Anaerobiospirillum sp. | reverse complement strand
ACGCGAGACAAGTAGATCAGAGGGGAGTATAGCAACCCACGAGTCACGAGTGGCAGGCGACCGTACAGTAGGAAATATGCGCAAGGACAGGCCACCGCCATCGCTAACAGTATAGTGCTTACCTTTTGGCTTGAGACTACGCACATTAACATCAGTGAGCTTGTGTGTTTTCGCCATAGTAACCTCCATGTTTGGTTGGGTACTAAGCGCAGTGTAGATTTTGTACACAATTTTGTACAAGGGGGTGGCTGGTGATGAAATGTTGTGAATTGTTATGAGACAGTAAGAGTTTTTAGGAACTCTGAAAACGGCTTGCAACAAGGTAGTGCAGTGGTTTGGACGGAGTGTAAATGGGCTAAGATAGAGGGGGGTTTAAAATGTGTCGCAAAAGCCCTAAAATGCACGCTACTTTAGCTTTAGTGTGCCCATTGTGCCTTTGTTGTAGCTCAAAGCTTGCTTTTGCGCACAGTGGTGCGACAATTAAGGCACGACAGGTTGAGGAATAGATCTTGCGTACAACGCAGCTATAGATATTCTCAAACCTTGGTGTGTTTTTCTGTTACTTAAAGCATGTGCTTTGTGTAACCTCTAGGGTCGCTACAACGCGTATTGCGGTATTTCGTTGTACCGCCAAGGTCAAGGTAAGCTACACCAACATCTTGCTGCCTCTTCACATTGAAGGAGATGCCGTCTCTAGTCCCGCTCTTTTGCACCAGCTCAATAGGCATTGATATAGGAATGGGTTTAAGCCAAAGCTTGAGCCGTGGGTCTGTTGTGCATGTGCGTGTTTACTGAGACAAGCTGAGCTGAGCTAAGCTTGAGCTGGCTGAGCAAAGCTAAAGGCTGAAAGCAGAACTTGGTGGTTGCTTGGCGTAACGCGCCCCTAAGAAAGGAGTTGAATTTTGGATCAGCAATTTGTCATCTCTCAGGGCCATTGCCGTAAGTTAGGTGCCACGATTGAAGATGGCGGCGTTAACTTTGCGGTGTACTGTCCTGCTGCTTCTGTCATTGAATTGCTCTTATTTAAGGACGTTGATGACCCAAATCCAACTGTCATCTCCTTATCCTCGCAAATCTACCGCTCAATTTACTACTGGCACGTTTTCGTGCGTGGGGTAGGCGCAGGTCAGATCTATGCTTGGCGTGTACGCGAAGCTATCCGCAACTACACTGCTAGTACCAAGCACGTAGAAATCGGTAAGGTCTTAATCGACCCTTATGGCAAGCGTGTGCTCTTCCCTAAGGCTTACAACCGCTTCCAAGGCACCGATGAGGCTGAAAATGCCCGTTGTGCTGCGCGCTCGGTGGTGGTCGACACCTCTACCTATGACTGGGGTATTGAGTGCTCCCCTCGCCATCCACTGAACAAGACCGTGATCTACGAGATGCACGTCAAGGGCTTTACTGCTCACCCAAGTTCCAAGGTTGCTCCTGAGATCCGTGGTACCTATCGTGGTCTGATTGAAAAGATCCCTTACCTCGTGGACTTAGGCATCACAGCCGTGGAACTGCTGCCGGTTTACCAGTTTGATAAGTACGACGCGCTGCCTGGCAAAGAAAACTACTGGGGCTACTGCCCAATGAGCTTCTTTGCTGTGCATGAGGCTTATTCTTCTGACAAGTCGATCATGGGCCCATTAGATGAGTTCCGTGACATGGTTAAAGCCCTGCACCGCAATGGCATTGAGGTCATCTTGGACGTGGTCTACAACCATACCTCAGAAGGTGATGCTAACGGCCCTTGCTACTGCTTCAAAGGCTACGACAAGCGCAACTACTACATCATGAATGACGCAGGTGACTACTACAACTACTCTGGTTGCGGTAACACCCTCAACGCTAACAATGCTGTGGTGCGTGCTTTAATCTTAGAGTCGTTAGTCTTCTGGAAAGAAGAAATGCACGTTGACGGCTTCCGCTTCGACTTAGCCTCGATTTTGGCTCGCGATAATACCGGTATGCCGCTTCCTAACGCTCCAGCTCTGCTTGATATCGACAACAACGTGCGCCTTGCCGACGCGAAGATCATCGCCGAACCATGGGATGCTGGTGGTCTGTACCAATTAGGTAACATCGCCGGCTCTAAGTGGCGTGAGTGGAATGGTCAATTCCGTGATGATGTGCGCTCTTTCATGCGTGGTGATGAAGGTACGTTAAAGAAGTTTGTGTTGCGTCTGATCGGCTCGCCTGATATCTATAACGAACGAGAGATCGACCCACAAAAGAGCATCAACTTCATTACCTGCCACGACGGCTTCACTCTCCATGACCTCGTAAGCTACGCCTACAAGCACAACTACGACAATGGTGAAATGGGCCGCGACGGTAACGATAATAACTACTCGGCCAACTACGGTTACGAAGGCGAGAGCGACGATGAGAAGCTCAATAGCCTGCGTCTACGTCAGTGCAAGAACATGATTGCCTTGACCGTGCTCTCGATGGGTACGCCAATGCTGCTCATGGGCGATGAAATCTTGCGCACGCAAAAGGGTAACAACAACGCCTACTGCCAAGACAACGAACTCTCCTACATGAACTGGGATTTAACTCCAGCTCAAGAGGAAATGTTGGCTTTCACCCGTCAGATGATCCGTCGCCGTACCATCCGTATTCGTGCTAGCACCGCACACCGTCGTCGCAACTACAACATGCTCGATAACGTTCTGCGTAGCACCAAGATTCAATGGCACGGAGTGCGTCCATTCCAGCCAGACTGGTCTGACTACTCGCACTCCATTGGCATTATGGCTTACTGGGGACTCTACTCGATCTACGTCTACATCTTTGTCAATGCTTATTGGGAAGACTTAGAAATTGAGTTGCCACCACTGCCACGCAACGCCAAGCGTCACTGGTATCAGCTGGTGAACACTGCAGAGCGCTACCCAAATGACGTGGAGAACGTCTTTACCATGCCACGTTACAACGCTGGTGCCAAAATCAAGATCATGAGCCGCTCTTTAGTCGCTATGATCAGCCCAGCTTTCTAGCACCCCCGTACACTTCACGCCGCGCGTTTAGCACTGCGCGCTGCGCTCTACGCTTTGCGCTCACCCAAGCCCACCACTGGTAAGCTCACCTCTGGTGGGCTGGGGGCCACACCATCCTCCCCAAGCTAAGCCTACCACCTCTATTCCAAACAAAAATCATAGAACTGCTAGCGCCGGCACATAGTGCCATGAGAGGTCGTGCTAGAATTGATGCCGTTTGTGATTTTTTTAGTTGCACCGAGTGCAGAGGAGCCACGCTTAATGGACTTTAAGCCTATTCCACCCGATGGCAAGGTCGCTGACTTACGCCAGCAAAACCATGTAAAAACTGAAGAAGAAATTGCCGAAGAGAAGAAGCAAAAGCACGAGCGTGTACGCCGCAACCTGCGCTTAGTGGCTATTGGTTTAGCATGCTATTACTTTATCAGTGCTGGTTACTCGTGGTATGAGGAATCACAGCTTGATAACGTGCAGATTGTGGCAGCTGCTCATAACCCACTGCAAAACCCTCAGGCTTTCCGCGACACTTTCAACACCCTGCTCAACGAAAAGGACACCTCACTGCCTTTAGCTAACGCTAACGACACTAAAGATGGCTTCGTTGCTGTATTGTCCACAGCCTTAGAGATCAAAGGTTACGCCAAGCCAGATAGCAAAGAGTTGCAAGCAGTGCAGATCCAAACGCGCTATCCTGAGGCTCTGCCACCTGAGAGCTTGAAGGGCTTCCAGACCTTTGTGCTCGCTTGTGAGCGTATGGTCGATAAGAATGCTAGCCCTGCTTTTGCTGACGAAGTGTTGCTGCAATTAGGCATTACCCCAAAGCTTGATGCTAACGAAGACGACAAGGTCTTTTCTCCAACTACCGTGCACAGCAGCGCCTACGAATACAAGACAGCCTTTATGTCTGGTCCGATTGATGAGCTAACCTTAGTGGCAACCCCACGCATCAACATCGCCACCGTGCAGCCTGACGAAGAGACCTTAGCAGCCGCTAATGAGGCCGCAGCAGCTGAAGCAGCCTCCGCAGAAACAGCAGAAACAGCAGAAACAGTAGAGCCTGTAACTGCTGAGGCAGTTGAGGGGGTTGAGGTCATCAATCAAGGACAAAACGACGTGCCAGTGCTCTAGTTCTGGCGCTAAGCGCTACAATCAGAACAGCAAAGATATTGCCCCAAACGCCCAAAATCAAAGCAAAAACATGCTTTTGGGGCTTAAATAAGAGGATTTTTTGATGAAGGTTGGTATTTTAGCTGCTGGTGGCATTGCCAGAGTCATGGCAAAGACAATCAACAACTTACAGCACCCAGAGGTTGAGCTCTATGCTGTCGCCTCCCGTTCTCAAGAGCGTGCTGATGCTTTTGCCGCAGAATACAAGGTGCCAAAGGCCTACGGCTCTTACGAGGCTTTAGCTGCCGATCCTGAGGTCGATTTAATCTACATCGCCTCCCCACACTCCGAGCACTACGATCACGCCAAGCTCTGCTTAGAGCACAAGAAAGCTATCTTAGTGGAGAAAGCCTTTACTGCTAACGAGGCACAGGCAAAAGAGATCTTAGAGCTCGGTGCCAAGCAAAACACCTTAGTTACTGAGGCTATCTGGACGCGCTATATGCCATCGCGCTCCATCATCACTAACGCTATCAAGCACGGCAAGATCGGCACTCCTTACTCAATTCAAGCTAATTTAGGCTATCCAATCAGCACCAAAGATCGCATCTTCAAGCCTGAGCTTGCTGGTGGTGCTCTCTTAGACCTCGGTGTCTACCCAATCAACTTTGCGATGATGTTCTTTGGCCATGAGCTTGAGAGCGTCACTGGCACCTGCGTCAAGTCTGAGACTGGCGTCGATTTCATGGACAACATCTGCTTAGTCTTCAAAGACGGCAAGATGGCATCCTTACACGCCACAGCCATGGGCCCTGCTGACCGTAGCGGCGTGATCTTTGGTACCTCTGGTTACATGGTGATCACCAACATCAACAACCCAGAGAAGGTAGAGATATTCGACAAGAACCACCAAAAGGTTGAGGAGCTACCACTGCCAATGCAGGTTACTGGTTATGAATACCAAGTGCTCTCGTGCCTGCAAGCCTTAAAGCAAGGCAAGATCGAGTGCCCAGAGATGCCACATCAGCACACCTTAGACGTGATGCACGTTATGGACGAGCTGCGTCAGCAATGGGGCGTCAAGTACCCATTTGAATAGTGGGCTCAACAGCAAAAGCAACTGCTATCGCTATTCCCCCAGCCCAGCTGACGCGCTACGCGCGCAGTCTGGGCTGGGCTCCAAAGGCCGCGATACGGCCTTTGGAGAACTCCTCAACAGGCAATCCTATTGCCTGCAATAAGGTTGTGCCACTATCAAGTAGCGACTCTTAATTAGTGGTTGGTTCAGCATCGGTAGCATTAGCTTCTGTTTCCGCAGAGGAGTTGACGATCGCGCCGACTTTCTCATGATAGCCAACCTGCTCTAACCGCACGCAAGTGATCTGTTTTACCACATCTTTCTTGGCCTCAGTTTTTTGGGCATCAGCTTCTTGAGCATCAGCTTCTTTGACATCAGCCTTTTTGAGGGTTGGATCTGCAGCTGCGTTGTAGAACACTGCAATGTACTGAAAGACCCTACACTTAGTAGTGTGCTGCTCTGAGTAATGGTGACTTAGAACCTGCTCGGTGGCCTCTCTTGCAGCCTCATCCACATCACTCATGGTTTTAACCACCTTGAACTCAATGCTGTGAATTTGAGCAGGATTGGTACCAGCACGCTTGAGAACCAAGTCAGCTCTACCACCAGCATTGTCTTCCTCCTTAATCAGGATAATCGAATCAGGATTCAGGCTATCATTGTTGACTAAGGCAATTAAGATGAAGTCACGGATGTAGTTCTCATTGACCTTACTCAAATAAGAGGAACTACAATACAACAAGATGGCATTGAAGAAGCGCTTGAGATTGTCGAGATTTAGCACCTGAAGCATATTTTGGCCACTTGCTGTTTCAACTACTGCTTCTTTGTCAGCAAACACGTCCGAAGCTCTAAGAACCAGATTTGAGCTATCCACATCCAGCCAGTCACTGATACTGCTCTGAAACAAATCCTCGAGAGCGTATCTAACCTCTAGGTTAGGAATGCCAAGATGAGCACTATCATGCCATGTGAGATAGCCAGCTCTGTATAAGAAAGCAGCACCAAACTTAACGCACTGATTGTCGGTATAGTTGTGTGGACTCAAATTAATAGTGGCTAAATTAGCTTTATACGGGATGTCGTGCAACAAGTCGTTGAGCAGGCCTAATAACTTCATGCGCACCTCATATGCCTTGGTAGACATAGACTTCATTTTGTGCACAAAGAAGCTATTGACGAAACTACCTGACTTCACCCAAAAGTTGGTTAAAAACTCTGTTTCAGGAATGTATTGCCCCATTTGGGATTCATGAAAATCGATGAAATTCACAACAGACCAAGGATTGTAGACGCGTCTTCTATCGTTGCTACTAGGGCAGAAACTGTAACCGTCATAATAACGCTTAAGCTGAGATAACAACAATGCTAACGGTGAACACTTGTCTGTACGAGAAAGCCACTCTTTAAGCAGATCTTGCTGATGATTAGCACTTGAATCGCTTTGGAACAGCGATACATAACGCAAGGCAAGCCCCTGAGCAACATACGCCAAATGCAGGAAATATCCTGTATAGAGGTCTTGCTGCGTAAATCCCACTAGTGAGTGATAGGCTGGATTTTCAGATAG
>CALXYZ010000205.1 GCA_944393075.1 uncultured Anaerobiospirillum sp. | reverse complement strand
GAATGCTCCCCTTCTCTGAGCTCACTCCATGGCACATTGCCTCAACGTTCTTGGCGAGCATGTCAAGCTGTAAATCCTTACAGTGCGGAATCATCATGACAAACTCGTCACCACCATAGCGAATGATGTCGCATGGCAGGTTGTAGGCTGCGTGTAGTGCTTTGGCGGCTTGGCGCAGTAGGGTGTCGCCGGCTTCGTGACCTAAGTAATCGTTGATCATCTTAAGTCCCGTCAGGTCAGCAAAGAGACAACCTAATGGGGCATTTTCCTCTTCGAGGTAGTTCTTGCGGTTGGTATCAAAGAAGTTGCGATTCTTTAATCCCGTCAGGTGATCCGTCCACGAGAGCATGCGCGTCACATCGTAGTTGTAGCGCACAAACTCGATGTCGGTGTTGGTGCCAGACAAGCGGAGAGCACGTCCATTTTGATCACGTCCTAAGACCATGCCACGACCCAAAGTCCAGATATAGTGGCCATCCTTGTGCTTAAGGCGGATGCAGCACTCAAACGCGTCACCGTATTGTGGGCTTTCTAAAATCATGCGCTGCTTGTTGACCGTATCCTCAATGTCATCAGGGTGGACTAAGACCTTGCCCCACTCCTCAAAGCTCTTTGGAAACTCTGGATCGTCAGGGGCATAGCCGAGCATAATCTTGTAGCTCTCGGAGAAATTGGTCGTGCCATTAGTGCCATCCCAATCCCAAGAACCATCTTTACCTAACTCGTGGATGGTGACCTTGCTTGTGTCAGTACGGTTGTACGAGAAGAAGCCCGAGCCAATGATAAGATTGCCATCCTCGTTACGCGCTAAAGCACCGATGTTGAGGTGGTATTTGTTACCAGCCATAGGACCACGGATGATCTGCGCAATAAAGAACATGCTGTCAGTCTCACCCATGCGCTGCTGATTAAAGCTCATCAACAGGTCACGGTCGATACCACGGAGGTAGTTGAGGAAATCAACTTGCTTAATGCCTTCTGGATGCCAGTCGATACCGAGCATAAAGGCAGCTTGTTCATCTAAGTACACAGTAAGGGTGGTGTGATCATAGGCAAAGAAGCCTGGTAAGGTCGTCACCGCACCTTTCTTGTGTTTGGCCTGTAGCGCATTTTGCTGTGTGCTCGGGCCAGCAAAAGAAGAAGATAAAGCTTCGATCTGTTGTGGGGTCAGCTGATTTAGCTGGGCACCACGTGAGAGTTTTATGCCCAATTGCGTCTCCAATAGCGCTGCACTGCTGTCCTTGCTATCACTAATGTCGGCAACACCGTTGCTCTGCTTGTCAGCAGACTCAGAGTTTGCCGTAGTCCCTGTGGCTGTAGTTCCGGTGGCCTCAGCTACATCGCTCTGGCTTAAGCCCTTGCTTGCGCTCTGGCTTGCGCTCTTGCCCTCAGCCTCAACGTTACCCTCAGGATCGGTAATTGCTGAGATATCGGAAATCGGGGCAGTAGCCACAGTGGTCGAACTAGCCTGCGCAAAGTTATTTCCGCCTTGCTGTTTTTGCGGTGGTAGCTCATGTTGCAGAGGTAGCTGTGTCGATGAATTCTTAGCGTAAGTGTGTGGGTGCGGGCGCTGTGCTGGCTCGACAGCAGTAACGGCGGCAATGGTCTCTTGATCGTGATCACGACCATTAGCCTGAGATTGCTCGCCTAGTGCGGAGCTGCTATCGCGGCTACCGTTGTTATCGTGGCGGCGGCGATGTGGAGCTAAACGCTGGGCTAAAGCCACACGCTCTAATTCTGGATCAGTGCTGAGCTCGCGCTCTAAGGCCTCATTGAGCATGGTGCTACCACCAATCTCATTTTCGGCAATAGGAATAGCAAAGCCGTCAGCTGTCTCTTGGGAAAAGTGGCAGCTAGAGCGGGGGATCGCATTCTCATGAACCACACTGGAAAATGGGCTGACTTGCTCGTTCTCGTTGACGTAGATCGAGGCATCGGTAAGCGAGTGGGCAAACAGAGGTGACTGCGCGTTCTTGAGATCAGTTCCTAACACCTCGTTATAAGAGAGCACGCTATCGCTAATAGTAGCTACAGTGCCTGAAGTGGTATCAGTCTTGATGCTATCGTCGCTGTCAGCTGAGCCAGAGCTTGAGCTTGAGCTTGAGCCTGAGCCTAAGTCTAAGTTGCGGTCGCGATCTCGATCTCGATATTGGTCTTGGGCTTGATCTTGATCGAAGTCTAAGTCGGCATCAACATCCATATCAGGAGTTTTAATGCCGTTTAAAGCGACATTGCGATTAAGACTGCTATATCCACGTGGCTTAGCATTAGCAGTACTTGCTGCGCCCACTTCCTTGACCATCGAAGCTAATGGTGAGTATGGTTTGGTGGTCTTAGCCTGATTGTAGGTGCGAGCATGCTTTCCTGCTGCTTTAGAAAGAGCAGTGGCTGTAGAGGAGACATTAGTAGAGCTAGCGTCAGAAGCGGCCTTAGCGACAGGCTTGGAGGCGGAGGTAGATGAAGTATCGGAAGCATCGTCATCTACAAGCGCTGCTGCTCTACTCGCATGGGGCTGCCGCTGCGCAGACTTTTGTGCAATTAATGTTAGAAATGTAATCACAGGTCATCTCGCAGGCAGCTAACAAAGACGCTAGAAAGATTTACTACCAAGCGCCTTAACATAATACTTCTATGCGCCGAGAGCTCTGAGCTTGCTGTGCTGTACATGCTGCACTGCATTAAGTTTAGCAGTACCGGTCATACCGTATCAGCGTGAACATGAGCAGAAGCTTCTGTTCTGGTCGAGTTATGTCATTTCAGATCAGGATAGAGTGGTTTTGTTTTACCGCTCCTAGTACGCCTTGCCTCTAAACAGATGGCAAAGAGCAGCTCTGCAACGCGATCTTGAGCAGGAGTTGATCTTGCTTACTTGGATTTAGGCCATTTTTGTCTAATGCATCGCAATAGTGCATTGAAAGTTTTTTTCACTAAGCGTTTGCAACATAAAATAAGGCTTATACAAAACGGCATAAGATTGGCCAATATAGGCCCAAACTCCACTGTGAATTGTAGAAGATGGCAGTGAAATTTAGAAGATGCTAGATGCAAGTTTATTGCATATTGGTGCGTAGCTCACAAATGCTATAAGCCTTGATAGGAGCTCGCTGATTACATTTGCTGATACTGTGCTGCCGCTAAAACCGAGGCTTTGAGCACTACGCACCAAGACCGGTCAATTACAAATACGCATGAAACTGTCAAAATCGTAAAAACAGACCAGTAATGCATTGTTTTGGTGCATATTGCTAAATGTTTTGGTGTTGCAGTATCAGGAGCGAGGATTGGCGCATGCCCTTGGTAGCCGTGTAGATGGCAGCTGCGCCTTGCTGCCTTTCATACCGCTATATTGCCACTATCTGATCTCAAAGGTGATTGGTAGGCGCAGGGTAAAGCTGCGGTCTACCGCTGGAAAGTCCGCAGACGCCACCATAATGCTGCGCAGTGCAGCTCGGTCTAATTCCTTATGACCAGTGGACTTGAGGAGGCGCAGTCTCTTGATCTTACGAGTATCAGTGTAAACAAATTGCACCACAGCCGTACCCTCAGTGCGCATCATACGGGCTTTGCGTGGATACATAAGGTGAGCGTCGATAGCCGATTTGATCTTAGAGAGCACCGGATGCTGATCGCGACCGTAGATCATAAGTTGGGCTGAGGCACCACGCTGCTGTGTTGGTTTGGCATTTTGGGCGGCTGCAGCTTTGGCGGCAGTTTCATGTGGTGGATGCTGTTCGCGCGCATGGTCACGCTCACGGTAGTGTGGCTTATGGTGCTCACGAGGCTCGTGATGCTCACGACGATGATGCACGCGCTCAGGCTCGACTTGCTTTTTCTTTTCTGGCTTAACGACAGGTGCTGGCGCTGGAGTTGGCTCAGGCACTACTTCAGGCTCAGGCTCGGGAGTAGGCTCAGCCTCTGGCTCAGCCTCTGGCTCAGGAATTGGTTTTGGTTCAGGTTCAGGAATTGGCTCTGGTTCAGGTTCAGGGGCGATCTCAGTCCCTACGTCTACAGGAGCGCTGTCCGCCTGATTGCTAAATTGCGACAGTTCTAAGCTAATGGTGCCGGCGCCTAAGTCTAAGGTCGTAACCTCAGGACTGTTGTGTCCTTGTGCCCAGTACATTAGAGCGCCACTGCTACAGATGGCTAAGGAAATGATCATAGCCTGAGCTGTGCATGGTTTAAGCGGTGCAGCAGCGCTAGCGGCAGCGCTAGCAGCTTCAGCTGCAGAGGCTGTAGCATCTGCTTTATGGGCAGAGCTAGAGAAAAGCGGCATAAGGACAGAGCGAGCGGCGTTAAGCATAGGCTAAAGAAAGACTGGTGTTGGCGATAAGTTCCAATAACAAAGGGCTAGGGCTTCGGCTAAGAGATGCGCTTGGTGGCAATAGAGAAGTTCTCATGCTGTAGAGCCTTGAGTACATCAATGATGCCGATAAAGACTGCAAACTCACTCTTTTCATCTAAGCGTAATTGCAGGTGGTCTTCTTTTTTGAGCACAGAGGCTAATGTCTCTTGCAGCGCATCTTGTGGGCACTCTTTACCATCCACAAAGATCTGACCACTAGCATCAACCTCTAGAAGCAGTGATACTTGATCCTCTGCTGCGGCTTTGGAGGTAGAGGCAGGTAGCTTTACCTCGATCTTGCCTTGGGCAATAAAGCTCGACACCGACAACACAATACACAGCAATACCAGCATGATGTCGATAAAAGGCACCAAATTGAGGGGTGAGCGCTCAGGAATTAACTTCATTATGTACCTCGATTAGGCAGCAGCTACTTCGTTAGCAGCTGGCTCAGCGGTAGCGGCTGGAGCGTCGTGCAACACGGCTGGAGCTTGCTCAGCTTGCTCTGCTTGCTCTGCTTGCTGCTGATCTTGCAGCTCAGAGAACATAGCGCAGATAACTGCTACTTTGCGATTGAGGCCGTTGTAGGCAATCAGAGTTGGGATGGCCACGACTAAGCCTAAGGCGGTAGCGTAGAGAGCCAGCGATAAACCAGTCATGATGTGGGCGGTGTCGATGCTGCTTGCTTGGCCCATGTCGTAGAAGGTGATCATGATGCCAACCACAGTGCCTAATAGGCCAATGTATGGGGCGTTGGAGTAGATGATGTGCAAGGTGGTGAGGTTGTTGGTGCAGGCTTGCTCTAAGAGTGTGGCACTAGAGAAACGGTGCAGCTGCTTGCGGGCTTTGCGTAAAAACAACATGCGCTCAATGGTAAAGAGCATGGCTAAAAAGCCCATACAGCCTAAGATGGCCACAATGGCGATGTCCACGATTTCTTTGATAAGTTCCATACAAACTCCATGATTGCAGTTCGAGCTTGCATCAGGCATAGCTCATGCACGCTCTGATGGCAAATGGCACTGAGCCGCTCCCGCCCATATCAGCAGATAAAGGCTGGAGCAGCTCAGGCCTGTTCTGGCCAAGCCAAGCTTAGCTTGGCTAGGCTCAGCCCCGCCAAGCATACCCAAGCCTGCTTGGGGCGGCTTAGGTGGTGGGCTGAGCGGGTTGGGATTAGAAGTCCAGGGTGTGTTTGATGTACAGGCTCCGGCCCTCGTTGTAGTCGCGGTAGTAGGAGGCGTAAGACACACCGCCGCGCGAGCTCTCCGACACGTCAAATTCGTCGTAGGCGTCAAAGTCAAAGAGGTTGTTGATGGTGACGTTGAGACGCGAGTTCTTGGTGAAGTTGTAGTGGGCACCTAAGTCCACTAAGAAGTAGTCCTTGTAGTAATCGAAAGAGGCACCACCACGGGTTGCGATGTATGGGGTGCGGAACTTGCCAATGCCCTTTAAGAAAAAGCCGTAGTTGTCCTTATCGTAGGAGAGCTTGGCCATCATGCTGTGCTTTGGAATGGCGTTGACGTGCTTGCCGTCATCATCGCCACCGCGGTACTTGTGCTCAGTGTAGGTGTAGGAGCCTTGGATACTGAAGTTGTGGTACTTCACGCTACCAAAGAGCAGCTCGATACCTTGAGCACGGGTCTTACCTTGGTTAGCACGCACCGAGCACTTGGCATTGCCGCTGCTCACTAATGGGTTGCAGATCTCACCGTTTGGCAGAATCTCACCTAGGGCATAACCATCCGAGCCTAACTTGTCATCAAAGTCAGTTAAGAAGCCAGTTAAGGTGATGGTACCGACACGTGGCAGCTCATACATGGCTGAGAGTTCGTAGTTAATCGAAGTCTCTGGTTTGAGGTCTGGGTTGCCATACATTGGGTTAGCACCAGCGTTGTTTTGCTGGTAGACGCCGCGTTGCAGCTCCTTTACCGATGGCACTTTGTAACCGGCAGCCACACCACCCTTTAAGGTGAGGTTGTCGGTCGCCTTAAACACTAAGTAGCCGCGTGGTGTGACGTGGCTGCCAAAGGTGCTGGAGTAGGTGTAACGCGCACCGACAGTAGCAATCCAGCTATCGGTGATGAAGTATTCACCTTCCAAGTAAAGCGAGGTGAGGTTGTGGATGAGGTCGCTGCCACCGATATCGTCTTTCACCGAGCTGTTGACAGTAGAGTCATCACGGAAACGGTCATGCCAGAACTGCACACCCGAGGTCAGGTTGAGTGCACCTAAACCTGCTGACGAGAAGTTAAACGGCGTTACAGCCTTGCTCTCGACGATATAGGACTTGCTGTAGAACTTGTAGTCCTCGTCCTTACGGCTGTGATTGATGAGAACTTCTACAAATTAGCTAAATGGCTTATTTGTCTTATTTAGTGCATTACCTGTGAGGGCGGCGTATAGCCAT
>CALXYZ010000204.1 GCA_944393075.1 uncultured Anaerobiospirillum sp. | reverse complement strand
ATTAAGTGTCAATGCAGCCAAGGCCCTACAGCAATGGTTTAAACTAGCTCCAATACCTCTAAAAGGAGTGGCCTAAGTATGGCTTACACTGATACAAGCCTTGTGAAACAAGGGCTAGAGGCTGATTTGTGCTGTACGCACAGCTCGCGCTTTTTTAGTGGCCATGCAGATACAGAAGTACGGCCGCCACGTCAGATACACCCCACCCCTATTCTCGTCCACAAAGCTGCGCTCATACTCGCGCATCAGCGCGCGCATACGCCCTGCTCCCATCTTGACATAAGCGGCGCTTGGTCCTGCAGGTAAGCCCACTACATCAGCACTCAAAGCGTTGACGCCCGTGGCCTTAAGATGATGAAAGAGCTGATAGGCATGCGCAAAATGCTGTCGCACCACCCTATCTTCAAGAGTATAGACATGAGAAAGATCACTTTGCTGTAGCGCTGCCTCTACCTGCTCTAAGTGCACGTAGCTGAGCTGATAACCTAAGAGCTGATAGAGCTCAGCAAAGGTTCCCTCTAAAAAGGACGAATAGGCAAGGACTCCATCTACAGACAATAGTGCTTGGAGCTGCTGTAGAGCCGGCGCAAGTTCAGGAAACCACTGAAAGGTGGCATTGCTGATAATAAGATCAAAGGGCCCCCACAGCAGTGCTTGCTCTAAAGTTGCATGCTCTAGGATATTGCCGCAGATGCATTGTGCTACGGGAGCACGCAGCTGCTGCACACAGACCGCAAGCATAGCCGCGCTGATATCGTTGAGGCACAGCTGTAAGGAGATGCCGTGCTCCTGCAAAAGCGCACAGAGCATCTGCGTGAAATTACCAGGCCCACAGCCAATCTCTAAAATGCGCAGCGCCCGCCCCTGTGCCTGCACCACGGAGCTCAGCTGCGCTAAAGCGCCGCTTTGCTCTAATTGCGCTAACAGTACCTGCCCCATATCCTGCTGCACTACTGCCTCACGGCTGTAGGTTAAAGCAGCGGCACTAAAGCGCTGCTGGAGATGCGCAAAGTCCACCTGTGGCTTGGCAGGAACTGATTTCTGTACCAGCACAGACTCAGACGCAGACTCAGACGCAGACGCAGGCGCAGGCGCAGGCACCGTCTGGCATGTCAATGGGGCTTGAGTGGAAGCAGTAGACGTCATTGCGAGCAATTCTGAAGCGGGCCTGGCGATCATTAGCATGGAGAAGCAAAGTTAGGAACAGTGGAGAACAAGAGCCTTACTACTCCTTTGCCTTACTAAGGTCTAGCATCTCATGGATAAAGGTAAGCGGTAAGTGGCTGTCATTGAGATGATCGACCTGCAAGTCAGGGTTGTAGTTAGCCTTATAGAACTCAGCAAAAGCCTCAAGGTTAGCCTTTGGGAAGATCACATCATGATCGGCGATGACGAGGCGATCGATCTTGACCATGTCCTCATCCTCAAGGTCGAGCTTGATTTCAGGGAAGAGCTTTAGCTCTAGCTGCAAGCCATCAATACAGGCATCATCGATCGTGCTGTAGTACTCACGATAGAGCTGACGCATGCGATCTACCAGATCAGGGGAGGCTGTCGCTCCCTCAAGCATATTGTCGGCGAAAGTGCTGAGCATTTGACGCGAGAACTTGCGCAACGTACGCGCAAAGACCTTAGACGGAATGCCTAACTTGTCGTCCACTAAAAATGGCGAACCAGCAACTGCTGTCAGACGCACCTGAATACCATCAAGATAGCCCGTTCGTTTGAAATAGGAGAGAGTCTTCATGGCAGCGGCGACTCCGAAGCTCCACGCATAGACCTCCAAGCCCTCAAACTCACCATCCATTAGGTCTTGAGCCATCTCCCACGCCGTTTCCAGCTGATGGATAGCAAGCAGCTCGTGCTCAACCACACCACGCATACCATATGTGTACTCATCGGTGTAGTAGCATGCCGTCATGACATCATGCGCAAACTCTACCTCTGAGCCTGAGCCCGAGCCCGAGCCCGAAGCTAAAACCTGCAAAAACTGCGACTCGAAGTTCTCACTAAAGCCGAATCCCAAAAAGCTCCAGTGCAAGACCCTCTTATTGCTCGCATCAGTATGATGTGAGCCCTCATACATGCTGAACAAAAAAGCCTCCAATACTACACAAAAAGGCGGCGATAACGGCGCACAAGGTTGACGATCAGGTCAAGGTCATCGATGCGCAAATTGCAGTTGAGAGCAAGGCGCAAACGACACTGCTGCTGTGGCACCGTTGGATAACGGATCGGCATAGCCAAAAGCCCTGAGCGCCTAAAGATCTTAGAGGCGAGCTGAGCTCTATCGCTGTCACCCGTAATCAAGGGCTGAATCTGGCTATCAGACGGCGCAATATCCAGCTCTTGCAAATAGGAGTGCAGATAAGCTGAGATCTTGCGCAGATACTCGCGCTTGTACTGCATGGCTGTGGTCTTTAAAAGGCCAATGACGTACATGGTAAAGGTGATATTTACCGGAGGCAGCGCCGTGGTGTAGATGAAAGGGCGCATGAAGTTCACCAAGTACTCCTTGACCTCTGGGTAGCAGAGCAAAAAGGCGCCTTGGGAGCCAATAGCCTTGCTAAAGGTACCCATGAGGAAATCGACATCGGAGAGCACCTCAAGCTCTTTGCACAGACCGAGGCCGTCTTCACCATAAAGACCGAAGCTATGAGCCTCGTCGACATAGACGAGCACATTAGCATACTGATGCTTGAGAGCGACTATGTCCTTGAGATTAGCGAAGTCACCATCCATGCTAAACACAGCCTCGGTGACGATCACCACGTTGTCGTAGTCGGCAGCATGCTGCTCTAGCAAGCGCGCTAAATGCTCCATATCGTTATGCGCATAGCGTAAGGCCTTAGCCTTGCCATGGAGCATGCCATCGATAATCGAGGCATGGCAGAGCTTATCGACTAAGAGTAAATCACCCTTACCAAACAAGGTCGAGAGCACGCCCAAATTAGCCTCAAAGCCGGAATTAAGGTACAGACAGCTACGCTCGCGCTGCGGCTCGGTCTCATCAACCGCCGCCACGGTGCCACCTGCGCCACCTGCGCCACCTAAACCACCTGCACCACCAACAGCGCCCCCACTCAGAGCCATTTGCCGCTGCGCCTCCTGCACCGACAAGTGCTGCACCTTGCGCGGACGGCCTGCTGTCACGTCAGCGACATCCACAGCGCAAGCAATGCTGCCGTTGTAGAGGGAGGCAAGGAGGTCTTCACAATAGGCATAAGGAATCTGATTACCAGTGAGCAAGCGTGAGCCAGTCGAGCCAGCACCAATGGAGCTTAAGAGCAGGCGCTCCACAAAGTCACTGTCGGTAGTAGAAGTGTCAGTGACGGTGTTGATGAAAGTCTTAAAGAACTTAGGGTCACGGGCAATGCACAGGTAGTCGTTACTTGAGAGGTCGACATAAGGCATGCTATCTAGGAGGATATTGTCCTGATTAAACGACACCAAGGGCAGCTCACGGTAGGTACCTACCGCCTTACGCTCCTCTAGCTCGGCCTTGACGCGCTCATAAAACTGCATGCTCAATCCTTAGACCTTAGACGACCCAATAACCTCTGCAACCAACAAACGACGACAGCTTATGCGCTACAGAGATCCAAAAACCAACTCAACAAATCACAAGGCGCGCATTTGTACGGCCCTGCCTTGTGCTCATGTTATCACACCGCCAAAAACACCGCAGGCTTTTACCACACCCGCAGCCGCACAGCAGAAAACCATGCTAAAGCAAGCCACAACCACAAGCACTGCCCCTACTCAACCCACGCCAGCCCCTGCATCTTAGAGCAGATGCAGTGCAGTCGTGCAGCGCTAGGGTGCCGCGCCGTAGCACTTCAGGTGCTGTGCTATGATGAGTGCTTCTTACTGAGGAGGGTTTATGCCGACTAACGTAGAACGCGATATCACTACCACTTACACCACTGTGAACAGCCAAAACAGAGACAGCGGCACCATTGTCACTGAGATCAAAGAGGCTCTCGCCGCAGATCAGGCTCTAAGTGCCGCTCAGGTTATGCACTGCATCAACACAGTAGATCTCCCAACACTCAAAGAGCTCTGCCATGAGATCACTGCACTGTATGCTAGCGCACAGGTAAGTCTGTGCTCAATTAGCAACGTCAAATCAGGCCAATGCAGCGAGGATTGTAAGTGGTGTGCCCAGTCTCGTTACTACCAAACCGGTGCCCAAAGCTATGAAGTCAAAGACGGCTCACAATGCACGCAAGAGGCTGAGCACTGCTATAAACAAGGCGTGGAGATGTTTTCATTTGTCGCCAGTGGCCGTAAGCAAAGTAAAATGGAGCTACAGGCTCTTTTTAATACCATTGATACGGTACGCCAAAACGTCCCAATCCGTCTCTGTGCTTCCTTAGGACTCTTATCCTATGACGAGCTTGTGGAGCTTAAAAGCTACGGCATTGAACGCTACCACTGCAACTTAGAGACGGCTCCAAGCTTCTTTGCAAGCCTCTGCTCCCGCCACAGCCAGCAAGACAAGATCCGCTGCCTTAAAGATGCCCGCAAAGCAGGCTTAGATCTGTGCTCGGGAGGCATTATCGGCATGGGAGAGAGTGAAGAGCAGCGCTTAGAGCTAGCCTGTGCTTTAAGAGACATCGAGATCAAGTCGATCCCGATCAATGTCCTCCACCCTATTGCTGGCACTCCTTTAGAGAAGCAAGCCCCATTAACCAAAGAAGAGATCCTGCGCACCGTCTGCATCTTTAGGCTCATTAACCCAGATGCCCACCTTAGATTTGCTGGCGGCCGTGCACTGCTCTCAGAGGATGTGATCAATGAGGCCATCTACTGCGGCATCAATGCAGCCATTGTTGGTGATCTGCTGACCACCCTAGGATCAGACATCGCCACCGACCGTGCTCGCTTTAGCGCTCACCACTACGACTTGCCACCTATTCCCCAGATGCAAGTCACCATCTAAGTGGCATCAGGCCACACAGCCAGCACCGTAACCGCGCCCGCCCCTGAACATCAACCACCAAACACTAAGATCAGGGGCAAGCCAAAACAGCAAGAACACCAAACGAAAAGGAGCTCTCCATGGGCAATAGCGAGAGATATAACAACATCGACACCGATGAGATCAAAGCCATCTTTGCAGCCTTTGCTAAAGGCGTCAGCGCTGGCAAACAACAAGATGCCGACAATAAGGCGCACGCCACAGCCCTCTATGATAGCTTTGACCACGAGCACTTATGGCACCCATACACCTCAGCGATCAAGCCACTACCTGCCTTTAAGGTCAAGAGTGCCCACGACCGCACCCTTGTGCTTGATGACGGTACTGAGCTGATCGACGCCATGTCCTCGTGGTGGTGTGCAGTTCACGGCTATCAAGTCCCAGAGATCACCAAGGCATTGCAAGACCAAGCTGCCACTCTCTCGCATGTGATGTTTGCAGGACTGACCCACGAGCCAGCCATTGAGCTCGGTAAGAAGCTCCTGAAGTTAGTGCCTGACATGGACTACGTGTTCTACGGTGACTCAGGCTCAGTGGCAGTAGAGATTGCCATGAAGATGGCAATGCAAGCACAAGAGGGCCATAATCGCTTCTACACAGTACTGGGAGGCTACCACGGCGATACTCTGCATGCCATGTCGGTAAGCGACCCTTGTGGCATGCACCGAGCCTATACCAAGGCTATCCCTGAGCAGGTCTTTGTATCCGCTCCAAAAACCCCATACCCAGGTGCGATCTTAGGTGAAGAGCCTCTAACTAAGGACGAGATCGAAGAATCTATCGACGCCGATCCAGAAGATGTACTCTGTGAAGAAGATCTCGATGCTTTACAAGAACTTGAAGATGAGAGCAACGCAGGCTATTACAATAGCGCAGCCATTATCGTAGAGCCAATGGTACAAGGCGCGGGCGGCATGAACTTCTACCACCCAGCCTACCTCAAGAAACTGCGAGAGATCTGCGAAGAGTCAGGTACTCTGCTGATCTTCGATGAGATCGCAACCGGCTTTGGCCGTACCGGAAAGCTCTTTGCCTACGAGCACGCTGGTATCGTCCCAGACATCATGCTCTTAGGCAAGGCCCTCACTGGTGGCTATATGACGCTCTCTGCGGTCTTAGCAACCAAAGAAGTAGCAGAACAGGTCTCCGACTACAGCAAATACGACAAAAAAGCGACCAATGGCACCCAAGCTTTTATGCATGGACCTACCTTTATGGCCAATCCACTAGCCTGTGCCACCGCCTCAGCATCTCTTGATTATCTGCAAAGCTACGATGCGCCACAAAAGGCTCGCGACATCGAAAAGCGCTTTAAGGAAGGACTGCTGCCAGCCACCAAGTTTGCCTCGGTCAAGCAAGTGAGAGTGTTAGGTGCTATTGCGGTCATTGAGCTCAAGCAAAAACCAAACGTTGCGCAGGTCATGCAGTGGTGCTTACAGTATGGGGTATGGCTGCGTCCGATGGGCAAATTGCTCTATGCGATGCCACCGCTGACCATGACAGCACAGGAGCAAGAGCGCGTCATCAACGCCATGCTCAACATCGCCCAGCGCTGCTAACGCAGCGCTAGCGGCGCGGCACCCGCGCCACACCGAGGCCAGCAGCTTACGCCCTGAAAGTATCAAGCAAGGTGTACAGTAGATTGCTACTATTCGTATAGTACGGGCATAAACACGCCGTTTCTGAAGCTATACGGTATCTGGTGCAAATAAGGTACCCTTACCAAGAAGCCTGTAATTGACTACATTCTAGGCCTAAGAAGCCCCTTTTT
>CALXYZ010000203.1 GCA_944393075.1 uncultured Anaerobiospirillum sp. | reverse complement strand
AGTATCAAATAGGGTGAACGGCTGAATGGCACTATTCGTATCATCTGCCGCAACAAACCCGCATATTTAAGACAAATCTGAGTACGGCTTTAGATCGACGTTAGCTGGTCACTATTTTTCATTTGGTGATCACAACGTATAGCTTCAGAAACGGCGTGTTTATGCCCGTATTATACGAATAGTAGCAATCTACTGTACACCTTGCTTGATACTTTCAGGATACATGATCAAAATGTGCGACAACAGCCGCTTTCATCCCCACGCTCACGCATGGGGAATTTCGCGGCAATTGTTAAATGGTTTCTACAGCATGATATGGGGGCAGTACACTGTCGCCTAACTGTTGTTGATTTGTGCAAATGACTTTGTAAACGATAATGCTCACAAAGAACCATTGTATGAGGCTTAGAGCGCTGTCAGTGATGCTGCTAAAGTGCAGAAGCTCGGTAGGACAAACGTTTGTTCTGTAGGAGGGCAGGAGGTAGTTGCTGTCCGTACACGGCAAGCGGCCGCAAGTGGACGCAAGCTTTTGCCGTGCGCGGTAATGATAGCCGCAAGGATTAGCCACCCACACAGCGTTGTCTTTGTGGGTGTGGGTGGTGGCAAGAGGCAGGAGTAAGCTTTTCTTAGAGCAAGGCTTATAGCCAGTCTTAGAGCCAGCCCTTCTTGCGGAAGAAGAGGTAGGTCAGGCTTGCTGAGAGACCCATGAGGCCGATCGACAGCGGGTAGCCATATTGCCAATTGAGCTCCGGCATGGTGGTGAAGTTCATGCCGTAGATACTTGCAATCCAAGTTGGAGGCATGAACACTACCGCAGCCACCGAAAAGATCTTGATGATCTTGTTCTGCTTGTGGTTGGTGTAGCCCATGGAGGCCTCTAGCTGGAAGTTGATTTTGTTGGCAAGAAATTGCGTGTGCGGCAAAATCGATTCGATATCGTTGAGTACCTCAACAATAGTGCGCTCTTGGCGGTCATCTAAGGTGGTCTCAAACGACTTGTTGATAAAGCGCAGAGCACGACGCGTATCGTAAAGAGCCTGCAGAATCTGGCCGTTGAGTTCCTCTTGGCGCACAAGCTCACGCAGTGTGTCTTCCACACGATCGTCATCTAAGATCTGATCTGCGGTTTCGTCCAGAACGCCATATGCATCCTCGATTAAGTCAGAGAGCTGATCGACTTTTAGGTCTTGCAGTGTGAGCAAAATGTCTAGCGCTGAGCGCACATCAGCTTTACCAAAACGGATGTGGTAGCGCAGTAAACGCACAATCGACACATCGTCCTCACGGAAGGAGATGAGTAGATTCTTGCGCATAATAAAGGACATGTTGACGCCACGGGTGTCGTTAGCAAGGCGCTGTGGAAACAGCGATAAGATGTGCACACCGTCAGCCCCGATTCTAAAACGCGAGGATGACTCTAAGTCGTCCATCTCGTCTTCATCAGGCACGTCTTCCACGAACAATCGCTCTAACCAGTCACTTTCTTCTTGCGTGGGTTGATGCACATCAAGCCAAATCACATCAGGTGGTAAGGCATCTCCAGCTTTGACGTTGACTAGAGAGAGGCTGTTATCGTCGTAGAGTTGGCAAGCTGTAATCATCAAAAGCTCCTGTACTGACAAGGCCGTAGCTTGCAAAAAAGCAGTAGGGCAGCATAGAGGCTAGACAGCTTAGCTACTTGGCTGTGTCATAAGGCTGCTAAGGCTGCTAAGGCTGCATTGCTTTTGTAGCAAGGTACTTGTTATCGGGCACAGTGCCGCCGCAATATCGCGTGTAGTTATATGCTCTTGTTTGACGCTTCTGCCACAAACACCGCTAGAGCAGTGGCTGTGGCGGAGACGCAAAACAAGCAATGCTATGTCTAAACCTAAGCTTAACCAACTGACTTTTGGGCTTAGAGAGACTTAGCTTTGATGCATCTTTAGGTAGGGGGTGCGATCACTTGAGTAGCTGTAGTACATGCTTTTTCTGTGAGCAGCTGTAATTGGTGTTAGCTCGTGGAGCAGAGTCTCACGATGGGTAGGAAAAAGAAAAGCGCAAAGGTAGGAGTATCTGAGATGGCTAGTCCTATCGGTAGATATAGGATGTGGGCACGATCTAAGACTCGCATTAACGGCACATTTCTCTTCATACCTCCTGAGCAGTGCTACAGATCCTTATGCATGCTTTGTACGGATACAAGAGCCTGTAGGCTTTGGTCTGTACTGGTGATCTTGTCTAGCTAAAGACGCAAGCATTAACGGCAAAGAGCTAACAGCAAGCAGCATCTTTACCTCATTGCGCGTTTGGAGACGGTACTAACGTTTAGTGAAACGACAGTGGCAAACCCACAAGCCAAGCTTAAGTTCAAGCTCAAGCTATAGCCCAAGACTAAGCTTAAAGACAAGGCTGTTTGGCGCCACGCCCGCGCGCACTATAGCAGCTGCTTTTGTCTGTGCCATCAAGAGCAGGTTAAATCTGCGTTTTTTTCTGGCCTTATTTAGTGGCAAAAGCTTGATTTTATGCCGTTTGGTGGCATTTGCTACCTTGCGCGGTGGCTATAATGTAGGCAAAAAGCCACTAGGTGTCAAACCATTTTGGCAAAAGCCACACAAATGCTGCGCAAATGCCGCGCAAATACGCAGCAAAAGCCAAAGCATAGCTGACACAGCGTTTTTTACTACTAGGTGCTGTGGCTACCACTTTGTTGGTGGTTGTCGTAGCACTTGCTCCAGATGTTCTGCTGCGCAAGGTGAACTGTGTGTGCTGAATTTTGAGGGGCGGGCGCTGTCAACGCTGGATTCGTGGTGGGAGAAGGCCTCTTAAAATCAGAGCGCAAAGTCATTTTTACCGACATCTGCAAAAAATCTGTTTACTTAACAAAGATTTAACGTAGTTTTGCTAATCTTGCGACCAATTTATGTATAGCGTGGTAAAATTCGCGCTGATTGCTCTATAAAGAAGCGATTGCTCTTGCGTTGGTGTTCAACGCGGCATATTAATCTCCAAGCTAGTGTTTATTTGGTGTCGGAGCGAGGTGTAGCTGTGTTTGAGCTCAGACGTATCAGGCTGTTGCCTGCTTAGCATCAAGTCATGCGGGGGCATGAGTGCATAGCATGTTGTGGAGTAGTGTGGTGCTACCGCATGGGTGCAATATGCGCTTCCCGTTTTAGGCTTTGGGTGTTTCCCTTATTTCTAACTTACGTACTATCTAAAAGAACAAAGGCAAGTGGTGTGTGATGAGGTGCGCTTGTAGCTGTTCTCGGTCTCGTTTAACGAGATGGAAGGAGCAGTGAAGAGATTGCCTTTATATGCCAGTTGCTCCTACCCTGCCGTGTCATATCTTGGGTCTATAGGCAAAACATTACTAAACATAAGAGTGTGGTCAGATTAAGTATGGAGTAACAGTAACGTGGTCTAGAACTGCGTCTGTATCTGTATCTGTTGTGACCTAACTTGTTGTGACTGAACTTGATTGTTGGTAGTGGATTGTTAGGACTTAGGTCGTGATGGGAATTGCTGGGTGGTGTGTTTTTATTGTTGTGGTTAGGTGGTGCCAGTTGTGTCGCAGATAGGAGAGATAAGCTCATAGCGTTATGTATTTGGTGTCGGGCGGCTGAGCAGCGTCTTCAAGACTGAAAGAACTATGATTGAAACAACTTTTGTCATTCTAGTGGGCTTCTTGCTGCTCCTAGCATGTATTGATCTGTTCGTTGGTGTGTCTAATGACGCCGTCAACTTCCTCAACTCGGCTGTGGGCTGTCGTATTGCTCCATTGCAGGTAGTATTGGTGGTGGCCTCGTTGGGCGTGCTGATTGGTGCTACTTTCTCCTCGGGTATGATGGAGGTGGCGCGCTCTGGCATGTTCCATCCTGAGCTCTTCACCTTTTACGATGTGATGCTGGTGTTCTGTGCGGTGATGATTACCGACGTGCTCCTGCTGAACGTCTTCAACTCCTTAGGTTTACCTACCTCAACTACAGTATCGATCATCTTTGAGCTTTTAGGTGCCGCCGTTTGTGCTGCAGCTTTCAAGCTGCATGTCTCCGGTGAGTCCTTGTCGATGATCTTTGATTTCATCAAGACCGATCGTGCCGCCACCATCGTGTCGGCTATCTTAGTGTCGGTGGTAGTAGCCTTCTTCTCGGGCGCTATCGTGCAGTTTGTGTTGCGCTTGTTATTCTCGTTTAACTTCAAGAATTCCTACCGCTACTTAGGTGGTGTTTTCTGCGGCTTCTCCTTAACTTCCATCATCTACTTCTTAGTGATGAAGGGGGCTAAGGGTGCTTCTTTCATGAAGCCTGAGTACATCGCCTTTATCGAAGAGCACACCAATACCATCTTATGGGTTCTCTTCATCTCCCTGTCTGTTATCAGCCAGGTCTTGGTACTCATCAAAGTCAACGTCTTTAGAATCATCATCTTAGCCGGTACTTTTGCTTTAGCATTCTCCTTTGCCGGTAACGACTTGGTGAATTTCGTTGGTGTGCCTTTAGCTGCCTTAGATTCCTACTTAACTTGGGCTGGTAGCGGCTTTGCGGATCCTCATGCAATGACCATGGGCTCGCTCAACGATAACTTGAAGACTCCAACCATCTTCTTACTGCTCTCTGGTTTAGTCATGGTGGTGACGCTGTGGACTTCTAAGAAAGCTCGCCGCGTGATCCAAACCTCGATTAACCTTTCTAGTTCCACCCACGGTGAGCACGAGCAATTCGGTGCTTCCACCCCAGGTCGTGTGGTTACTCGTTTTGGTTTAGGTGTGGCTCGTGCTACCCGCCAATTCATGCCAATGATCTTGGCTGCTTTCATTGCCCGCCGTTACGTGAAAGCCCCAGTAGTTAAGGGCGAAGTGCCACTGCCATTCGACTATGTGCGTGCTTCGGTCAACCTGGTGTTAGCTTCGATCTTAATTGCCTCGGCTACCTCCTTAAAGCTGCCTTTATCTACCACCTATGTGACCTTCATGGTGGCCATGGGTACTTCTTTTGCCGATGGTGCTTGGAGCCGTGAGAGTGCGGTTTACCGTATCTCTGGTGTGATCACCGTGATCGCCGGTTGGTTCTTAACCGCCATGTCCGCTTTCTTGTCGGCAGCTTTAGTCGCCTTACTGTTCTTCTACACTGGTTATGTGTCGATTTTCATCATGATGGCCATCGTCATCGTGATCATTGTCCGTACCAACTTCACGAAGACCAAGACCTCTGAGACCACCACCATGGTTATTGAGGCTAAGGACGACAACGCTAAGATCTTGGCTTCGATCTCTAAGGCCGTCCCTGTGTACTTTGACAAGCAGCTTGAAGTGGTCGATCGTGTGATGATCAACTTCTTCAACGACAACGAGTTCAAGTTACGCCGTGACTTCAACAAGGCCTCCAACATCGAAGATGAGGTCTCAAGAGTGCGCTCGGAGTACTACACCTTGGCTTTGGATAGGCCAACAGTGTCCTCTACGGGCGTTACGGTTGATGCTAAGCACTTCTTCTACCTCACCTTCTCCAACATGCGTGAGGCATCTAAAGCTATTCGCTTTATGACTGAGCGTGCTGTCAACCACGTGGCCAACCGTCACACCATCTTCCAAGGTGAGATGCAGTCTAGCCTCCTTGAGATCATGCAGCGTCTGCACTTAATTTCGCAGGATCTGCATGCTATTGCCGGTGACCCAACCGCAGAAAACGTCGAGACCATGGTGAAGCACGCCAAGAAGCTCAACCGCGATATCGATCGTTCTCAGGTAGAGTTGGTGAACATCATTGGTCGTCAGCACGTGTCGATGCACTCTGCTGAGATGTACTTAGGCTTCCTTCAAGGCTTACGTGATTTAGCTAACCGCTATGTGGCTGTGGCCATGCAAGAGCGTGCCTTAGCTCAGATCGTGGCAGGCTCTAACGTTGATAGCAGCGTGGCAGATGCCCAGATGCGCTCGCAGGTCTTTGGTACCACTGTGCGCACTAACAACGAAGCCTTAGTTACCGCTCCTGTTGAAGAGGAAGCTGCCGAGAAGGCTCAAGCTTCTGCAACTCAGGATGCCGCCAAGGCCGCCTCTCAGACTGCTCCTCAGGATGCCGCTAAGGACGCAGCTAAGCCTGCTGCCAAGTAAGACGAACAGTCTTAGCTCTTAGGCTTTAAGAAGCAGCCAGACCTTCAGGTAATACTTGTGGGGCTGGCTGCTTTTTTGGGGGGTGCATGTTAAGATGAGAGCTCACTAAAATTGCTTTTTGCAGAGGAGATCGGTATGACTGATGAGAACTTAGATCAGGAGCGTCTTAATGCTGAGGCAAGAGCTGCAGCTTTAGATGTTGTTTATGATGATGATGAGCTTATCGACAGAATTGGCGAAAGAAACGTCGCTGCGATTAAGTTCTACGGTGATCAGCTAGGTCTTTCTGAAGTCGATCGCGCCCAGATTGCCAAATATCTCGAAAACATCGATCCTAGCGAGGTAGAGCGAATCGACCTTGATACCTTTGATCGCGTGAATGCTCAGATCCAAAGGGAAATGTTGGGCGCAAAGAGAAAGCAGGCCGCCAAGAAAAAGGCCAAAAAGGCTCAAGCTGCTGCCCGTAAAGCTAATCGCAAGAAGAAGAAGAAGTAAGCTTTTTGGCTTATTTATGCTGATTTCGCCCTTGTGTTGCTCTTTTTATGAAAAAAAGTGCCCACAGGGGCTTGCTTTAGGGGGCTTTTTACCTATAATAGAGCGCACGGAAAGATGGCAGAGCGGTTGAATGCACCGCACTCGAAATGCGGCAGACCCCTTTCGGGTCTCGGGGGTTCAAA
>CALXYZ010000202.1 GCA_944393075.1 uncultured Anaerobiospirillum sp. | reverse complement strand
AGTTCAATGCCTCCTAGCTTACCGTAGCCGATGATAGCAAATCCTGGGTCAGTGATATCACGATCTTGTGGCGCACCATACTTCTGCACCGTATGACGCCAAGCAAGCATAGCAAGCTCACGCAGCAGCGCTTCAGCAAGCCACGTTAAGGAGTCAGAGATCTTCATCAGAGGTAAACTCTGGCTTTGATCAGACATGGCGATGCGCAGCACCATGATCTTCTTAAACAGGCGCAGCTCTTCCATCTGCTCTTCGAGGTCATCAGGCTCAATGCGCAACAAGCGCTCGTTAAGCCACGACAAGTACTCCTCTGGACGAGGTGGTACTGTGAAGTAGCGTGGAGCAATCAGCTCATCTAGCAAAATTGGATGGGCACAAATCAAGGCCCCCGCAAAGTCATTACCATCAAGTAAGGACAAGAGCTTAGTGCGGGTGCTGTCGTTTTCTAAAAGCAGCTGTAAGTAAGTGGTTCGCAGCGCCACCTTTTCTAGCAGCAACGCAACCTTATTAAAGAGTGAGCTTGCGTTCTTATACTTAGCCACAGCTCGAATCAGCTTTGGCATCAGCTTGACTAAGGTCTCACGGCCAATTGGGCCTACAGGCATTCGACCTAGAGTATGGTGCAGCTGAATGATCGACTGTGCTAAGGCTAGAGCCTGAGCATGATTGCTACCACCACCTGCACTGTTGTTATTGTTTGCAGAAGAAGCAGCAGCAGAAGCAGAAGTATTAGCAGCGCCATTGGCAGTGCTATTACCAGCTATAGCGGCTACTTGCGCAACCTTTTGCGCCTCCTCAGCCTGAGCCTTTTTAGCGGCAGCTTGGGCTGCTTGCTGTGCAGCGGCCGCATAGCGTGCCGCACGTGCGGCAGCCGCCACTGACGCAAAGCCAGCGGTGTGACTAATGGTGCCACCATGAGATAGAGAAGCATTAATACTTGTTGTCGTAGTGGTTGAAGAGGCCGTAGCAGCAGTTCCTGCAGAAGCATTGCTAGCAGTATTAGCAGTAGCTGTTGTGGCAGCTGCATTAGAGGCGTCACCTGCGCCACTAGCAGAGGAAGAGGTGGAGGCTGAGGTGCTAGTGCTAGTGCTGGTGCTGGTGCTTTCGCTGTCATCATCTGCCATCAAAGGCTCTAAGATGGAGGCTAACTCTTCAGCACTCAGAGAGCTCTCCCACAGTTCGACGTTTTCGGTGCTTTGGCTGTCGCTTTGGGGATCATCACGCATCACCGAGACAAACTCCTGATGCACCTGCGTGCGGATGTGATCCAACTCGGCTTTGAGCTCGTCAAAACTCTGTTTGTTCATACCGATCGCAACACGCATCTTGTCCTTATCGTTGTTAGGCAAGCTTTGCGTTTGCTTGTCGGCGAGCATCTGTGTGATATTCTCTAAGCGGCGCAGGTAGATATAGCACTCATCTAAGCGCTGACACACATCCTCAGGGAGAAGCTGCAGTTTGCTGATATTACGCAGCGTCTTACGCAGCGAGCGCTCCACTAACTCTTGGATACGACCACCGCGCATCAACTCAAACACTTGCGCAATGAACTCGATCTCGCGAATTCCGCCAGAGCCAAGCTTAAAATTGTCCACGAGATTGCGGCGTCGCACCTCAGCTTCGATCATGTGCTTGATCTTACGTAAAGACTCAATAGCACCATAATCAAGGTAGCGGCGATAGACAAAAGGACGTAAGAGCTCAATAAGCTCAGCACCATAGGAACCCCACTTGTGGTAATCACCAATAAGTTTGGCCTTAACTAAAGCATAGCGCTCCCAAGTACGACCTTGCGTCTCATAGTAAGAAGACAGAGCATCAAAAGAAGACACGAGTGGACCCGCGTCACCAAATGGGCGCAAACGCAAATCAATGCGATAGCAGAAGGAATCAGCTGTAGTCTCTGACAGCAGATTAGAGAGGCGTTGTACGACCTTAGTGAAGTACTCTTGGTGCGAGATACTACGGCTACCGCCTTGGGTTTGGCCTTCATAGGGATAGCAGCACAAAAGATCGATATCTGAAGAGAAGTTGAGCTCACCACCACCTAACTTGCCCATGCCTAAGATGAGCAGCGGCATCTCTGCCCCCTTATCATCAAAAGCATTACCAAAGACACTTTGCATACCAGCACGCACCACATCCACAGTGCGCTCCACAATGCCTTCGGCGAGGTTGGAAAGTGAGACAAAGACCTCTTCGATGTCAGAGCGACCAGTGAGATCACGCCAAGCGATGATCACCATACGCACACGACGCAACACACGTAGTCGCTTTTTGAGCTCCATGTCACTCAAACCAGCAACAATACGCGCTGCTATCACATCAGACGCATCTAAGGAAAAGTAGCTGCTGTCAATGGCACCTTGACGAAACAAGGCCGCACACTCGGCAGGGTATTGAATCATGGTTTTGGCCACAAAGTCTGACATCGAGAGCACATACATCAGCTCAGGATAGCGTTCAAACTCGGCCATATCCTCAGGACTAGCACGCTGCTTTAAGCGCTCGTAGTAGTTGTTACCGTCACGCAACAGCTCTTCAGGCAGCTGTGGCAAATGCTCAGGATTAGGGAAAATGTCATAAGGATATTTGGGCATGGAGAGCATCAACCACTCCTCCTTTTCGCTAAACATACCGAAATAAAGCCATTGTAGGCGGTGACGGCATGTAGCGCAACAGTGTGCACCATGCCCTATACGCCATACTAGGCACATAGGCGCATAGGCGCATAGGCACATAGGCGCAGTGCCCACAGCAAACTAGCGCCACTAACTGACACTACTGACGAGCGCGACCGCGTCCACATGGGAATTGTGATAAGATGTGCCCGTTTGATACGCCATGCTTTGCTTGGTGCCCACAAGCTGCGCCATGGTACTCACTACCACTGCTTCATGTCCTCAGATTAGGAGGAACATAGCGGCAGCTAAATGAGTTTGTGTTTTTTGGTTTAGACCTCTTGCTCACAGAGCTATTTGTTGAGGATCCTATGCAGGCATTAACGCCTTTTATTGCGCCCGTTTCGGGTTTATGGAGCCGTATGCGCACCATCCTTTGTGCCTTGTTACTAGCTCCGGTCTTGTTATCGTTCTCAGCCCATGCTGCTGAGGAAGTTCCTGCTGCTTCTGCTGCCTCTGCTGCCCCAGATCAGGCTCAGGCTCAGACTCAGGCTGCTGCCACCAACACTACTAAGACTGCAACCCCTGCACCAAAGCCAGATAAAAATGGCTACTACGTTGGCGGCCCAGTGTACGTCTCTGATAAGAACAAGATATGGACACGCTCTGGCCCAAGCGAAGGTTATCGTGTCACCGGCTCCCGTCAAATTGGTGAGCGCATGACTTTCAAGCGCTACTCTGACAATGGTCGTTATGCCCAGCTTGAGGGAGCTGATGGTCAATCATTCTGGATGCCATTAGATTCGCTGCAACCTGATATCTGCGGTGAGCCTTTAGCCAACGAGCTCATCAAGCGCATTGCCGACTTACAATACCGCTTAGACAACTATGACAACGAGTTAGCTCGTGAGCTGAAAACTGTTAAGGAGCAGTTAGAGCAATTAACTCGTGAGAATACTGAACTCAAGACCTCGGTTACCGAAAAGGAAGCAAGCATTCAAGAGTTAGATACCCTTTATCGTGAAGCCTCTGAGAGCTTAGAGACTAAAGACTTAGATATGCAGATGCGTTGGTGGATGCAAGGCGCCATCATTGCCCTATGCGGTGCTGTTGCCGGTGTGATCTTTGTCTTTATCCCACGCCCATCGCGCAAGCAACGTCGTGATCGCTACTAATCATCTCAGCGCAAGCAAGCTTGCTTGCCACACCACCCCGCTTTACTTGAGAGATGTCTCCACCAGAAAAGCGGGGTGGCTTGTTTTTGGCGCCCTCGGCACTCTGAATTTAGGCCTTAAAGCGCAGAGCACCACGCCATCATATTATGGAGGCACTGTCCCAGCGCCCGCACCTCACCTCTCAGTACATCTCACCACCGCCGAAGCACTACAGCCTAGCACGTCATCCTAGCGCTAAGAGCGCAACAGCTATAAGGCCAAAGTTATGACTGCGCGGCAGCAGCAGCAGCTTGGCCTTGGCTTGGGCTTGGGCTTGGAGTTAATTGCAGCTCTTTTGCTGTACCGAAGCGGATCTCGTAGACACCTGGAGCTAAGACACGCTTTTGACCATGAATAGGCTCAAGGTAAAGATCTTCATCCACAGGGTTGGTGACATCACTCTCAATTGAGATGACTTTGATGTCATCAAAATCGGCCTTTCCCTCAAACGCAACTACCGAGTTATAGAGGTCAGATACAGGACGCACCTGATAGTGAGCTTCAAGGATATCCATTTGTGTGAGTAGATAGCTTTTGGCTTCTTCTAGGCGCTGCTCATACTTGTAATCAAGTGTCCAATACAGGGCAGTGAGCCCCACAAAGAACGAGGCAAAGCAAAAGGAAAAGAGCCGTAACGCTTTCCAGCGATTAAAGGAGAGCTCATAGAGCGCCGCTTTTCTATCCTCTTTGGAGATCATGATGTACTACCTCCATATTCCTTCCTGCCATCCTTAGCCCTGAGCACCTGCGCCGGCAGCGCCGGCAGCGGCAGCAGCAGCGCCCACAGCGGCAGCCTTGCCGTCAGCCGGCATCTCTACTGCCGAGTCGAGGGCAGAATTGCTCATGACATCGATGAGGCGTGGACCATCGGAGAACATCAAGGTCAGGATAGCTATAGCCTTATCACTGACAGCGGTGAGTCCTTGGTCTTCTAAAAAGAGACTCATTGCACGCTCATAGCCATCATCGAGCTTGAGAGAGATAGTTCTGATGTCGTCGGCTTTACGCTCTAAACGTGAGCTTACCTGCTCATAGTCACCTAAAGCGCGTATAGCCTCTGCATAGGCATCTGACTTATCTAGAGCCTCACTAAAACGCTCATCTAACATCTGCTCAATCTCAGCGTCGGAACGATTATCCGTTGGGATGGTGGCTAAGAGGTCTTGACGCACTTGCTGCCTAACCTGAGCTACCACTTGTTGCTGATGATCATACCTCTCTAAAGCGATATTAGCTTCACGATTAGTGCTCTCTAAGGCATGCTGACGATATTGCTCTAAATATGGACGCAGCTTGTTCTCCATTGCCTTACGGGTATCAGTCTTTGGGGAACTTAAGTCAGCAATATCACCGATATAAGGGTGGAAGATGGTGTAGGAACCTAAATAACGCTCTTTCACGTAATCAAGCTTCACGGCAAACATATAGTTGCCAATGATGAGGTGCGCCACATCATCACTTAAACGGTAGAGCACGCAGTAGAAAGGTGTGAGGTTATCATCCACCATACCGATGAGTACAGGGGTGTTATAGGAAATAGCCTCAGCAAAATCACCCTCCTGCCCCATACTCTGCAAAGAGACACGCTCTAACAGCTCATCGGTGATCACCGCATCGCTAGCAGCTAACGCTGCACTGCTTGAATCAGCACCTGAGCCAGTAGCTGCACGTGCATGGCTCTTAAGTGCTAAGCGATACCCATGCACCTTAAGTAAGGTCTCAAAAGCATCACTCTTAAAGTAAGCTTGCGAAATAGCACGGTTGAAGAAAAAGAGCTCACGGCTTGCAGCATTACGGCCTTGGAAGAGATAGGAGGCGACATCACTGTAGCGCTCTTGTAGCTGTGTATCTGTGATTAAAGACTCTTCGACAGTGTTGAGCGGATAGTACTGGCGCATTAAATACAAAGCGCCATAAAAAGCAGCCCCCGCACAAACACCAGCAGCAATGATAAGACCAATGCGCTCATAGAGCGACAAAGAAAAGATCTCTTTGAAGTAGTTGCTAATCAGGTCTTTGACGCCGACCTTGTTGTGACGAGCGATATAAGCTGCCTTTTTGGCAAGGAAAGAGTTGACTTGCTTTTTCTTACGCTCACAGGCCAAGGTCAAGCACATATCAGCGATCGCATTGATAAGACGTGGCACTCCACCACTCTTTTTGGTGATCACCGCTATAGCGCGGTTGGTGAAGATTGGTTTGACGCAAGATACCTGTTGCAAACGATAGGTAAGATAAGCACCGACTTCTTCCTCTTTGAGGCGCGGGATAACCGCAAAGATCTTGATGCGGTTTTTAAGCATGTCGTGCTTATGCTGATTGATGTGCGCAATCAAATCTTCCTGACCTACGAGCAGGAAGTTGATCATCTTACCAGCCTCGCCTTCGATATTGGAGATCAGGCGGATTTGCTCTAACACCTCGTCGCTTAAGCCTTGAGCCTCATCGCAGATCACAGTGGTGATAATACCCATGGCGATGGACTTTTCGAGCATCTGACGCAGCTTGAGCGTGAGCTCGGCAATCGACTCTAAGGAGGTGGCAACCACTCCTGAGGCACGCAGAATGGTGGCAAGGAGCATGTGTGGGTTAAGACGGGGATCATCGATAGAGATGATGCGCATACGACGAGGCAGCGAGCGCATTAACATGCGCACGAGGGTAGTCTTACCGACACCTGAGGCCCCCGAGAGCACGCAGATACTGCCACTACGCGAAAGCGCAGTGGTCAAAAGACCTAGAGATTGGTGTTGAGAGCCACCCACATAGTAGAAGCGGCGATCGGGCAATCCATCAAAGGGGTAGTCATCTAAACCAAAATACTCAAGGTACATACCGGCTCCAAAAAATACCTACTGTACGGTCGCTTGTCACAGTTGGTCAAATTGCTTCCAAAGATTCTACACCTTGATTTGCAACCTCCATCTG
>CALXYZ010000201.1 GCA_944393075.1 uncultured Anaerobiospirillum sp. | reverse complement strand
GCTATTGCCCTTTTTGGTTTTTTGCTGCGAGCCATGCGCTAATCCCCATTCACCAACCAAGACAAAATAAGAACCAAACTTAGTCGTTAATGCGTGTTTTCCTCCATCTTTAAGTCATGAACCATGCATTACCAGATATAGCCCACCATATTTCAGCAAAACTTTGTGACTTTGAAGAGAGCCCATGTTCATAAGGTAGCGCCCGCGTTCGACTCTACATTTTCTTGGCAACTGCCTTACACAATATGCATCGCTTAAGCCTCATAAAGTCTCAATTGTGCATGATCAAGGCTATTGCTTCTTAGCCTTGTCTGATGCGGTGTGGTAAATTATAGAGGTTCCCTCTAGTTTCATTCTATCACATTTAATCACGACAGGGGGGCTGACAAAATCGTAGTTGAGCATGGGGTAATACCTAAGCCTCTTGTAGGCTTTCATGCAGCCTACTTAGGAACAGTACCGAAATAAAACCGGTTAGTTATCAGTAACAATGTATAACATTAGCTGTAGTTAGCCTATGCTAACTAGAGGTTTTAATTCGGTACTGTTCCTTAGCCCATTCATCAGTAAGCAGCGCAGTATCCTGTGGTAGCCCTTATCTAAGGAGCTGAATCGCGATAAGATCAGAGATCTTGTGGCGACCAAAAGAAGAAAATCAGGAGAGCCAATGATCATTAACACCGGCGGCCGAACCGACACCGTGCAGTACTTTAGCGACTGGCTGCTGCGCCGCTTTGCTGAGGGTTACGTGCTAGTGCGCAATCCCTTCTACCCGCAGCAAGTCACGCGCTACGAGCTCACTCCTGACAAGGTGGATGCGGTGGTCTTTTGCTCCAAGAACTACGCCCCTATTCTGCCGCGGCTCCATGAGATCACTAACCGCTTTGCCACCTACTTCTTCTACACGATTACTGCATACGGCCGCGACATCGAACTAGGTGTACCATCTATCGATAAGAGCATTGCCACGCTCAAAGAGCTTTCCTCTCTGGTCGGCAAAGAGCGCTTAGTGTGGCGCTACGATCCTGTCATGGTCTACGGCCACTACACGCGTGAGCGCATGGTGCAGACTTTTGCCTATATCGCTGAGCAGGTTGCACCCTACGTTAGCAGCTGTGTCTTCAGCTTTGTGCAGCTCTACAAAAAGTTGTTGGTGAATATGCCTGAGCTGCGTGAGGTCAGCCCTGAAGACAGAGCTTTCTTAGCATCCGCATTTGGGTCAATTGGGCAGCAGTTCCAATTACGGGTGCAAACCTGTGCCGACGACACCGATTACAGCGCTTTTGGCATTGCGCATTCTGGCTGCATCACTTTAGATGCACTCGGTAAAGCCAATCACATCGACTTTAAGCCACGCAAGCACAAAGGCATGCGTGAGCACTGCCACTGCGTTGAGAGCCGTGATATCGGTGCTTACGACAGCTGCCTCAACGGCTGCATGTACTGCTATGCAAACCAAGACCCACAGATTGCACGCCGTAATTACCGCCTGCATGATCCGACTTCCCCGATGCTGCTAAGTACCTTGCAGCCACAAGATGTGGTCACAAATGCGGCACAGCAACTATGGCAGATTCCCAAAATCGACCTACTCATACCTGATGCTACTGACGATGCTGACTTCGAGCTTGCGCCTGTTGCGCCTATGGGCACCACCCAGCTAAAGGCCAGCGCACAACCAACTACTGCCCATACCTCCCCTAACTCCACTATTGCCATTACTTCAGTTCCAGCGGCTGTTAGCGCTAACGACAATGAAAGCGAGGACGAAATTGAGGACGACCTCAGTGATCTGCCTCTTTTCTCCAAACTGCGATAGGCCGGCGCACTGGCTTTGAGATAATCTTTCAGAAAAAGTTTGGGCTTGTGACAAAAGGATGTTGCTGCCGTAAAATAGCAGGCCATTGTGGCCCACTGAGGCTTTTCTTTTTGGTTTTTCTTTTCGTGGAGATAGCGATATGAGCACAACGCAATATGTGCGTCCTTCTAAAGACGAGTCCTTTATGGAAATTGCTGAATCAGTGTCGATGCGCTCGACCTGTTTGCGCCGCCGCTATGGTGCTGTGATTGTCTCTAAAGATGGCCGTATCGTCTCCACCGGCTACAATGGTGCTCCACGCCATCGCGTCAACTGCTGCGACCTCAATTCCTGTCTGCGTGACGAGCTGAAGATCAAGCCAGGTACCCACTACGAGCTCTGCCGCTCGGTACACGCCGAGGCAAACGCCATTATCAACGGCAACCCACTCGACATCATTGATGGTACCCTCTACCTCTCCGGCACCGATGCTGCCACCAACAAGCCATCGAAGCACATCAGCCCATGCGCTATGTGCCAACGTCTGATCTTAAATGCCCAAATCGCCCGTGTGGTGATGCGTGATGAAAACCGCAACTTAGTTGAGGTCAACCCATTAGATTGGGACGATGATAGTGCCTTGTTAGAAGAGCACCGCCGCAATCTCCAAGCCCACAAGGATGCTGCTACCGCAGACTCTGAGTCCGCAACTAAAGGTTCCGATGGCGATAGCTGCTCTTGTGGTAAGCACGACGGATCCTGTGGCTGTGGTTGCTGCTAAAGGCTGCTAAAGTCTGCTTTATTTTTTCTTTTGGCTGTTTTTTTCTTTGTCACCCTTTTTGTAGGAATTGGCTATGCCAAACACTGAGCAACTGCGCGCGCAGATTCAACTCTACTCCAACTTCATCTTCGATATGGATGGCACTCTGATGAACTCAGAGATCTGGCACCACGAGTCGTGGAATCAAATGGTAGGTGAGTTTGGCATTCCTCGCTTATCTACCGAGCTTTTATGGAGCTACGGTGGCATGCCAACCATTGAGATCTCACGTGATATCTGCCGTCGCTTTAACTCCGATGCCGATCCTGTGGCTATGAGTGCTCGTAAAACTGAGCTCTATCGTGACGTCTATATGATGCGCGCTGAGCCTTTCCCAATGATTTGCGATCTCTTAAAGGAGCTCAAGGCTAGCGGCAAGCGTATCGCTATTGCTACCTCTTCACATCAAGAAGAAGCCCAATTCCTGTTAGGCAAGAACTCTCTCTTGCCTTATATCGACGCCTTGGTCACTGGTGATATGGTCACTCGTGGCAAACCAAACCCAGACATCTACTTACTTGCTGCAGAGAAGCTCCAAGGTAAGATCGATGACTGCTTGGTGTTTGAGGACACTGTGATTGGTATGCAGGGTGTACATAACGCTAAGATGGCCGCTGTAAAGGTCTTTGACGGTGCTTTTGACTGCGACCACGTCATCAACCCTGATGAGGTGTGGCAGCCTCAAGCCAAGTAGGCTTGACCTGTAGCCACTCTCTTTTAGCCGCTAAAAATACCACGCCCCGTGTTGTGTGCCCTCAATAGGGTTTACAGCACGGGGCGTTGGTGGTTTTGTCCTCTGCTATTTTGGTTTTTGCAGATAAGACGAGCCTGTTGTTAGGCTATGCTATGGCTTAGGCTCAGACCTAGGCTTAAGCCTTGGCAGCTGCGGCCACTAAGCCTTGCACATGCTCTTTAAGCTCGGCATTGAGCACAGGCATAGCACCATTTTGTGTGCAGACGTAAGCAGCAACATCAGCGGCAGTCTGGTGGGCCACCTTGAAATCAACGCCTTGGACGGTTAAGCCGATAAAGGTAGCGGTAAAGGAATCACCAGCACCCACAGTGTCCACCACATCAACCTTTGGAGTTGGCACGTAAGAGTGCTGACCAAAATAAAAGATGTCAGAGCCATGCTCACCGCAGGTGTAGACCAATTGCTTGATGCCAAAGTCCTTCACTAATACCTGCTCGTAGAACTGCTCTTGATTTAAGTTGTCGTAGCCTAAGAGCTTGCATACCACAGGGAGCTCTTCGTCATTGCACTTGAATACGGTGCAGCGCTTCATGCCAGCAGTGATGACTTCTTTATCAAAAAAGTTTTGGCGCAGGTTGATATCAAAAACCTTCACGCTGTCCTGAGGCATGTTGTCTAAAAAAGCTAAGATGGTCTTGTGGCTCTCACCATCGCTTTGACGCTGAGCTAAAGTACCAAAGCAGCAGACTTGGGTCTTTTTGGCCACCTCAATAATCTCATCATTAAGTGGCATGTGGTCGTAGGCAGTGTCTAAGGCAAAGTCATAGGTTGGGACGCCACGGTCATTTAAAGTAGCCTTAACGTAGCCAGTGACCTTATCAGAGCGGAAAACTAATGACTTCACGTCATTGTCAGTTAAGATGCGCAGAGCTTCATCACCACGCTCATCCTTACCAACACAGCTGACAGCCATCGAATCTAAACCCATTTGCTTAGCGTGGAAAGTGAAGTTAGCTGGAGCACCACCTAAACGAGGGCCAGCTGGTAACACATCCCACAGAATCTCGCCTAAACCGACGCAAGTAATTGGCTTTGGACTATCCACCTTTTAATCCTCTTCTACAATCTTTGGAAAGGTCGACTCAGGACGCTGATCAATCAGATCAGAGTCATAAGCTCGACGTAAATTGGTATTGATGCTAGAGATGGCATCGATATCATCTTGAGTAAGCTCAAAATGGAAAAGTTGTGAGTTCTCTTTGATACGCTCAGCACGCACCGACTTTGGAATGACCACCACGCCACGCTGCAAATTCCAACGCAGAATGACTTGAGCTGGAGTCACCTTGAGGTAGTCGGCAAGCGACTTAATGCGAGGGTCATTGACCAAGCACTGAGCCTCACCACCTAATGGCGAGTAGGCCTCAACCACGATGTTGTGCTGACGGCAGTAGTTCACCAACTCAGCCTCATCGTTTTGTGGGTGGCACTCCACCTGATTTACCTGTGGTGTGACCTTAGCTCCGCACTCCTTGAGGCGCTCAATGTGGTGAATCTTGAAATTAGAAACACCAATAGCGCGGCACAAGCCCTCACGCTGTAACTGCTCTAACACCAAGTAGGCCTGTTCATAGCCCTTAAAAGGCCAATGCAACAAGAACAAATCCACATAATCTAAGCCTAAGCGCTCTAAGGACTGCTCTAAACCACGACGGGGATCATCAAAGTCAGTACGCCACAGCTTGGTCGTTACAAAGTACGACTCACGGGGCAAATGAGCATCACGCAAACCGCGACCGACACTCTTTTCGTTGCAGTAGATGCGAGCGGTATCGACCATACGATAGCCATACTCTAAGGCTGTGCGCACGGCTGAACGGGCCACTTCACCTGCTGGTGTGCGGAACACACCCAAACCTAACATTGGCATTCTGACGCCATTGTTTAGTTCAATCCGGCTATTGATATCCATACCACCACTCTCCTCTTATCTTCCTTGCCTGCTTCTGCTTACTTGCATCAGGTCTAAATCTTCCAAAGCCACGACTTTGCAAACAACAAAGCCATAACCATACACAATCATTGTAACCACAGCGAGCTTGCAAAACATTGAGCCTAGCTAAACTTTGGGCCTGCAGCTCAAGCTTTGCTGTCAGTTACCACACGTTCTTGTGCGTTCTTACGCGTTCTTGCGCGTTTTTTGGTGTAAGGGTGATTAGACCTTTGCCTCCTCTGCATTATTGGCATCAGTAGTTGTGGTAGTGGTAGTGGTATTGGCAGTGGTGGTAGTAGCCGTATCGGCACCGCCACGCGCAGCGATCATGGCCTTATAAGCTTGTTGCAGCACCTCTGGGCCAGCGCCCTTCTTGGTCATATTCTCTGAAAGATAGCGACGATAGAGACGTGAACCGGCGATGCCACCAAAAAGACCTAAGAGATGGCGGTAAACGAAGTGCACCGCTGTGCCTTGGGCTTGTAGCTTGGCAGCTAACTCCATCATCGGAGCAATAAGCTCATCGCGGCTTGGTACAGCTCTCTCCTCTCCAAAGAGTTCTTGGTCGACAGCAGCAAGCATGTATGGATTATCGATGATGGCTCGACCCAACATCACACCATCAACATGCTTTAAGTGCTCACGGCAGTCGTCAAAAGTTAAGATGCCACCGTTGATCGTCACAAACAGATCAGGGAAATGCTTCTTGACCTCGTAAACAATGTCGTAATTAAGAGGAGGTACAGTGCGGTTTTCTTTTGGCGAAAGACCTTTAAGCCATGCCTTACGAGCATGGATGATGAGGTGACGGCAACCTGCTTCATAAATGGCGCTCATCAGCTCAAAAGTAAAATCGTGGCTATCTAACTCATCGACACCGATACGGGTCTTCACGCTTACCGGCACCGCAGGTTTACCAGATGCTGTGCACTTATCGGCAGCTTCCTGCATCGCCGCAAAGCACTCACCAATAAGGCGCGGCGTCTTCATCAACACTGCACCAAAGCAACCTGATTGCACCTTGTCTGATGGGCAGCCAGCGTTGAGATTAATGGCGTTGTAGCCACGCTCAATACCTAAGGTAGTAGCCTTAGCGAGCTTCTCTGGCTCGGAACCGCCTAATTGCAGGCATACAGGGCTCTCAACTTCTAAATCAAGGTCAAGCAGATGTGGTCTGTCGTGCATCAGCGCTTCTGCGGCAATCATCTCGGTGTACAGCATGCAGCGGCGGCTCATGATACGCGCCATCTGTCTAAAGACCGTATCGGTCACATCGACCATGGGGGCTACGGCAAAACGCTCACTTGGTAAAAAATAAGTGGCAGTCATCTAATATTGGCGCGGATACCCCAGAGGTAACTCTGGGGAGGAAGCGCCGCCTCCATCTGTTCTAAATTCTGTTATAAAACCACCAGTACGTCTTTGTAACAAGCGCAACTTCTTGTAGTTGACGCTTTCTTT
>CALXYZ010000200.1 GCA_944393075.1 uncultured Anaerobiospirillum sp. | reverse complement strand
GTCATTAAATGTGCAAGAAGATCTCCACTTTTTGCTTGGTGGTGGCTGTCTTATATGTACATGCCAAAAGAAAGGTCAACGCAGCTATACGGCTATACGGCTATACGGCTAGACAGCTATACGGCTAGGCCTAGAGTATGCGCCTTATGTGAGCGTGGTGTCTGTCGTCGCTGTCGTCGCTGTGGTCGCGACCACTATCGTGGCTATTGCCGCAGTTGCCGCAGCGCCAAGCTGCGAGCGCAGCTGCAGTTAGCACAGCAAGCACAGCAAGCACAGCGAGCGCTGCCGTATTGCGAGAGTTGCGGGCCGGTCTTTGCCTCTGTTGCGGTTTTGCGGTTAGCAGGTAGGTGCATAGGCGCAAAGGAGAGGTGTTGTTGTTGTTCTCTTTGCAAAGCGATTTTCTTCAGTGATTGAACTTAAGAATATTGAGAAAGTGTATAACCAAGGCACGCCTCGCGAAGTGCGTGCTTTGAAGAACATTTCACTTTCGATTGAGCGCGGCGAAATCTTCGGTGTGATCGGACTCTCTGGTGCCGGTAAGTCCACCTTAATTCGCCACATTAATATGTTAGAGCGCCCAAGCTCAGGACAAGTGATTGTCGACGGTATGGATCTGACTGCCATGAGTGAGTCTCAGTTGCGTGAGGCCCGCCGTCACATTGGCATGATTTTCCAGAGCTTTAATCTCTTATCCTCGGCCACTGTCTCTGACAATATCGCCTTCCCACTCAAGCTTGAGGGCAAGATGAGCGACGATGAGATCAAAGCTCGCGTCGCCGAGCTGTTAGCCTTAGTCGGCCTTGAAGATAAGGCTCAGATGTACCCAGCTCAGCTCTCCGGTGGTCAAAAGCAGCGTGTCGGTATCGCCCGTGCCTTAGCTAACAACCCTAAGATCTTGTTGTGCGATGAGGCTACCTCAGCCTTAGACCCTAAGACCACCATGTCGATCTTAAAGCTGTTGCTAGAGCTGCGCGATAAGCTCAACCTCACCATCGTCATCATTACCCACCAGATGGAAGTGATCAAAGAGTGCTGCGACCGTGTCGCGGTGATTGATGGTGGTGTGATCTCAGAGATGGGCTCGACCTTAGACCTCTTTACCGATCCAAAAGAAGCTTTAACCAAGCGCCTCGTGAGCGCTGCTGTGCGCCGTGGCCTGCCAGAGCTCCTGCGTCACACCGAAATTGTGCCTGAGTATACCGATGGCGCGAAGGCGGTGATCGAGTTACTGTTCTTAGGCCCTAAAGCCGACGCCCCTGTCATCGTCGAGGTGGCTATGCAGTGCAAGGTAAAGATCAGTATGTTAGGCGGTAGCATAGATCACATCAAGAACGAGCCATTTGGTCTCATGGTGGTCGAAGTCGGTGGTAGCCGTGATGAAATCAAGCACGCTATCGAAGAACTTCAGGCCCGTGTACACAAGGTGGAGATTTTAGGTTATGACCAGCGCAAGCAGCTCGCTGATTTCTAGTGATTGGACTCCATATATCAAGATGGCCACCTTGCTGTGGAACGCTACCTTAGAGACCCTCTACATGGTGGGTGCCTCTTCGGCTATCTCTATCTTGTTTGGTGTGCCTTTAGGTGTGCTCTTGTTGGTGACCTCTAAGGGTTACTTCTTTGAGCACCTGATGTTCTATCGTGTGTTAGGCGCTATCGTCAACGCTTTGCGTTCGATCCCATTCATCATCTTGATGGTGGCTATCAGCCCGCTCACCAAGTTCATCGTAGGCTCGTCTATCGGTACGACCGCTGTGATCGTGCCTTTAGTGATTGCAACCATTCCGTTTACTGGCCGCTTAGTTGAGACCAGCCTGCGCACCGTGCCATCGGGACTGATTGAGGCAGCCACAAGTATGGGTGCAAGCCCTTGGCAGATTGTGCGCAAAGTGCTGCTGCCTGAGGCTATGCCAGAGCTGATCCAAAACTTCACCATCACGGTCATCGTGATCATCGGTTGCTCAGCTATGGCCGGCGCTATCGGTGGTGGTGGCTTAGGTGACGTGGCCATTCGCTACGGTTACATGCGCTTTCGCTTAGACATGATGATTGGCACTGTGGTGATCTTGATTTTGATGGTGCAGTTAGTCCAGTTCATTGGTGACTACTTAACCCGTAAGTGCGATCACCGCTAAGAAACGCACAACATCACCGCCCAAGCTCAGCCAGCCCAGTAGTTGGTTCAGCTTGGCCAGCAGCTAGGCTGGCTAGATTAGGGCGGTAGAGCGATATCTTTGCCGCCTCTGGGATTAATCTCAGGGGCGGTGCTGTATGGAACGTATGAAACAATGGAACAATGGAGTAGCTTATGGAAAGCGTGATTTGGGTGAAGTGCTCCTTAGATGAGGCTAAGTCTCTGTTTGCCGAGTACGATGACTTAGAATTCACCGCTCAAAACGGCTGGGTTATGATCGACGACCTGAACCATCAGCAGCTGTTTGGCTTAGCAGAGGGCGCATGGATCGACATTGCGGGCGGCTATGAGCTGGTGCGTGCTTACTACGACGAGCAGCTCAACACCGAATACGTCCACGTCAAAGACGGCGCTGTGGTGCGCTGCTACTTTGAGTACGAGGGCGAAGTCGACAAGGACACTGGTAATGATGGCGTCAGTATTGAGAGCTGGAGCGACGTCGCTGACTATATCGACGAGCACACTATCTACGGCTAATCACTACCAACAAAAAAGGCCAGCTGGTGCTGACCTCTTTTGTGCTAATGCCCCACAAAAGGCCAAAGGCCGTGACATGTGGCTTGTGGCCGTCACTGTTTGCCTATGGGCGGCCTTTTGTGGGAAGAGCGCAAGTTCTTTTGCTTTATGGCTTATAAGCAGGCTTAGAGCAGCTTGTTTAAGTCACGCACGCCGCCCTTATCAGCAGAGGCTGCTAAGGAAGCGTAGGTGCGCAGAGCGGTAGAGACCACACGGTTACGGTGTACTGGCTTGTAAGCCATGGTGCCGCGCTTCTCCATCTCCTGCATACGCTCTTCTAACTCGGCCGCATCTAACGATAAGCTGATCTCACGGTTTGGAATGTCGATCTTGATTATGTCGCCATCCTTAACAAAGGCGATGTTTCCGCCATTGGCAGCCTCTGGCGAGACGTGACCAATCGACAGACCCGAGGTACCACCCGAGAAACGACCATCGGTGATTAGAGCGCAGGACTTACCTAAGCCCATCGACTTTAAGTAAGAGGTTGGGTAGAGCATCTCTTGCATGCCAGGTCCGCCCTTAGGGCCTTCGTAGCGGATCACCACTACCATGCCGGCCTTGACCTTGCCACCTAAAATGCCATCAACAGCTTCTTCTTGGGATTCAAAGACGATAGCTGGGCCCACAAACTTCAAGATCGAGCTATCCACACCAGCTGTCTTCACAATACAGCCATCTTCGGCTAAGTTGCCGTACAGCACTGCCAGACCACCGTCTTGGCTGAAAGCATGCTCCTTATCGCGGATGCAGCCAGTAGCACGGTCGGTGTCAGCCTCATCGTAGTAGTTCTCTTGGGAGAAAGGCACAATGGTCTTTACACCAGCTGGAGCGGCCAAGTAGAACTTCTTTACGGCCTCGTCGGTGGTGACGTCAATGGCGTATTGCGAGAGCTGCTCGCCCATGGTTTCTTGGAGCACGGTGCGGCAGTCGGTGTGCAGTAAACCAGCCTTATCTAACTCGTAGAGAATCGACATGATGCCGCCAGCACGGTGCACATCTTCGATGTGGAAGTCTGGGGTCGATGGAGCAACCTTGCAGATGTGTGGCACATGACGCGACAGGCGATCGATATCCTTCATGGTGAAGTCAACGTGGGCTTCGCAAGCCACAGCTAACAAGTGCAGCACGGTGTTGGTAGAGCCACCCATAGCGATATCAAGCGACATGGCGTTCTCAAAGGCTGCCTTGGTAGCGATAGAACGTGGTAACACTCTGGCGTCATCTTGCTCGTAGTAGCTCTTAGCTAGCTTAACGATGATCTCTCCTGCCTTGGTGTAGAGCTCCTTGCGCTTAGCATGAGTAGCGACGATGGTACCGTTACCTGGCAGAGCTAAACCTAAAGCTTCGGTTAAGCAGTTCATGGAGTTGGCGGTAAACATACCTGAGCACGAACCGCAGGTAGGGCAAGCAACGCTCTCTACAGCGTTAATTTCTTCGTCTGTAGCCTTTGGATCAGCCGACACAATCATGGCATCGATCAGGTCTAACTTGTGGTGACCTTTGAGGACACCTGCTTCCATTGGGCCGCCAGAGACAAAGATGGTAGGGATGTTAAGGCGCATAGCAGCCATTAACATACCTGGGGTGACCTTATCGCAGTTGGAGATACACACCAAGGCGTCAGCACGGTGGGCGTTGCACATGTACTCCACACTGTCAGCAATGATTTCGCGGCTTGGCAGGGAGTAGAGCATGCCCTCATGCCCCATAGCAATGCCATCATCAACAGCAATGGTATTGAACTCTTTGGCGACACCACCAGCCTTTTCGATAGCTGAAGCGACCAAGCTGCCGATGTCCTTTAAGTGGACGTGGCCTGGTACAAATTGGGTAAAGGAGTTGGCGATGGCGATGATTGGCTTACCAAAGTCCTCATCTTTCATGCCGGTAGCCTTCCACAAGGCACGGGCACCAGCCATCTTCTTGGTCTCGTAAGTCACGCTTGAACGGTATTTAGGCATCTTCACACCCTTAAAAAATCGGTTCCACTAAGCAGCTCTGCGCCGTAGCCGCAACTGCTACCGCAACTGCTACCGCGACTGCTACCGCGACTTTGATCGCAGTGCTGTGGCGCGGAGTCGTTACTCTGCTTTGCAGGGCACAGAGCTAGAAAAGAAAAGGCCCCGTTGCGGGGGCCTTTTCTGCCCGCTGCGGCGCACGCTGCGCACGCCGCGTGGGCTTGGTGTTCTGCTATTACTTGACAGGAGTGAGCCAGCCCCACTTGTCTTCGATCTTGCCTTGCACTAAGTCAAAGAAGGTCTCTTGGAGCTTCTTGGTAATTGGGCCACGGTGGCCTTCGCCCACATCTAAGCCGTCAATCGAAGCGATTGGGGTGATCTCTGCGGCAGTACCAGTGAAGAAAGCTTCGTCAGCTAAGTAGCACATTTCACGCTGCATCTTCTGCTCGTATACTGGCAGACCCAATACCTCCTTTGCTAAGGTGATGATGGCGTGACGGGTGATGCCTGGTAACAGACCGTTGGTGAATGGAGCGGTGTATAAAGCGCCGTCCTTGACGAAGAACACGTTCTCACCAGAACCTTCGGAAATGTAGCCGTTGGTGTCTAAAGCGATAGCCTCGACATAGCCATTGCGCACAGCCTCATTGGAGATGAGGATGGAGCTTAAGTAGTTACCAGCAGCCTTAGCCTCGGTAGGGATGGTATTAGCAGCTAAGCGGTTCCAGCTTGACACACCGACAGGTACGCCCTTCTCTAAGCCCTCTTCGCCTAAGTAGGCGCCCCATGGCATAGCAGCGACCATCACTTCAGCCTTCGCACCCTCAGGGATGTGCACACCCAAACCGATGTCGCCCATGAAGATTAAAGGACGGATGTAGCCGGACTGTAAGTCGTTGTCGGTGATGATCTTACGGCAGGCTTCTTTGACTTCTTCCTTGGTGTAAGGAACTGGGAAGCGGTAGATGCGGGCGCTGTTGAACAGACGATCAATGTGCTCGTCTAAGCGGAAAATGCATGGGCCTTTTGGAGTTGAATAAGCGCGGATACCCTCGAAGACGGCAGTGCCGTAGTGCAGAGCGTGAGACAAAACGTGCACCTTAGCCTCAGCATGAGGAACCATCTTGCCATTGAACCAAATGTACTTCGTAGGGGTGTTGTTTAAACTCATCTCAAAAAAACTCCTGCAGCCAAACGATTGGCACTAAACCTCACGGCCAACCTTTTATGCTTATGATGTTTGACTGCGTTTACCAATAAAGTAAAAGCTTCCAAAGCCTTTCTGCTCATAGCTTCTAGTAGCTTGCAGGCAATACAAGAACAGCTCTTGGAGTCATATGACTCGTGGACTCGTGGGCTCGTGGCGTGTAGCCATCAGAGCTGTGGTGAGGTGAAGGTGTCTGCCAATCTGCCTTGCTTTGTTTTGCTTGGCTTTGCCTTATCTTGTGTCGTCTTATGGTGCTTAAGGTGTGGTACACCTTGTTGTGGTCGTTGCTAGCGCGGTAACGCTAGCAGGCTCTGCGTGCACTAAAGACCAAACAATCGCAAGGCTAAGGCAACTAGGCAGTTACTCACTGTCACTCTTTGTTGCTTGGAGCTTTAAGGTCTTTGTTGATATATTCGCCGCCTCAGCGAATTGCTACAAGTAGTTTAGCTTGAAGCAGTGTTTTTGCAATGTGATGGGGCTTAGCTTTTACGTGAAAACCTATGTTTACCGCCGATGCTGCTCTTTTTTAGTGCAGCATCGGCGGCGCTATGTTGTCATTAGCAGCAGCTAACCAGCTAATTGTGAGCTGTTAGCTGTGAGCTGTTAGTTGTTAGCTGTGAGCCACAGTCTGCTGTTGCTGTTGCTCGCTGCTATCTGCTGGGGCCTTGCTTTGCTGCTCAGCATCGGCGGCAGCAGTTTCTTTGTCATCATCAGGATCATGCATGTTAGCGAAGATGGTGGCGAGGATTGGGCCAGAGATGTTGTGCCATACCGAGAAGATGGCTGATGGTACAGCTGACAGTGGGTTAAAGTGAGCCATTGCTAAAGCTACGCCTAAGCCCGAGTTCTGCATACCAACTTCGATCGAGAGAGCCTTCTTCTTCTTGAGGTTCATCTTGAAGGCCTTGCCTAAGACATAACCTAAGGCTAAGCCAATGCAGTTGTGGAGTACC
>CALXYZ010000199.1 GCA_944393075.1 uncultured Anaerobiospirillum sp. | reverse complement strand
TGCCTAAATCAGTGTCAATGCCAGTGTTTATGCGGCTTTAGCCGCTGTGTTTAACCTCCTTATTCCGGAGAATATGGGGGGCACTGTAGTTTTAGGTGCCGGTGTATGGCTCTCGGGCCCTGTGATGCTGCGCAGTGGCGTAACACTGCGCCTAGAAGAGGGCTGTGTGCTGCGTGCTACTGATGCTGAAAAGCTCTTTGTGCCAGCTTACATCGGAGATGCAGTTAAGGAGCACGAGGTCTTTTTGCAGGCACACAACGCTGAGCATATCTCTATTGTCGGTCATGGTGTGATCGACGGTGATGGTGGCTCGCAGTAGTGGCCTGAGGCCAAAGAGATCCGCGAGGCTCTCAAGGCTGGTAATACGGCTCTCTTCCATGAGCGCTTCCTTGGTGTGAAGACCGCTAATGGTATGCCTCGTCCATGGTTAGTCGAGTTCTGTCAGTGTCAGCATGTGCGCCTTGAGGGAGTGACTCTCAAAGATTCACCAATGTGGACTCTGGTGCTGCGCAATTGCTCTGAAGTACTGATCGATCAGGTCAATGTTACTGCCCCTATCGATTCCCCTAACACCGATGGTATCGATATCGTTTCCTGTCACAAGGTGCTGATTAAAAACACCACCGTCTTCACCGGTGACGACAACATTGCCATCAAGTCAGGAATCAACCAAGATGGCTCAGATCCATCGACCGACATTGAGGTGGTGGATTCATTGATGCAGGCTGGCCACGGCTTATCGATTGGTTCGGAGACGGCCAACGGTATCGGTACGGTGCGCGTTAAGGGCGTGCGCTTTGCGGAAACCGAAAACGGCATTCGCATTAAGTCGGCCCGTGATCGTGGCAATATGATCGGCCCGTTAGTGGTGGAGAATGTGGTGATGCATAAGGTGCAGACCCCTATTCTTGTTACCTGCTCCTATGCTGGCCAATCAGGAGTCACTGGTTTAAGCCTAGTCTCAGAATTAGAGCGCGAGCCTACCTCCCCTACTACGCCATACATCAAAGGCGTACACATTAAAGGCCTTAAGGCTACTAGGGCGCAATACGCAGCGGTCTTAAGTGGTCTGCCAGAGAGCCCAGTGCTGGAGGTGGAGCTTGAGGATCTGCATATTGAGAGCACCTATGGCGTACAAGCTCGCTATATGCAGGGCTCGATTGCCCAGGCAAACATCACCGTAGAGCAAGGCGAGGCCATTGTTCGTGGGCCTCAAGCTCAGCTTACAATGCTCTAGTGAGTTTTGCTGGTGGTTGCTGTTGGTTGTTGGAACGCTGATTAGCTTAGTTGTACAGTCACAGTAGTTGCCGCCCAAAGGCCTGTGTTGATCAGGCCTTTGGGCGGTAAGTAAGAGTAAAAGAGCTCATGAACAAGAGAATCAAGTACTTTCAGGCTTTGGTGCACTGCGGTAACTTCACCAAAGCTGCCGAAGAATGCGGCATCTCACAAGCCGCCATGTCGCAGCACATCAAGGTCTTAGAGCATGAGCTCAAAGTGCAGCTCTTAGAGCGCGATACGGTAGGTCAGCGTAAGTGGAAGCTGACGGCCGCAGGCGAGTTCTTCTACCAAAAGTCGCTGGTACTAACCCACGATTTTGAGCGCATCTGTGCAGACACCGCTAAGGTCGCTACCTCTGCTTCTAAGCAAGCTGACATCACCATTGGTGTACTCCAAAGCTACAGCGGAAAAGAGCTGACAGCGGCTTTGCAGGCCTTTGTGGCGGCCCACAGTGATGTGACGGTACAACTTTTTGCTGGTAGTCATGATGAGCTCTACTACCGCCTGCGCGCAGGTACTGTGGATGTGATTCTCAACGATCAGCATCGAGCCTTTTCCTCGGAGTACAACAACGTTACATTGGGCATTAAGCCCTTAGGCGTGGAGCTTAGCGTAAGTAACCCTTTAGCATGCCTTGAGAGCGTGACTGACACTGAGCTTAAAGCAGCTAAGTGCTTAGCGCCTGCGCCTGTCTTTGCACCTCTCAATCCACCGGTAATCACGGCCCAAGCCTCGCTTACCACATCGGCTGAGTTGGATACAGGCGATGGCGCGGTAGAAGATAGCAGCCACACTCCTGCTGTAGCTTCAGCACAGCAGCTGTGGGCTGCAGAACATATCTACTATCGCGAGATCTTAGGTATCAAAAGCGAGATTCAGTGGGTGGGGTCGTTAGAGCTAGCTAGATTGCAAGCTGCAGCTGGATTAGGCTATGTGCTTACCGCTGCTGGTGAGCAGGACTGCGCAGCGCACTTACAAAGGCAGCTGCGCTTTATACCGCTGCTGCGCAGTGGCACCTTTGAGCCTATCACACGCACCTACTGCGCCTTTTATCGCGAAGCTACCTACCGCCCTTACAGCGCTATCTTTGCGCAATGCCTCTTAGAGCAGTTCACTGCGAACTTTGCCCTGTAACCGTAACCCACACCTGTTGCCCAACCTACCACTCTGTACATCTCACCCCACACCCCACTACAGCAGCTTGCTTCAGGGCTGCTGCAACTAACCTGTCCATTCCTCTTCCCCAACAGTGTATGAGACGTTGATGAGTTTCAGCTGAGAAGCAGCTTCGAAGCAGCTTCGACGCAGCTTCGACGCAGCTGCTGTGCCTTCCGCCTTCTAGTTTCAGAACTTTTGGTTGGTTTTGATCAGAGGTGAACGCGAAGAAAGCCTGATTTTGAGCCAAAGAGTTTTACCGATCGGTGAAATTAATTTGAATTTCTCTATAAGTAAAAGTGATTGAGATGTAGCAAAGATCAAATTGTAGTGTTGTAGCGATATTTGTAACATTTAAGCAGGTTTTAGAGAAAATCTATGCATCTTTTTGCTAAAAGTGAGTTCTTTTTCATCAAAAAGCACTGCCGTAAAAAATTGCAATAAGCTGCATATTTGATTTGTTTTTATGATGAAATGTAAAAAAGACGGTGAGAGGTGCTTTATGGCTGTTGCAAATGGCAATGATTTTGGTGCTAACAATAAGGTCTTACTATTGATTGGTGCCGGCCAAATTGGCCTTGCGATTACTCGCAGGGTAGGTACCGATACAGTGATCGTGGTGGGCGATAAGAACAAGGAAGCAGCAGATGTGACAGCTCAGCTGTTGACGACTGCTGGTTTTAGAAGCTTCTCTTGTGTCTGTGACCTCTCTGAGCGTGCCTCGATCCAAGCTGCAATTGCTGTGGCTCAGCAATACGGTCAGATCCACTACCTCGTCAACGCCGCTGGTGTGTCGCCATCGCAAGCCTCGATTGAGACCATCCTCAAGGTAGATCTCTATGGCACAGCAGTACTTCTTGAGGAGGTAGGCAAGGTGATCGCTAAGGGTGGTACTGGCATTACCGTCTCCAGTCAGTCTGGCCATCGCATGGGTGCTTTAAGTGCTGCTGAGGATGAACAGCTTGCTACGACGCCTTGCGAGGATTTGCTCAAGTTGCCTCTGCTGCAAGTAGAGAACGTAAAGGACACACTGCATGCCTATCAGCTAGCCAAGCGCTGCAATGAGAAGCGAGTCATGGCCGAGGCTGTGAAGTGGGGTACTCGTGGTGCCCGTATCAATGCAGTAGCTCCAGGCATTGTGGTTACACCACTTGCTATCGACGAGTTCAATGGCCCTCGCGGTGATTTCTACAAGGACATGTTTGCCCGTTGCTCCGCTGGCCGTCCAGCCACAGCAGATGAGATTGCCCACTTAGCCGAACTCATGCTCAGTGATAAGGGCGCTTTCATCACAGGATCCACTTTCCTCATCGATGGTGGTGCCACAGCAAGTTACTTCTATGGCCCACTAAAGCCACAGGCTTAACCCACGGGCTTAAACCTCGGGCTTAAACCTCGGGCTCGCAGTTGCTGTTGCTACCGCGACCGCTGCCATCGCCGCCACCGCCACTACACCCCGCAACCCAAGACCCAAAGGCTTAGGTTGTGGGGTGTAGTGGTAGGTGGAACACGTCCGACAAGGGGTGCTGTTTTGTGGTGCGGGTAATTGAGATTATTTCGCGAATTGGGGGAGCGAGGGCTCTACTAGACAGTCCTTTGCTAGTGCTCTCTAAGCGCATAGGTATCGCGTTTGTCGTGCTGTTTTTGGCCTTGTTTTTGTTTACTCACGCTAGATCTAACTTTGTATCTGTGATCTGTGATGGCCTTTGTGTCATATTTCAGTGCGATATAAAGTGACGGAGGTGGCATATAATGCCCTCTCTGCTTAACATTCAAGGCCCTGTAGGGTTACGATCATATTATCTGCGCCTGTCGGCGAGGGCTTCATTGTTCCCTGTGATAATCGCAGCGCAAAGCCAGTATTTATGGGCTTTTTTGCTAAAGGTGCGCTTTTGTGCGTGCGTATTTACGCCGTGCGTTTGAGCACACTTGGCAAAAACTCAAGCTTTGAGCTTGGGGCTTTTGCGATGAACAGGATGATCATGGCCATGGTCAAGATTTTTTCTTTTGCGTGCACAAAAGCGTGAGTACACCAGATTAGCACTTGGCAGCACAAGAGTAAGGCACCTGTTGCTTGTGACTGCATAAATGGATTGCGTGGGTACTGGTTTGATTGCAAGCAGTAGAAGCTCGTTAAGACAGCTTGGATGTTGGAAAAAGACCTTTTTCTTATGCATAGTCAACTTTAGTTGTGTGGCTAGGCATGAGTTGGGATCTGTCTTGCTTTGCTTACGGCTTTGCTTGGTTTCTTAGCCGGAGCATGGTTTGTTGCTGTTGTGTTCTATCATCGCGCCCCATCAGGTTAAACTTGCCGTGTGCGCGGGCTTTAGGCTGATGGGGCGCGATAGTAGCAGCTGTATTACAGCGGTGATCTCAGGTGGAGGAAAGGGGCTTGTTCTTACCACGTTTGAGCTTTTGAGTCTCTGCTGTTTTATATCTTAAGGCCAGCTTATTAGCGCTATCTTAGCTTGCTTAGTTTATTAGCTTACTAGGCTCGCTTAGCTTGATTGCTTTTGGATTGCTTGCTGTTGTTACTGCTGTGCATCTGAATCGAGCTTCGCTCATTGTCGTTTGCATAGGGAGTTTTCTTGATAGGCTGTGAGAGTTTTGGGGCTTTGCAGCGGTGCAGCCGTATTCTCTCGGGTACTGTCAAGGGGTTTCCAATGGTAAACGAACTAATGGTGGAGTTGTCACGTTGGCAGTTTGCAGCCACGTCCTTGTACCACTTCTTATTCGTACCGCTTACTCTTGGTATCTCATGGCTCGTCTTCATCATGGAGCTGTGCTATGTAGCTACCAACAAGGTCATTTACCGTGATATGGCCAAGTTCTGGGGTAAGCTTTTCGGTATTAACTTTGCGATCGGTGTTGCTACTGGTATCACGCTTGAGTTCGAGTTTGGTACTAACTGGTCGAATTACTCTCACTACGTAGGTGATATCTTCGGCGCACCTTTAGCCTTAGAAGGTTTAATGGCATTCTTCTTAGAGTCCACCTTCATCGGCTTAATGTTCGCTGGTTGGAATCGCTTCAGTAAGAAGACTCACCTCCTCATCACCTTCCTTACCGCTTTGGGTTCTAACCTGTCGGCAATGTGGATCTTAATTGCTAACGGTTGGATGCAATACCCAGAGTTCGCTCAGTTCTCCCCTGAGAGAATGCGTATGGAAATGGTCGACTTCTGGGGCTTAGTGTTCTCTGATGTTGCTCAGGTTAAGTTCCTCCACGCCGTGACCGCTGGCTACACCACTGCCGCCTTCTTCGTCATCGGTGTGAGCGCTTTCCTCATGCTCAAGAGAAAGTCCTTGCAGTTCGCCAAGCGCTCGATGACCATCGCTATCATCTTTGCTCTGTGCGCTATGGGTGGTTCCGGCTTAAGCGGTGACTTATCTGCTTTATCTGTGACTGCTCACCAGCCAGCAAAGCTTGCAGCAATGGAAGCCGAGTATCACACCCAAGAGCCTCCTGCATCGTGGTCTATTTTCGCTATTCCTAACGAAGAGGACATGGATAACTACATTTCCTTACGTGTGCCAGGCTTATTAGGCTTAATCGCAACCCACTCCTTAGATACCGAGGTTAAGGGCTTACGCGATATCGTTGCTGAGAATGAAGTCCGTGTGCGTAACGGTTTAATTGCCAACCGCGCTTTAACTGAGATGCGTAAGGGCAATGTGACCGATGAGCTCAGAGAGACCTTCAAGCAGTATCAAAAGGACTTAGGTTACGGTTTACTCTTAGTTGAGCACGCTCAGGATCCTCTCAACCCAACTGAGGAAGAGATTAAGATCACTGCTCGTGAGTCTGTGCCTTCTGTCTTCATTAACTACTATGCATTCCGTGTCATGATCGGCATTGTCGGTCTCTTAGGCTTATTAGCCTTAGGTGCTGGCTTCTTCTTATGGTACAAGCGCGATCTGCACACCAGACCACAACTGTTAAAAGTCTTAGTATTTGCTATCCCACTGCCATTTATCGCATGTGAGGCTGGTTGGATCTTAGCTGAAGTTGGTCGTCAGCCATGGGCTATTCAAGACGTGCTGCCAACCTTCTTAGCTACTTCGTCCTTATCGGCGGCTGACGTTGGTCTGTCTTTAGTCTGCTTCATTGGTATCTACACTCTGCTCCTCTTAATTGAAATGAAGATGATGGTTGCTGCCATCAAGAAGGGCCCAGAGTTAACCGATCCAGAGCCAGATGGTAAGGGTTATCCACCTCTGCCCCCAACTCCTCCAGTTGACACCACCAAGAAGGAAGAAAGCACTGAGGCTGCTCCAGCTGACGCTGTAGCCGCTCCTGCTGAGGGTGCCACCGAGGCTAAGGCTGATGAAGCCAAAGCTGAGGAAGCCCCTGCTGAAGAGGTAAAGGCCGAGGAGCCAAAGGCTGAAGAAGCTAAGGCTGA
>CALXYZ010000198.1 GCA_944393075.1 uncultured Anaerobiospirillum sp. | reverse complement strand
GCAGGAACCAAACCCATGCTATGCAGTAGGAACCTCCTCGGAATCCCCCTGCGTAAGCTGGGGGAGGATGTCAATAAGGACACTTTGAGTTCAGCTAAAGGAGAAGTAGTTAATTTGCGCTTGCTTGCGACGTGACTAAGAGGACTCACGCCTATCTTGCAAGTAAGCCTGCCGCTTTGTGGATGGTTAGTTCTGTCAGCGTAGAGTTGCGATTGATAGCAGCTAATGATACTAACTAAGGGCCAAAGCACAGGCACCATAATGTGATAACAGAAGTTCTGCTGTACATCGCAACACAAACGTTTTAGTTTTGTTGTGACGCATCAAGATCTTTGTGTTATTGTTTGTCGGTTGTTTCGTATCGTTTGAGTTGTGGCACTTAGAAAGAAAAGCAGGTAAGAAAGACTAAAGGGCTTATATGAGCTCAATGAGCTCAAGCTTAGCTGTGATTGATTGCTTGCCTGTGGTGATAGGTAGGGTGTAGGGAAAAGCCTACATTTGAGCCTGTCCTAAGGTTCTTTGTTATGAGGATAACACCAGGAGACTCTTGGACTTGGTCTTATCAAAGTATCGAAGGTGAAGATTATCTAGGGCTTCATATAACCTTAGATAACGGCCAGCGCTACTTCTTTAGGACTAATTTCAAAGTACAGCACTTAGCCGTATTCCCTGAGTATGGTGCGCCTTTTTGCGTCTTAGACGGGCAGCTTCTCAATGACTTTATGAGTGGCCTGAACGCTATTGGTGTCCTCGATAGCAGCTCTGACAACGAAGTCTCTATTAATATGGAATTAGCGCTCAATGCTGTAGCCTGCTATCGCTTTGTGCGCGAGCCAAAAAGAGCTATTGAACACGCCTTTTTGCCTAATGCTCCTCGTGATATGAAGATCTACCGTGGTATGGTGACTTCTCTTTACGCCAAGGATCGAAAAGTCAGTGACTTTATCGTTCTTGACGACGAGTCTGAGGCTAAAGACGGTATCTTTAGACTTATGTTTGTAAACCGCGAGCTGCGTATCGGCAACCGCATGCTCTCAGTCGGCGCTTTAATTAAGGTACCACGCGCCGTAATCTGTCCATTTAGATTCAACAGTCTTGGCACACAACACACTAATTACGCATAGGCTCCAACACACTATGTGTATGCAATGCATGCTAGTCATGTCATGTATGAGAGTAGTGAGAATAAGTAACTAAAGAGAGTAGTGTGTGTGCCTAACATAAACAGATAACGCTGCTGTGTGCTTGGTAGAGCAAACAGCAGGCACAGTCATTGACCAAGCTTGGGCTTGGTGGCAATCTAAGTTTCTTAGTGGCATTGAGATCGTTACTGTGGTCTAAGACCGCGCAGAGATCTTGCGTCACTATATTATTAAGTCCATAGAACCTTACACCGCGCTTAGAGCGTGTTGCTGCAGCATAGCAAAAGCATATCTAAACATAGCACAAGCATAGCTGAAGCATAGCTGAGGCGTAGTTGTAGAGGATCATGGCATTGCTGAATAGCCACAGTGTTGGTGTGTGTATATGCACATTTGTACACCTGACACAGCATTCAGTTCGGGGTATTCAGGTTTTCTGATAAAAAGAGGAAGACATATTAACTGCGTCCTGCTCCTGCCGTGCTCGTTAGCATCTTCGGCCCTGTTGTGGCCCCTTTTAGCAGTGAAGTCGTGGCTTGTGAGTGTCTTGCTCTTGTGGCTCTAAAATGCCGTAATGCTGATGAAGTGAGAGTCCCTAGTGGTACTTTGGCTTGATCTAGTAAGGCGGCATTTTAGGGATTTTTTTGGGCTCTTGAATGGTTTTTATCTGGCTTGTATAATGTCAGATTGACCATTTTTCGGCTTATTTGCAATTTAGGATCCTTGTTGAATGGATAACAATTCCGCAAGCACTGAGTTTAAGCAGTTGATCGCCCGAGGTAAGGAGCAGGGTTACCTCACTATCGAAGAGATCAATGACCTGATTCCACCTGATATTATTTCAGGTGACCAGCTATCAGTGTTCATTCAGACCTTTATCGATATGGGCATCAATGTCTGCGAGACCCCACCAGATCCTGATGAGATCTTGCTCAACAGCGATACCCAATCGGTGGAGTCTGATGATGTTGAGACTGTAGCCTCGCAGTTAGATAGCTCGGTGGAGATTGGTCGTACTACCGATCCTGTGCGTATGTATATGCGCGAGATGGGTAACGTCTCCTTGCTAACTCGTAAGGACGAAATTGAGATCTCCAAGCGTATCGAAAAGGGTACTAACGATGTGCAGATGTGCATTGTCGAATATCCTTTGGCAATGAAGGAGCTCTTCAAGCGTTTTGATGAAGCTTTTGAGCCTGAAAGCGAAGTACGTCTTGCTGACATTGTTGTTGGGTTTACTGAGCCTTATGTCGATGATGACGCTGAGGGGGCGAAGGTTGCTGGCCCTCAAGTCAGTGACGAGGAACTCAATGAAGTCGATGGCATTGCTGATGGTATTGATGAGGCTGAGTTAGAGAACATCGACTCTGCTTCTGATGCTAGCGATGATGATGATGATCTCGACTTAGATGGAGTCGATGCTGACAGTGACTCTGATGAAGAAGAGACTCCTGCTGAAGAAGAAAAGCCAACTAAGCGTCGTTCTGTTGCAAAGCGTCGTGGTCGTCCAGCCAAGATGGAAGTCGAAGTTGAGATTGAAGACGACGATTCGGGTGATGAGACCTCCTCTAGCAGCAATGACTCTGGCCCTGATCCAGCTTTAGTCAAGCAACGCTTCTCTGAGCTCAAGGTACAGTTTGATAAGGTGCAGGCTCTGCGCAATAAGCACACTGCTGCCTCTAAGCGTAAGTACGAAGAAGAGCTTAAGCGCTTGACTGAGATGTTTTCTACTTTCCGTTTAGTGCCACAGCAATTAGAAGCTCTGCTCAATCAGATGCGCGACATGATGGATCGTGTGAAGACCCAAGACCGTCGCATCCGTGAGATTGCCGTGAATAAGTGCGGCATGAAGATCGAAGATCTGCGAGCTTATTACACTGAGTCTGGTATGGAGTCCAGCATTGAGTGGTATGAAAAGGCTATCAAGCCACGTCGTGCATACGCCACTCGCTTAAAGGAGTGCCGTCCACAGATCTCGCAGTGCATCGAAGCTCTGCAGCAAATCGAAGCTGAGGCTGGTATTTCTATCTCGCGTTTACGTGAGCTCTCCCGTCGCGTGATGATGGGTGATGCTATGGCCAAAAAGGCCAAGAAAGAGATGGTTGAGGCCAACTTACGTTTGGTGATCTCTATTGCTAAGAAGTACACCAACCGTGGTCTGCAGTTCTTAGACCTGATCCAAGAAGGTAACATCGGCCTGATGAAGGCTGTCGACAAGTTCGAGTACCGTCGTGGTTACAAGTTCTCCACCTATGCTACTTGGTGGATTCGTCAGGCTATCACCCGTTCGATTGCCGACCAAGCTCGTACCATCCGTATCCCAGTGCATATGATTGAGACCATCAACAAGCTCAATCGTATCTCGCGTCAGATGTTACAAGAGAAGGGGCGCGAGCCAACTCCAGAGGAGTTAGCCTCTAAGATGGGCTTACCTGAGGAGAAGATTCGCAAGGTGATGAAGATCGCCAAGGAGCCAATCTCCTTAGAGACCCCAGTCGGCGACGATGATGATTCGCATTTAGGCGACTTTATTGAGGACAACTCTATTGAGGTGCCAGCTGAGGCTGCTACTTCTGAGTCCTTAAAGAACGCCATCAATGCTGTCTTAGATGACATGCCTCCACGGGAAGCTCAGGTGCTGCGTATGCGCTTTGGCATCGGCATGACCTCTGACCACACCTTAGAGGAGGTTGGTCGTCAGTTTGGTGTGACTCGTGAGCGCATCCGTCAGATAGAGGCTAAGGCTCTGCGTAAACTGCGTCATCCATGCCGCAGTGCAGGCTTAAAGGGCTTCTTAGACTAAGCCCAGTAGCCAAAGGCAGACGCCAAAGGCTCAGCGCAACGAAAAAGGCGATGCAATGCATCGCCTTTTTCGTTTGAGCGCGCTTTACAAGAAGCACGCAGTCGAGCTACCGGAGCAGCTGCCACCGCTGCTGCGGCCGCTGCAGCCGCAGATGTCGCTGTTGCTTATTCTTCGTGAGCGACAGGGAGCTTTTGCAGCTCGTAGATCTTGGCATAAACCTCGTCTGGGTTGTGCTGCCAAAGAATGCCATGGATGCCAACATGGTTAGCCATATCGACATTGGCCTGATTGTCATCGATGAAGATGCAGGTGTCAGGATCTAAGTGGTAACGCTCTAAGATGATGTGGAAGATGCGCTTTTCAGGCTTCTTCATCTTCTCTTCACCCGAGACCACAATACCTTCGAAATCGTCTAAGAAGCGGTAGTTATTGAAGGCATGTGGGAAGGTCTCAGCTGACCAATTGGTCAGACCATATAAGGTAAATTTACCCTCACCCTTGAGCTTTTGCATCAAGCCCACGCCATCGTCCAGCTGGCCCTTGAGCATCTTAGTCCAGCCAGTGTGGTACATTTCGATTTCCTTTTGCCACTCAGGATGCTGAGCGGAGAGTTCTTTAACGGCCTCGGCAAAAGGCTTACCAGCGTCCATTTGCGAGTTCCACTCACCGGTGCAGATTTCGCCTAAGAACTTTTCCATCTTAGCGTCATCTTTAAAGTAATCACGGTAGAGGTAGCGTGGATCCCAGTCTAATAAGACACCACCAAAGTCGAAAATAATGTTGCTTCGAACCACAACTTAACTCCATTTCCAATGCGCACGCCACTGTGGAACTAGGGTAAGACTAGCAAGGATCACCTACCGCTAACTACAGCTAGAAGTAGCAGTGCAGTTGATCCTAGCTTCTGAACCCCTGCATGACTCAGCATGATTGGGCGCGCAGGCTTCTTAGACCTAAGCATAGCGCACCTGCAGGTCTTTGATAAGATGGCGACTCCGCAATATTTGCGCATGCGCGCAATTTCCTCATATTTGTGTCTTTAGCTGCAAAACAAGTTCCACGGCCGTGTGTCACTTTTAGCGCCTTAAAAGAGAGCAAGAGAAGCTAAAGAAAGCGCTAAAAATGTGCAAACGCTTACAACACCTAAGATCTGAGTAAGATAGGCCCATGTTTTCTGCTGTGCGCACGGTCACACTTACCTTTTACCCTCCAGCCATTCACCACTGCTTCAACTCTGCTCTTTTGCAGAGAGGACGCAAGCGATACGAAGTGATACGAAGCTAAACGAAGCGATACGAAAGGCTAGGAGTAGAGAGTAGTGGTAGGGCGACTATAAAGTGGCATAGCAATGTTCTTTGATTTTGTTCTCTGTTAGGAGCGTTAGGAGTAATTGAAGATGGCATCTTCTACGGCATTTAAGTTTAAGGCGTTAGCATGCGCCGCCATGTTATCTGTGAGCACTATGTTTGGTGCTAATATCGCCTTTGCCGACGAGGCCATGCAATTGCGAGTAGGTACTGAGTCTGCCTATGCTCCTTTTGAGTACACTGAAAATGGTCAGTTAGTTGGCTTTGATATCGACCTGATGAACGCAGTAGCAAAGGAAATGGGCGCTAACGTGGAGTGGGTGCAGATGTCTTTTGACGGCCTAATCCCAGCTCTACTGACTCAACAGCTTGATATGGCTGTTGCCTCCTTTACTGTGACTGAAGAGCGCGCTAAGCGCATCAACTTCTCTGAGCCTTACTATCGCTCGGGTCTGACCTTTGTTGTGCGCGATACCGACCAAGATAAGTACACCACTGCTGAGAGCCTCCGTGGTCAGCGTATCTGCGCTCAATTAGGCTCGGTGTCTGCTATGAAGGCCGAAACCTTTTCGCCAAACAACGTTGCTACATTTAACGATGCCTATGCTGCCTACTTAGAGCTCAAGTCTGGTGGCTGCGAGGCTGTGCTCAATGATCGTCCTGTGCACCTCTACTTCATGGCTTCTACCAAGGCTTCCGAAGGTCTCCACGAGATCAATGACCTCATGGACGCAGAGGACATGGCTATGGTTATTCCTAAGAACAACACTGAGCTTTTAGAGAAGGTCAATGCTGCATTAAAGGCCCTCAAGGACAACGGTACCTATCAGCAGATCTACGATAAGTGGTTCAGCGCTGTCAAAGAATAGAGCGGCATGACACCAAGGCTTAGCCTTGGAATCAGCTCAAAGAGAATTTATTAATAATTAGAAGCCCGCATTACGCGGGCTTTTTGCGTTCTATAAGCTGTAATTTATTAATAATCAGACATGATGGAGCTGTCTGATTATTTTTAGAGCCGATAAACAAAGGTTTTAACGGCATTACGGCTGTGTTGTGTTACTTGAGGCTAACCAAGCATTAAAAACCAAGGATGGCTTAAATAAAGGCTTTCTACTTTTCATGAGGCCATTATTCTTGTACTCTGGCAACATAACAAAGCTTGCAAGAACCGCATAAAATCAACCTTTTGTAATTATTCGGTCTGCTCCTCTAATAGAGGCACTAGTTAGTTGAGAGTAAAAGGAAAAAATACTGATGGCTTGTTTGCAATCAAGGTGGTTGTAACTATCAAATCGCTGCTAGGCTTGATGTAGGCTGATCTTGCACGCAAAAGGGGATAAATTTCAAAGTTAAAACGTGGTGAATCGTTGATTATGGGTGTAAGGGATAAGTCAGCGACACTCTGGCAATTAGTGATCGCAGGGCTTATTTGTCGGTCTCTGGTGTGACGGACAGTGTCACGCCGTTAAGATGAGAGCTCGCACTATGGCTATTTATGTAAATACTAACGTTTCCTCTTTAAGCGGCCAACGTTACCTCAACAACGTCACCAATAACCTCAACACCACTTATACCCGTCTGTCCTCCGGTCTCCGTATTAACTCCGCTAAGGATGACGCAGCTGG
>CALXYZ010000197.1 GCA_944393075.1 uncultured Anaerobiospirillum sp. | reverse complement strand
CTCAATTATGCATGATCAAGGCTATTGCGTCTTAGCCTTGTCCGATGCTGTGTGGTAAATTTTAGAGGTTCCCCTTTATCTTCGTTTTTCAGGTAACGATAATGCTGAAATCGCGTACTGCTCATCTTGACTCTGCATGGTGGCCGCTACAATACGCTGTACTGGTTTCCTCGCTAGGCATTATCTTTGGCTGCGACTTAGGTACACTCTTTATCAATCAAGAGTACCTCTCCGACTTCTTCTTAATCGGCGGCAATCGCTCTGACGTCATCAGTGGCACCTACATCCTAGGCTTTATCTTTGGTGCCTTTATCGCAGGTTATGTCACTTATGGCTCAGGCCGCAAAACCACCATTGTCTCTAGCGTTGCTGTCGGCACCTTTGCCATCTTAGCCTCAGTAGTAGCTCCAAACTTTGCCATTTTGTTGTGCTCGGAGTTTGTAATCGGCTTTTCCTTTGGCCTCTACTTTGTGGCAGCTTCCTTATACAACAACGAGCTCTCAGTTCCAAAAGCCCGCAGTATCGCCAACATGATGGTACCTAACAGCATTGCCCTAGGTCTCATCATCTCCTTAGTCACCTGCGACGACATCTCCACCAAGCCATTTTTAGTCTTCATGATCTTGGTCATCATCACCATGGTGTTGATGTCGCTGTCGATCGTGAAAATTCCTGAATCTCCACGCTATCTTGCACTCACTGGCTCTACCGACGCTGCATTAGCTGTGCTCTTTAAGCTCAGACACGATATGGGCATGGCCGCCCGTGAACTCGCCGAGATCAACGAGTGCTGTCGTGGTGAGACCCGCGGCATTGAGTTTTATCTGCAAAACACTACAGCACGTCGCCTCTTAGGCTTCTTTTGCGTCACCGTGTTTTTGTGTAACGCGGGCGGATTGTTCATCATTCCATACTCGCTACTCGATACCTTTGCTTTAGAGCTGTACTGTCCACGTCGCAATGTCTGCTACTTCACCATCAACGTCGCTCTCGTCTATACCAGCTTTACCCTGATCTTCCTGAGCTTTATGGCGCACTCTTTTGCTATTTGGCGCTTTAGCCGTCGTAAGAGCGTCCTGATGAGCTTTACCATTGCCTGCCTATTTTTGGCAGCAGCCTACGTTGTTGCGCTGTTAGGTGGTACAGACATCTACCACACCATTACTACGATCTGCTTGGTTGGCTACAGTATCTTTGGTTTAGGTGCTTATGCTCTTTTAATCAACGTGGTTATCTGCGAGCTGCTCCCAATTCGAGGCCGCGAGTTTGGCTTAGCTGCAATTATCCTTTCCCATAGCATCGCCATCTTGTTTGATCTCCAAGGCTATATGCCGATCATCCACAAGTTCGACTTTGCTACTTTCTTAGGCTTTGGCGTACTGATCTCCTGTTGTGCACTGGGTTTGATCTACTTCTACTTACCAAACACTGATAAGACTCAGAGCTTAGAAGGCATTGAGCTGCGCGTCATGTCAGCACCAAGCTTCACCAGCCTGCGCACCTTCAACTTCGTCAACAACCACAATCACTATCAGCGCTAAGCCCTTAAAAAAAAAAAAAAACAGGGCAGCCCATTAGTGGTGCTCAAGCCTTGAGGCCAGTGCTTGTAAGAAATTTTCTTGAGACAAGGGGCCGCATTTTAGCGTAAGCTTGTTATGCTCTGGTGTTAGCTATAGCTACCTTCATCCCTAAGCTGCAAGTAGCAAGGGAGCACAGATCGCAAAAATTGCAGATCCCAAGCTGGCAGATCGAATCTTGCTGATCTCAACATCACCACAACAAACGATAACAGGAGGGCTCCGCTTTCAGGCTCAAAACCAACACGGCCTGCTACAATGCGGTGTAAGTGCTATGACTAAGAAAACTTTTTCCATGATCCGTCAGGCCTTAATCAGTGGCCTTTTAGGAGTGTTTTTGATGTTTCCGGCCTTTACGGCAGTTGCTAGCCCTGCGCTCTTAGAGGGCTTTCGCTACAGTGTTGACCCTGTTGATGTGAGCCAAAACATTGGCTATGCGCTGATGGAAGAGAACGCTGCCATCGTTATCGATGTGCGCACCAAGGAAGAGTATGCAGAGAGCCACATCCCAAATGCCTACAACTTCCCTGTAGAAGAGCTTCTCAACCATTTAGATGAGCTTGCTGTCTTAAAAGAGAGCGACACTCCCGTGCTGCTCTACTGCCGCTCTGGTCGCCGTTCGGGCAATGCCATGAACATGCTCCACAAGCACGGCTTCAAGTACCTGATGAATATGGGTGGCATTATTACTTGGGCCAATGAGACCACCACGGCCGCACCAGAAAAGCCTTTTGCTGACGCGGTGCGTGCTGTCACCCCACTCCAAAACGCCAAGTAATCAGCCTCACAAAAAGAGGCTCCCACTTACAACAACGCCCCAGCGCATGGTCTGTGCTCTGGGGCGTTGTTGTATTAGGCGCTCTGCTTATCAGTAGCAGCGGCGGAGGCCGTAGCAGTGCCGTCGCCTTTGTCTTGATCTTTGTTGGCGGCGGGCGGCAACTCTAAAGGCCTTAAGGTCACCGAGGCAATCAAGCCGTGAGGTTTAGCATTCTTAAAGTTGAGATCAGCTTTAAGGCTATCGCAGCTTGCCTTCACAATCGCCAGCCCCAGACCTGTACCCTGTACTGCCGAGCGATCGCCATTGACGCGGTAGAACGGCTCTAAGATGTGCTTGATGTGCTCCTCAGGAATACCAGGGCCATCATCTTTTACGATCAGCTTGATGCCACCACCAGCTACCGGCTCGGCCATTAAGTCGATACGACCGTTGTCGTCGGTGTACTTGATGGCGTTAGAGACGAGGTTCGACATCACACGCATCAAACGCATTCTGTCAGAGATGATGGAGTATTGGGCATTACCCTCCACACCTAAGTCGATACCTTTACGGTCTGCAAGTAAGCCCTGCTCATCAATCAGCTTGGTAAAGACCTGCATCACATCGATGGTCTCTAGTGTCAGATCACTGCGATTTTGCTCACGGGCTAAGGTCAACAAAGCAGTCATCAGCTCACGCTCGCGTGAGATACCTTCTTTGAGGCGCTCCACCTTACGACGGGCACTAGGTGATAGTTCTTCTAACTCTAAAGACTCAGCTTGCAGCGACAAGGCAGTAAGCGGCGTGCGCATCTCATGGGCCGCATCGGCAATGAAGCGGCGTTTGGATTGAATACCCTCATCGACACGGCTGAAGAGACGGTTTAAGGCGATGATAAAGCCGTCGAGCTCCGAAGGCACAAAGCCCACATGGTTTTCAGGAATAACAGGGCTTAAGTCATCCTCAGTACGTTTGTAGAGGGTGCGAGCAATCTTGTTTAAGGTCACGAACATCAGCTTCACCGAAATCATCAACAGTGGGATGAAGACGAGGTTGATGCCAATGAACTGCCAAATAGAGCTAATCAGAGCCTGCTTGGTAATGCTCTCCATCGAACTTAACGGACGAGCCACCACAAAGCGCTGACCCACAGTATTCGTAGAGATAAAGGCACGCACACGCTGATCTGCCACCAACACGGTGTAGAAGCCATCCGGCACTCCAGGCGGAATGTAGAGGGCGTCACCAGGGCGGCCATACAGAGGAGCAATGATGATGTCGTAGTTGAACTTGTGGATATCAAAAATCGAAGGCGTCAGCTCAGGATCGCCAGCTGCACCGGCACCAGCTCCGGCACCTAGCCCCATACCGCGGCCCATGCCCATACCCATGCTTTGACTTGGGCCCATACCACGACTAGGCCCCATGCCCTGACCTTGCCCTTGACTTTGGCTTTGCCCTTGACCCTGAGCTGTACCGTCACGGTCGATAGTACCGTACTCCACAATGATACGACCATCGCGGTTACGCAAACGGATGACTCGCTCGTGGTTGTGGCGCGGAGCCTCCCAGCGACGAGGGATGATCATACGGTAGTTGATAGCCACCAAAGAAATCTGTGAGAGTTCTTCGTCAACGAACTCTTGGGTGGTCTTGTAGATTTTGAGGTAGGACATCACGCCCATGGTGGCGGTGGCAATCAAGCCTGCAATAGCAAAGATCACCATGATGCGGAATTGCAGCGAGCGCCAGAACTCGTGCTTACGACGCTTCACGCGGCGCTGCCACCAGCGCATCTTTTGGGCGGTTTCACCAGTAGAGCCTTGGGCGCCATTAGCCTCATTAGCATTAGCATTAGCATTAGCAGCACCCGCCCCTGCATTAGAGCTCGACTCTGTTGTCGCAGAAGCTGAGGCTGCAGCTGCTGCGGCAGCGGCCGCGCCTGTAGCAGCTGCAAAGGCACTACCTACCTGATCTTGCTTTGGGGGTTGCTGTTGCTGCTGCTCACTAGCGCTAGTCAACGACGCTGCACTTGGAGTTGCAGCAATATCCTGACTATCAGCAGCACTGTTATCAGCCGCTGCATGACTGCCTTTAGTGGATGATGTAGATGCTGTAGAGGATGTGTCAGCCACTACCTCTTCATCGGCGTCATAGTCATAGTCATCATCACAGCCACAAGTACCGCACTCAGCTAAGAAAGCTTGGAAAGCAGCATAGTCCTCAGGATCATTAGGATCTGGGCCGAGCGGGCCATCATCATCAGCAAAGGCTTTTGGTGAGGTGGAAGAGATAGAAGCAGCAGATGTAGATGCGTCTTCGGGTGCAGATGCAGGTGCAGAAGCAGATGCGGCATCAGATGCAGCACTATACTTGCTAGTGTTGCTAGTCTTGATAGCTGCATCGTCACTATTTGCAGTTACAGCTTCCTCTCCGAGCATGTCATCAGATTGGTTTTCAGCAGTTACACGAGGGGCCTGAGCTTCCTGCTCATAAGCCCCAACATGCTTTAGCTGCTGCTCTTGCTCTGCATCATTAAGTGGAGTTGAATCGTGCACTTACTTCGCCACTCTGCGCCCATGCTGTCTGGCTCTATCTTCTTTCTCTTGTAGCTCACAAGATTAAAGAGCCATATCGTCAGATCATCTCGATCTCATTACTAGTCTTGTTGCTTTGATCTCTAAGCTTCTGTTGCTGCAGGATCATCAACCTTGTTTACCTTCCAGCCGACACCGCGGACGTTTTTGATAAACATTGGACCGATCTTACGACGTAAGGTGTAGATGATGTACTCCACGGCATTGGAGTCGATCTCATCATCCCAGCTGTAGATACGCTGCTCTAAAGCATCTCGGGATAGTACAGCGCCAGGGCGAACCATTAAGGCTTCTAATAAAGAGAACTCACGAGCGGTAAGCACGACTTCTTTATTGCCTTGGGAGGAAGCGATGTGAACCTCATGATTAACAGGATTGAGGCTCAGGCAACCATAGGAAAGAATACTGTCGGCACTACCGCCATTACGACGGCGAGTCACCGCACGGATACGAGCTAAGAGCTCTTGCATCTCAAAAGGCTTGACGATGTAATCATCAGCGCCCTTATCGAGACCTAAAACGCGATCAGGCAACTCATCGCGGGCGGTGAGAATGATCACAGGCATGGTGACCTTATCGGCACGCCATCTTTCGAGCACCTGAATGCCGTCCAACTTAGGCAAGCCCAAATCTAAGAGAGCGCAATCATATTGCACGTCAAAAACGACATCCACAGCAGCTTGGCCATCTTTGACCCAATCAACAGCATAGGCTTTATCGCTTAAGGCATCCGATACTGCCTGACCAATCATCGGATCGTCTTCTACTAACAATAAGCGCATCTTCCTCTCCTAAATACAGGACAAACACCCAACAACAAAGTCTCTACTGCTATCTAAGGCCATGCATGCTTTTACCTGCCACCTACTACCCCGTCTCAGTTTTCTGCGTCCCGTTCCCTATTCCATGCCCCTATCCCTTATCCCCTACTGTCTGCGCCACACTTGCAGCCACCAAACCTAAGGTTTTGAGGCTTAAAAAGGCGAAGATACACTGGCCAAAGGCCAAGAGCCAAGATCTAAGATCAGGTACGGTAGCCGTAGTCCTGTGCCACAAGGTAAAGCCACAATCTCACTTGCTTTAGATGCAGTGACTTTTTGCTAGCTGACATTGTAAGGGCAATAGCTTAGCACTTACTTAGAAAGGTCGATTTTAGGGAAATGATGGTGTGAGCCCGCGCGAACTACATCGCGCGGGGCTTATGGCAGGAGACAGTACACGAGGTACTGCCCCTAGATCTTTTGGTGAAGGTATAGCGAAACGCCTTTGAGGCTCCAAGCAAGAAGCCCCAAAGGCGCCTAGCCTCTAGCGAAAGCCTTAGCGAGGGGCCTTGGCAAAGGCCATGATCTCTGGAATTAAGGCGGCAAAGTTGCGAGTAAAGGCGTGGTCTTCGTAAGGCACAAAGGAGATATCACAGCCGCTATAGCGCAACATACTCATGCGGTAGTCTAAGACTTCATCCTGTCCACCTAAGTAGACCTTTAGGAGGTCGGGGCGTATCACCGTAGCATCATCTAAGCTCTGCAAATAAGGCATCATGTCAGGAGTGAGCTCAAACTTACGCTCAGTCATGGCATTGAACTGTGGGCCAATGAGCTTAACGAAGTAGTTTTGTGGGTGGGTGCAAGGGTTGAGCAGCACAGCTTTGCAAACAAATTGAGCACTGAGCAGGGTAGATAAAAAGCCGCCCATAGAGCTGCCAACAAGAACTAACTCCTCATGAGGATGCTCACGGCGCCACGAACCTAACTGCTCTTGCAGCGAAGCATAAGCTTCGCGTGGAGTATCGGGATAATCTAGCGCCTCGAAGCTAATACCACTTCCAGCCTCGTGCTCCTGCACATAGGCGCGCAATGCCTTAGCCTTAGTGGCAGTAGGCCCCGACAAAAAGCCATGAACATAACAAAGAAGCATATATCCTCCCCACGACAAACTTGCGCATACAAAAGCAAAACAGGCCACAACAGCGCATTGGCAGGCACGG
>CALXYZ010000196.1 GCA_944393075.1 uncultured Anaerobiospirillum sp. | reverse complement strand
CCAAAAGTGTTATGGCGAGGACATGCTGGTATCATAGTTGTATCCTAGGTTCCCCCACATTCTCGGGAGAGCCCAAATTTGTGAGCTGCCTAGAGCTTAGAGGCTCTATCTTTTGGCTAAGCTCACATGTATACAAGGCATTTTCTTATATGATGCGCACAGATCGTAGCAGTCTTGGCACCGGTAACAGCAGCTACTGATGAGGCTGATGCTGCTAGTGATGATGTTGCGCTGTCGGTTGTCTTTGCCCTTGTTCTTATTAGGTGTAGCCTGATATAGCTAACAGTGGCTGTAGCATAGCCAAAACAGCAGTGAACGCTTGTGCAGTGAGGTTTGGTTTTTGAGGTTTCACTATGCCTACATCTTTGCATCCTAATGCTCTGGCTGTTTCTCCTCCTAAAGAAACAGAGCCTAAGCTCAGTGTAAGCTCTTGTGATGTAGCGGTCGCTAATGATCAGGTTGCCGCCGCAACAACAGCAGAGGTCACAACTGCATCAAACCCTAGCGGTAAGAAGGAAGTCTACGAAGAGCATGAGGAAAAGGGCATGGGCGCAAGCACAAGCACCGATAACGAGAACGCAAAATTGCAGCAGCAACAAGATCGAGATCGAGATTTGACTGAGTCAGAAGAGCAATTAAGCCGTGATGGGCTGCCAAGCATGAAGAGCAAGGACGGCTCTGAGACTATTACTCCGTTTTTTGAGTTCTCAGCGAAGACTTGGTCGACCTTTGCGCACAATCAAGATCGCTTGCGCTTGACCGAAGAAGAGTTGCAGCAGTGCCTTGCCTTTAACGACAAGATCTCCTTAGAGGATGTGAAGAACATCTACCTGCCACTGTCACGCCTTTTGTACCTCTATGTACACTCGCGCCATGACCGCTCTACCGTGATTCAGCAGTTCTTAGGTAAGTCTATTGAGAGCACGCCTTTTATCATCTCGATTTCAGGTTCAGTTGCTTGCGGTAAGACCACTACTGCCAATCTCCTCAAGTACCTGATCTCTTCTTGGGATACCAATCCAAAGGTAGCCCTCATCACTACTGACGGTTTCTTATACCCAAACAAGATCCTGCATCAACGTCACATTGAAGCCAAGAAAGGCTTTCCTATTTCCTATGACGTTAAGGCGCTGATGACCTTTTTGCACAAGCTGAAAAACGGCGAACCAAACCTCAAGGTACCGGTGTACTCTCACCTCTACTACGATGTGATTGAAGGTGAGTACACCATTGTCGATCGCCCTGACATATTGATCTTAGAGGGCGTAAACGTGCTGCAAAACGGTGCTGACTACCCAACAATTCGCAATAAGGTCTTTATCTCAGACTTTATCGACTTCTCGATCTACGTAGACGCAAGTGAGGACAACCTCATTCAGTGGTATATCGACCGCTTCTTAAAGCTGCGAGAGAGCACCTTTAGCAACCCAAACAGCTACTTCCACCGTTATGCAACGATGCCTTTAGAGGATGCAATCCAAATTGCCAACACGATTTGGAGTGCCGTCAACCACGAGAACCTAATCGCTAACATTCTGCCAAGCCGCAACCGCGCAAACCTCATTCTGCACAAGGCAGCAGATCACTCTGTTGACCGTATCTACCTGCGCAAGTAGCACTCACTCTACGACCGCGTAGCCGTCAAAGACTAAAGCCCGCATTTGCGGGCTTTAGTCTTTGGTAGATCGACTGGCGCTAGATAGCAACAGCAAGCTTGCAGCTTGCAGCTTGCTGCATGCAGCTTGTTAATTGCTAGCGAATGCGCACGATATGGCCAGAGCGCAAAGCGGTACGCCCGCTGTTGCTCTCTAAGATGAGCTCACCTAACTTATTCACGCCAGTAACACGACCTGAGACGATACGGTGGGAAGAGATTTCCACATCGACTTGACGTCCTAGTAAAGAGTCATGGCGGTGCCAGCTATCAATGAAAGAGGCCAAGCCATCGCGTTTGAAATTGTTGGCCGCGTATTTGAGCTCATTGATGAGGCTGATACACACGGCATTACGGTTTAAGGTGTAACCAATGTCGTCTAAGCAAGTGTATGGGCGATCGATATTGCGATCGATGCTCTTGCTGTGGTGGACGTTAAGGCCCACACCGACGATAGCAAAGACCTCGTTGTCGGAAGTTGGTACCGACTCAATCAAGATGCCAGCTAACTTCTTTTCGTTAGCCACCACATCATTAGGCCACTTGAGCTTCACCCCCTGCACGCCGAGCATCTCTAAAGAGGTGACAGTAGCCACGCCCACAGCCAAAGAAAAACCTAAAAGGTGCTGATACGATGGGAACTTTACGGCCATTGACAGCATGATGTTAGTGCCGATGGAGGTCAGCCATTTAGTACCACGTAAGGAGCGACCTTGGGTTTGAATCTCGGCGATCAAAGCATCACCGGTGACGAGGTTGTCTTTCTCTTCGATAAGCTCAAGATTGGTTGATAAGGTCACGTCCTTGAGGGCAAAACGACCACGCATGGTAATGCCATCGAAAATAGTCTTAGCGTCGAGGAGGTCAAGCTTTTTGAGCAGCACTAAGTCCTCACCCTCTTGTACTAAGAGAGGCTCGATTTCGTTGACGGCTGAAGCGGTGTCTTGGAGCTCTTGCACAGAGAGATCTAAATTAGCGCACAAGACCTGGTAGTTACGACGCAGCTTGTGGCTTTGATTCAACTCCCGCAACAGCGGCATTACAAATCTTAGATCTGTTCCCACGCTATTTCTCCGTGCTTGCCATAAAGACGCACCTCAGGGATGAGGTCAATTCCAAACTTACTTTTCACTTCCGCACTCACATAGCGCGCTAGGGCTAATACTTCATGAGGCTTAGCCTTACCAAGATTGACGATAACGAGGGCTTGCTTACCCCAAGTACCAACCTGACCGTGTTTGATACCACGGCAATTAGCTTTATCAATCAGCCAACCTGCGGCAAGCTTGTAGTTGCCATCAGGGAGCGGATAGCAAGGCACATTACCATCATACTGAGCTTTAAGAGCGTCTACACACTCTGCACTAACATAAGGATTCTTGAAGAAAGAACCAGCATTACCCACGTATTTAGGGTTAGGCAGCTTTTCATTACGCAAAAAGATCACTTGCTCACGCAGAGCAAAGGCGTCTTTAAACTCGTAGCTTTGTAAGCCTGCATAGTTTTGGCGAGGCACGAAACTCTTTACGAGTCGCAGAGTGACATGGGTGATGAAGTAGGAGGCGAACGCCTTTTCTTTGAATATTGAATAACGGTAGCCAAAGCAGCATTCTTCACGGCTAAAGACACGGCGTAAACCAGTTTTAAGGTCAAAAGCCTCAATAGTCTCAATGTAATCGCCGATCTCAACGCCATAAGCACCGATGTTTTGGATGGGAGACGCGCCTACTGTACCTGGGATGAGAGAGAGGTTTTCTAAGCCACAGATACCTTGTTTGAGCAAAGTGACGATCAGATCATCAAGCACCACACCGCCACCAACGCGCACGCGGTAGAAACAGTCATCGCCTACAGAGTTTTGGTTATCAACAAATAACTTCTCACCACAACTGGTATCTGCACCTGCGGTAACGCCATAACTGGTACTAGCACTAGTACTTGCTACCGGCACTCTCTTAATGCTGATACCACCGATACGGTTGATCAGCACATTGCCTTCAAAGTCCTCAGTAAAGAGCACATCAGAGCCGCCACCTAAGATGATATATGGCTCAGACACAGGCAAATCGAGGTTCTCTAAGTCCTCAACGCTGCTGATAACGCGCCCCTCACGCGCAGACACGGCGAGGTTAAAGGTGTTATAAGTGCTCAGATCAAACATCAGGCGCAACCACACACAAAACTCAACAAGACAAGGCCCAGATTACAACATAGCCCCTAGGCTAAAAGCAGAGGACTTAAGCAGAGATACGCTCAATCGTGCCACCTAAAGAACGAATCTTACGCTCAATATGCTCGTAGCCACGATCCATATGGTAGATACGGTCGACTACCGTAGTACCTTCAGCAACCAAACCTGCAATCACTAAGGAGGCCGAAGCACGCAAATCGGTAGCCATAACTTGGGCTCCCTTTAAATGCTCAACGCCACTGCAAAGCACGGTGTTCCCTTGGATAGAGAGGTGAGCGCCCATACGAATCAGCTCTGGCACGTGCATAAAGCGATTTTCAAAAATGGTCTCAGTGACAGTACTAGAGCCTGAGGCTAAGGCATTGAGCACCATAAACTGAGCTTGCATGTCGGTTGGGAAGCCTGGGTGCGGAGCAGTGATGATATCGACTGGCAGAATCTCACGGTCGCGCATATCAAGGTAAATGGAAGTGCCGTCAACCTCGATAGTGGCGTTGGCCTTACGGAGCTTGGCTAAGACTGGGTCTAGGGTCTCAGGCAGTGCATTGCGGCACACGACCTGACCGTGGCTAGCCATAGCAGCAATAAGGTAAGTACCAGTTTCGATACGGTCGGCAACGATGCTGTGCGAGCAGCCATGGAGTTTATCAACACCGACAATAGTGATCTTGTCACTGCCATCGCCGACGATGTTGGCGCCCATTGAGCGTAAGAAGACAGCGAGATCAACAATCTCAGGCTCACGAGCGGCATTTTCGATAATGGTGGTGCCTTCAGCTAAGGCGGCAGCCATCATCAGATTCTCGGTACCAGTGACTGAGATCTTGTCCATGACGATGTAACCACCGTGGAGGCGGCCGCCAATGGACTCAGTGCTAGAACGGATGTACCCATCTTCTAACACAAACTCAGCGCCCATTTCCTTGAGGCCTTTGACGTGGAGGTCAACAGGGCGAGCACCGATAGCACAACCACCAGGTAACGAGACCTCAGCAGAGCCCATAAAGGCAGTTAAAGGGCCTAAGGCTAAGATGGAGGCACGCATGGTCTTTACGAGGTCATAAGGAGCAACATTGCTTGTGACCTTACCGGAGATCTTATAGGTGTTTTCGCCAATGCACTCGTAGCTCTTGCCCATCATGGTCAAAAGCTTAAAACAAGTCTGCACATCACGAAGCTGAGGCACATTAGAGAGCACCACATCTTCTGAGGTCAACATAGTACCTAGCAAAATCGGTAAAGCCGCATTCTTTGCGCCCGAGATCACTACTTCGCCTGATAAGGCCTTACCACCTACAATCTGAAACTTATCCAAGACCACGCCTCAATAACTAAAAGGCTATCACCTGCGGTTACAACCAAGAAAAAACAACAGTGCCACCGGCCACTTGGCCAACTAGGTCACCAGGTCAACTAGGTCAACTAGGTCAACCAAGATGAGCGAAAGTGCTCACGTGCCACGAATGTCAAACAGCCTATTTTACCAGCCTTGAGCCATTCTTTTAAGCATGGCCCGCATATGAAAAGGCCGCTTCACCACGAGTTCGAGTGAAGCGACCTTTCAAAGCTATGAGTAGCTAGTAGCTTGCGCGTGTAGCCAAGCTTAGTCATCACTAGCAGCTTTTGCTGCCGCGGCGTCAGTTAAAGCTGCGGCGGCCACAGCAGCATCTGTGGAGGCCTTGGCCTTGTTTTGGTAGACGTGATCGTATGGGGTCACTTGATAGATGTAGTTGATCCAATTGCTAAAGAGCAAAGCGCCATGAGCACGCCATGTGCAGCGTGGTGGCAGCGATGGATCATCGTGAGGGAAGTAATTGACTGGTACACGTGGATTTTTACCAGCATTGAGATCACGACGATACTCATCGGCCAAGGTTGTAGCGTCATACTCTGGGTGGCCAGTGACGTAGAGCTGTCTGCAGTCTGGGGTACAGGCTAAAAAGACACCAGCCTCATCAGAGTCAGCCAGCACTAACAAATTGGTGTTAGCCTCAATGACGCTAGTAGGGAAGTCGATAAAACGTGATTGAGGGGCGAGGAAAGTATCATCAAAGCCGCGAGTAAAGGCGTTTACACTATGGGTAGTTTTGTGCGAGTACACACCAGAGAGCTTATCTGGGCGTGTCAGCATTGGCATGTCGTAGAAGTACTTTAAGGCTGCGGCTACCCCCCAACACGAGAAGAGCGTGGAGGTGACATGGGTAGTAGTCCAGGCAATGATCTCTTGAAGCTTTGGCCAGAACGAGACCTCATCAAAGTCGATCTGATCCAAAGGCGCGCCGGTGATGATCATACCGTCATAGTAGCGGTCTTTGACGTCCTCAAAATCCTTGTAGAAGGTGTCTAAGTGAGATTGAGGGGTGTTCTTGGAGACGTGGTGATCGATGCGCAGAAGCTCGATATTGACCTGAATAGGCGTGCTAGAGAGCTTACGTAGATATTGGATCTCGGTGACGATCTTTTTAGGCATCAGATTGAGGATAAGAACCTCTAAAGGGCGGATATCCTGATGCACAGCGCGATCATGCGTCATCACAAAGACGTGCTCTGATGTCAGCACTCCGGCTGCTGGCAAGCCATTAGGAATATTAATAGGCATCGACAAAACTCCCAAAAACAGAAACGCAACAGGGCTAGCCACAATTAAAGATAACCACAGAGGGCCGCGCCTTGGGCTGAGGCCTTATGACTGTTTGCGTATACTCAACTCATGTTTGATGGAGACTCTAGCTTAGCACAGCAAAAGCAATCAAGAACAAGGCTAAGAACAAGGCTAAGAACAAGGCCAAGAACAAGGCGACAGCGATAGCGATAGCAAAAGAGAAAGCCTCAAGTCACACATGGTTTTTGCAGGGTGTGTCTGTAGCACACCTCGATGCTATAATTTTTTAAAGAGTGGCTCGCAATCAGGGTTTGCAACTAAGCACGACTTCAATCAGGCCGGTAATAGCCCCTGCTAATATGAGCTTTGTCCTTCACGTTAAGAGGCCCAAAATCACATGGCTCTAAGCTAATCACAAAGGAGTGCGGTACTTGTTAGACTTTTTGTCACAGCAGAATTTCAAAAGTCAGGGCGCTTGTGTGATAATACCACGCCCTGTCCT
>CALXYZ010000195.1 GCA_944393075.1 uncultured Anaerobiospirillum sp. | reverse complement strand
CCATCTGAGCTGCCGCGCTGTGTCTTAATGGAGGCCACTCAAAGCTAACCTTACGTGACAGCACCCACTGATCAAAGTGATGGCTTGTTTGCCAAACAGACAGACATAATGCTCGCCGCGCCCATAAACATGGGCATACTTGAGCGACAAGTCGGTGTAACTATCAAGCAGTGTGACGAACGTTGTTTTTTGGAATTCTAATGGTTGTATTTTGTTGAGTTACAACAATGAGTGCGATATATTGCGGAGAGGTCAGGTGGGGAAGAACACGACCATAAGATCTCGTATCACGCTGTAACCTAGGCACCATGGGCACCAAAAAACAGCCACAGCTAAAGATCAGAGCAACCTACCTATTTCCAACATACAAAACGTTGTTTGTCACTAGAGCTCTTGTGGAATCATTTTCGACAGCAATGACGATCTTGTAATATCATCACAACAACAAAAACAAGAGAAAACCGCGGGTACACCACTACCTGCGCCGCGGACGAAGAAGTAAGACTTGCAGAACATGGGATCTAAATCCGTGTTGAGGCACAACTACACAACAAAAACCAAAGCAAAGTAAAGTAAGCTGACCTCAACCTAGTCCAATTCCTGTCTGCCAGCTTCTTTTAGAGGTAGTAAAAGATGTGGAACTTTATATCGAGATTCAATAATCTGCTTCAATCCCTAACCCACGCCACTGCTACTGCCATGTCAGTCTGCACCTCTATGCAGACTAAGGCGATACCATCGCCCGTAAACTACCTCTTACAGCACCCACGCCCTACTTTCGTCAAAGCTCTTGGTGTTGCCGCCATAGCCACCACCATTAGCTTTGCTGGTATCAGCAGTGCCCAAGCTGCCACCGAAACCGAGAATCAGCTCATTGCTAGCTGCAATCAAGGTAATGTGCAATCGTGCAATGTGTTGGCTCAGACTTATTTGACACAGAAGCAATACGTACAGGCTGCCAACTACTTAACTAAGGTCTGCTACTCCAAATCACCTGATGCCATCAACACCTGTGCAGCGCTGATGACCATGCTGATTGACCCTACTTACGGTGTCAACGACTTCATCCAAGGCATCAAGATTGGTGATTATTTGTGCCACAACAACAATTCCTATGGCTGCTTGTTGCTATCGACCATCTACTTTGAGGGCAACCGCGTGCCACAGGATCTGCAAAAGGCATCGACCTACGCCAAGCGCGCCTGCGAGCTCAAAGACGCCACTGGCTGCCGTCAATACGCCATGATCACCTTTACTGCAGCCTACATCCTGAAGGACATAAACTTGGCAGAAGAGTCCTACAAGTATCACCGCTATGCCTGCGAGTTAGGGAACAAAGACTCCTGCACTGAGCTGCAACAATACCCAACTAAGATCGAGGAGTTCCGCCTCTACGCTCAGAGCCCTAACGCTCCTCGCTAAAAGCTAAGAGAATGAGCAAGCAATTGCGCGAGCACCAGCTCTGCTGCACTTGCGCTCCTTAACGTTCTAGCACAGCTCTTTCTTTCCTTCCTTTCATTGCTACCTCAGGCTTTTGCATCGCTCCACCCAATACTTGACTTGAGTGGCAAGAGGCTTGAGGCTTGAGGTACCAACTATCAAAGCCAAACCCCTCTTACAGCCACTCCAAGAACTCTTTGTCCTTGAGTTTGGTGCAGCCCTCATTGAGACACTTCACAAAATCCATCATCTTTGGATTTTCTATAGGCTCTTTATCTAAAAGCTTCATCATGCGCTTGTAGAAGATCTTTTGCCGTGGTTCAAGTGGTTGCATCGACCTTAAACAAAACCACATCAACCCAAGTATTGGCAGTTGCAACAAGATGATGATCATCAAGATCACAGTAAACAAGGCTAGGTAGAAGGTTACGGAGCCGGTTGATGGTCGCGTTACGATCAGGTACATACCCGACAAGCCACCGCAGTTGAAGTAGAGCCACAACAGCAGTGCAGCAACGACTGGTGGAATAAAGAATCGGCTAAAACGCATCATCTTCTTGTAGCGCATTTCTTGGAAGATAGCTGTCAGCACAGGCTCATCTGGCCACAGCTCCATGTACTCTGAGCCGCGCTTTATACTCTGCAAAAATCTCATACCTACAGTCCCTACCATCACTCAACAACACTAACCACAAACAACACCAGCGTACCCCTGACCTAAAAGGCTTATCTGCGTATAGCGGCCGCGCGCTTTCAGCGCCCAGCTATGCTCTATTCGCTCGACTCGACTCAGCTAGGCTGACCTTGCTAAGCGCAGCTCAATTCTGTTCAGCCCGCTCAACTAAACTTGGCTTACTTGGCTTACTCAGCTCACTCGGCTCACTCAGCTCAACTCTGCTTAGAGCTTATGCTACGCCAATTCCAAAAATATCACGCTGTTTGTAACAATAGCCCTTAATGCGTCGTGCTTCTCATTATAACAAAGGCTCTTTTACCCCCCCTTTCATCCACTACTTGTGACTGCCATACCAGTTCCTACTTTTAGGCTTGACTACGGCATTTGCTCAATTATTAATCCCTATTAATAAATAGGGTGTTAAAAATGTAAAATGTACTCACTTCACCTCGCTCTAGCACGCAGCAAAAACGGTATCGTGCTCAAAGTCCCTTACTTATGGGCTTTTTGCCAAATAGTGATAAATAATCTTAGTCATGCAATTTATGTCAAGTGAGCCCAAAAGGGGCTTTCCATAGTGATTTTTGCGCTGCAATAGCCGCAAAATTTGGAAAAATAAAAGGAATTGCTGTGGCATTTGCGTTATGCTGTTTAGCGTTGATCGACCCCATGGGCTCTTGTATGTCACTATATGTCACCATATGTCACCAACAGTATCACCTCTAGGTCGCCCCTAGGTGCCAATTTTGAGTGCCACAAGAGCTGAGCTGAAAACACTAAGATCGCAAATCGCTGTTTACCTTTGCGCGGTTTGGGTAGGTGCAATGCGGTATGCACAGGCTTTTGCCACTATCTCGGTTATCCTTTAGTGTTATGGGGCTTAGGATTGGCTCTTTGTTCGTTGTTCTAGGAGATTGATGTGTCACGTTCAGTAATGCTCGTTCCTGCTGGTAAGTCTGATGGTCTGTTTGTCGCCTCCTCAGGCTTAGTCAAGGCTCTGCAAGACAAGGGCGTCAAGGCTACCTTGTTCCGTCCTTTAGATGCTTGCAAGAACGTTTGTGATAAGGCTTGTGCAAACAACTACTCCATTTCCAAGTGCGAAGCTGTTAAGTACATCGCCAACAATCAAAAGTCCGAGCTCGTTGAGGCTGTTTTAGCCAACTACAACCGCTTGCTCAAGGACTCTGGTGCCGATGTCGTTGTGGTTGAAGGCACTGTGGCTGACAAGTTCAACCAAAACGAGATTAACGCAGCTATTTGCCATGCCTTAGATGCCGACATCCTCGTCGTCTCCATGGGCAAGTGCAAGAAGGCTATGGCTTTAGTGAAGATCACTTTATCCGCCTTTGGTAATGCCGCTACCACCCGTTTCTTAGGTGGCATCTTATTAAACCCAGATGCCCCACGTGATGCTAAGGGCCAAAAGAAGTTAGTCTTAGCCGGTCACAAGGAAGGCTGCAAGCCAGGCTGCTGCGAGTCTAAGGCAGCTCCTGCTCAAGCTTCTGGTACTGCATGCTCCGCTGAAGGCGGCTGCTCTTGCGCTCCATTAGCCGTCATCCCATACACCTGCAAGAACTACGCTTTCCGCGCTAGCGATCTTGCCGGCTTCATCGACGGTATTTTAACTGGCGACGGTGCTGCACGTGTTTGCGCTGTTTCTTTTGATGCTGCTACCGCCTCGGAAAAGGAAGTCCTGTTAACTGCTACTGTGCCAGCTTCTACTAACGCTGGTGTGGTCGTGGTCTGCGGCGGCGTCGAGGCTACTGAAGTTGCTGGTGCCAAGGCTGTCATCACCACCAAGTCTAGCGTTTGGGCCGTGGCTGAGACCTTTGCCTCCTTACCAGCCATCCTGTTAAAGGATGACACCGAGCGTGCTGAGGCTGCTGCCTCTTACGCTGCTCCATTATTCGAGCCTGCTTTATTAGACATGCTCGCCAAGGTCGAAGACAAGCCATTCCCACTGTTAAGCCCAGCCGCTTTCCGCTTCAAGTTAACCGAGCTGGCACGTGCTGCTAACAAGCGCATTGCTCTCCCAGAGGGTGATGAGCCACGTACTGTGTGCGCTGCTGCTAAGGTTGCGGCTGCCAAGATCGCTGTTCCAGTGCTCTATGGTAAGAAGGATCAAATCTTAGCTGTCGCTAAGGAGCAAGGCGTCTCCTTAGACGAGGGTGTCGAGTTCATCGATCCAGATGAGATCCGTGAGAACTATGTTGACCGCTTAGTTGAGCTCCGCAAGAAGAAGGGTGTGACCCCAGAGCAAGCTCGTGAGATGCTGCAGGACAACGTGTTCTTAGCTACCATGATGTTAGAGCGTGACGAAGTCAATGGCTTAGTTTCCGGTGCTGTGCACACCACCGCTAACACTATTCGCCCAGCTCTGCAGGTCATCAAGACCGCTCCTGGTGCCAGCTTAGTGTCTGCCATCTTCTTTATGCTGATGGAAGAGCAGGTTTACGTCTTTGGTGACTGCGCTCTCAACTTAAATCCAAATGCCGACGAGATCGCTCAGATTGCTATTCAGTCTGCCGACACCGCCAAGGCCTTTGGTATTGACCCACGCGTTGCCATGGTCACCTACTCTACTGGCAAGTCCGGCAAGGGCCCAGATGTTGACCTCATGACCGAGGCTACCAAGAAGGCTCAAGAGTTACGTCCTGATCTGTGTATCGACGGTCCATTACAGTACGACGCTTCTGTGATGCCAGACGTGGCAGCTCAGAAGGCTCCAGGCTCCAAGGTTGCTGGTAAGGCTACTGTCTTCATCTTCCCAAGCCTCTCCACTGGTAACACTGTGTACAAGGCAGTGCAGCGTTCTGCTAACGTTGTGGCTATTGGCCCAATGTTACAAGGCCTCAACAAGCCAGTGAACGACCTCTCGCGTGGTGCTTTAGTTGACGATATCGTCTACACCATCGCCATCACCGCTATTCAGGCAGGTCAAAAGGATCAGCAGTAAGCTAACAGCAACTCCGCTGATTCGTTAACCGTGTGAGCAGCCATGCTGCTCACCTAAAAAGCAGCGTGCCTCTGGCCGCTGCTTTTTTGTTGCAACAAGCAGCTAACTGCAAATACAAGCTCAAGGCGCTACAGATGGGCCTTAGCGCGGTATAATGGGCAAAGCCGCAAATAGCTACGCTTTTTTCGCGAGTGTGTGGCTGTGTTGCTGCGGCGCTTTTTTGTCTATGAAATTTCAGGCTTACTCTTTGGCATTGGAGTCACCGTAGAGTCAGTGGGGACACTTAGTGTCTTTTGCATATACCAACCATGCACCTATTTGCATAAACAGTCACGTACACATACACATACACATAAACGTGCACGCACATGTATACGCCAATACACATGCCTAAATAGGCTATAACAAAGGATATAGCCTTTGGTTTGCAAGGAGGAGATATCAACAATGCACATTGTGATCGCCGGAGGTTCAGGTTTTGTTGGAGAAAATCTGACTAAAGTGCTGCTCAGCCACAAGCATCAAATCACAATTCTGACGCACTCTGATATCTCTACCGTGATTCCACGCCTCTGCCGTCATCTGTTCGGTTTGGAGGTCGCACTAGAGCTACAGCAACAAGCCATAGGCTCACAACTCACTAACCTAAACACTGTCTCTAACGCAGCTATCAGCTCTAGCACAGCCATGGCCACTGCTACTGCTACAGCTACGGCCAATGCCTCCGAATCTGAATCTAGCCCAGACTCCGGCTTAGCCTCTAGCCAAGACAATGATCCTAATTCCGCTAATCAAGGCACGGATGGAGCTAACGGACGTCCTCAGACTCTGACCCCAGAAATCAAAACAATTACCGGCACCAACAGCATTTCTGATATCGTCTCCACCGCCAACGATACCTCGCACCTCAATCATAGCTGTGTCTCCCGTATCGCTCAGGCCATCAAGCAACAACGCGTGCACTGCATTCGCGACAGCTATGCGCTCGCCCACTTACTGCCACGCGAGCTTACAGTGATGCCTTACGAAGAATACAATGGCGAAGGTGACGTATTTATCAACCTTGCAGGTGAAAGCTTAGGCGCCAAGGCCATTACACGTCGTCGCTTACGCGTGTTGCTGCAATCACGCTTAGATGTGTTGGAGTGCTTGAGCAAGCAAAAAGCTCTACCACCTGTCTTTATTCAGGCAAGTGCTGTAGCTGTCTACGCAAACAGCGATCAAGATCAAAACGAGGATAGTCCATGCAAGGGCACAGGAGAGATTGCTGAACTCGCTCACGCCATTGAAAAGCGTGCCTCTGAGCTCAACGAGCAATTTAAATTTAAGCAGTTCTACTTAGCACGCTTTGGTATCGTGCTCCACCGCAGCGGTGGTCTCATTAAAAAGGCCTCAGCTATTCCGCCTTTTACCGTGATCCACGGCACCAACAAGATCCCATTTATTGAGCTTTTTGATGCGGTACAAGCGCTGATCATGCTCTGTAATTGCAGTATTCCTTCAGGCCCGATCAACTTTACATCTCCACACTTTGCCTCATTGCAGGATATCTTGCGCTGTTGCTACCGCGGGGCTAAGTTGCCACCAATCCCAATCATCACGGGCTTCTTAAAGCTTGGTGATCGCCGCATTCAACTGCTCAATGCTAATCAGCGTGTGATCCCGCAAACCCTACTCGACAATGGCTTCCGTTTTGTCCACGCTGACATCGACTCGATTAAGTAGCAAGCAAGGCACACAGCACAGAACGCTGCATAGAACGCAACATGGGCGCAGCAGCATTACTGCACCATGAGGGCTGTTGAAACATCTGGGAGATGGTAAAAAAATCATCATTTGGCCAAAGCAGTAAACGATGCGGCGTTTAACAGCCTGATGCTGAAATTGGCCTACAAAGCGC
>CALXYZ010000194.1 GCA_944393075.1 uncultured Anaerobiospirillum sp. | reverse complement strand
AAAGTCGATTAATTTTCGGTTCTGATTCTACTAAACACATGTAAAGCTGCCTAGGGTACCTTATTTGCACCAGATACCTCCATCAAGCTGATCTGCGCAGAAACTGATAAACACATCCTGCCAATCCTTAAGAGCAACCTCGCCTACATGAGCGTTAACAGCACGATCCCGCTCACTACTGAGCTTGAGCTCAGAGACTATGCCCTCCACGGTATTTCAGGGAAGTTCGACCTTATTGTGTCGAATCCACCATACCTAAAGCTTGGCAAAAGCGATCCCAGAGTCAGCGCCTTGGAGCATGTGTGTTCAGGCGCCCCCAACCTCTATTTTCTTTTTGCTACACGCAGCTTAGGCGAGCTGCGGGCTAACGGCCAAATGGTCTACATCACACCGCGCTCATGGACGTCGGGCAAGTACTTTGCGCGTTTCAGAGACCTCCTCTTTCAGCAATCTGGTACCTACATGAGACACATCCACTATTTCGAGAGCAGAGATAAAGTCTTTACGAGCGAGCAGGTGCTGCAAGAGACCATGATCTGGCGTGTGGAGCGTCCAAAGCGCAAGCTAAAGACTCCACCTGCTATCACCATCACTACCAGCATCGGTAATGATGATTACGAAGCGCCAGCTAATGGCCATTTCACCGTGCCCTACCAAGACATGGTGTATGGCCCAGAGTACTACGTGTTCATGGTGCGCCATGAGCACGATTTAGAGCTACTCCGCGCACTCCGCACCTTACCTGAGACACTGTCGAGCCTAGGCCTTAAGATCCACACCAGACTGTGCGTCGACTTTAGAAACAAGACCAGTCTGCGCACCATGCAAATGCTAAGCGCAGCAGAGCCCAACAGCATCATTGCGCCGCTGCTCTTTGCATACCACCTCAAACAAGGAATGGTACACTTCCCTGTGGGCACTGAAACAGCTGATAGCAGACTAATTGAGTTCCTTGAGCTGCCAGCAAATAGCAACAGGCCTAAGCCAAGCGCTCTACTGCAGCCTAACCACAACTACCTGCTGCTCAAGCGCTTTAGCAGCAAGGAAGAGCCATGCCGCTTGCAGTGTGTTATCTACTGCAAGGATGACCTCGCTGACTACGATTACATAAGTACCGACAACAAGGTCAACTTCATCACAGCCGCTGACGGCTCAGAGCTAAGCTCCGAGGTAGTAGCAGGCCTCTACGTCGTCTACAATTCGTCGTTTTACGACAGCTACTACCGATTGCTAAATGGCTCCACGCAGGTCAATGCTAGCGAGTTCAGCTCCATGCCACTGCCAGATCTCGCTACCATTACGCATATGGGGCGCAAATTGCTTAAATATGAGGATCGTAGCACCGAGTGTTGTGATTTAATCATCAAACAAGCAGTGCCGGCCTTAGCAGTGCTATGACCTAAACAAGGCTGCACACAGGCGCAATGCGCCGCGCTTTTCCAGTAAGGTGAAGCGCACACAAAGGAGGCTTTGATGGAATATCAAAGCAACAAGGTTCGCCATCTTGAGATCATCCAAGGCGTTATCGACCGCATGTCGCGTAACTCCTTGGTTCTAAAAGGCTACGCCCTCTTCTTTGCGGGCATTTTGCTGCTGATGCAGCTCTCCATCACTGAAGAGGAGATCGCCATCATACTCTGCCTAGCCCTGCTGCCTTTCTGGCTGTTAGACAGCTACTACCTGCTGCCGGAAAGACGCTTTCGCTACCTCTACGAGCAAGTGCTTACCAAAAACGACAGTGAGATCTACTTCTCGCTGCAAGTAACCAAGCCAAAAGACAGTGGCAATTTTAAGATCCACTACGAGAGCAGCTTCATCAACATCCCTACTGCCGGCTTCTACGTTCCAGTAGGTGCGCTGGAAGGCGTCCTCGGCTCTCTTCTGGCATAAGCCCACTACATCACCAAAAGCGCCACACGACGCGCATCCGCAAACAAAAAGCGCCCCTGCCACCACCTACCAAGGTGATCACAGGAGCGCTCTTCCAACAAGGCGCAGGCCTAGCCTGCGACCTCTGATCTCTCTAGCCTATTAGTACAGCACCGAAATGTCGGCGGTCTTAGAGAAGACCTCGCTTAAGGCATTCAAGATGGCTAAGCGGTTGTGCTTGATGGCTTCGTCATTGTCATTGACCATGACCTTATCGAAGAAGCTATCCACTGCATCACGCAGATCAGCTAAGGTAGCCATTGCCTTGTCGTACTCACCCTGAGCATAAAGCTCGTTGATGGTTGGCAGCACGGCATTGAGGCGAGCTACTAAGCTCTTTTCCTCATCGAGCTTGAGTAAGTCGACGTTGATAGCGTCGGTGACACGACCGCTCTTAGCTTGGATGTTGTTGACGCGCTTGTAAGCAGCAGCTAAATCCTGAGCCTCTGGAAGCTCCTTGAACTTGGCCACAGCCTTCATACGCTTATCAAAGTCAAGCAGCGAGACTGGTTTGGTGGAGAGCACAGCTTGGAAGATCTCAACACCAATACCTTGGTCTTGGTAGTAAGCCTTTAAACGACCAAAGATGTAGTCACTGACGGTTGCAACAGTGTCTTGGTTCTTGAGCTTGTCGCCAAAAGCAATAGCACCATGAGCAATAGCATCAACTAAGTTGAGCTCTAACTTGTTCTCGATGATGATGCGGATGACACCGATGGCGGCACGACGCAGACCGAATGGATCCTTGTCTCCCTTTGGCACTAAGTTGATACCCATGATGCCAATTAAGGTAGCTAACTTCTCAGCTAAGCTGACAGCAACTGGTACTGGACGAGTTGGGATTAAATCACCAGCAAAGCGTGGGCAGTATTGCTCAAAGATGGCGGTAGCGACGTCTTGATCCTCACCGTCTAACTCAGCGTAGTGCATACCCATGATGCCCTGAGTATCGGTGAACTCGGTCACTAAGGTCGAAGCTAAGTCGCACTTAGCTAAGTGAGCAGCGCGCTCACATAAAGACTTATCAGCACCAACTAATGGAGCTAAGTAGGCAGCAATAGCGCCAACCACGGTAGAACGGTAAGCGATAGTACCGATGTCTTGTTGATAGACGATGGTCTCAAGACGTGGGTAGAAGGACTCTAAAGACTGCTTACGGTCAGTGTTGAAGAAGAACTCAGCATCAGATAAGCGAGGACGAACCACACGCTCGTTACCGGAGATCAGAGCAGTAGTGTCGCTTGGGTTGATGTTGGAGACGAAAGCAAACTTAGGCAGTAACTTGCCCTGCTCGTCATAGATTGGGAAGTACTTCTGATCGCCCTTCATGGTGTACACCAGAGCCTCAGAAGGCACCTGTAAGAAGCGCTCTTCGAAGGAGGCTAAGAACACATGTGGGTTCTCAACTAAGGAAGTAACTTCCTCAAGTAAATCGTCGTCTAAGTCAGCCTTTCCGCCAACAGAGGTAGCTAAAGACTCAACTTGGGCCTTGATAGCAGCCTTACGCTCTTCAAAGTCAGCAATCACAGCACCTTCGTTGCGTAACTGCTCCACGTAGGTGTCAGCGCTAACAACGTCCAATTGCTTTTGCCCCATGAAGCGGTGACCATTAATGGTCTTAGAAGAGCTCACACCTAAGATGGTGCCTTCGATTAACTCATCACCAAAGAGCATGCACAGGGTGTGGACTGGACGCACGAACTCATCGTGCTTATCGCCCCAGTGCATTAACTTTGGAATTGGCAGAGCAGCTAAGGACTTAGCGAACATGTCGGCCACTAAAGCCTTGGTCTCGGTACCGATCTTGGTGGACTTGATGTACAGCCACTCGCCCTTATCGGTCTTTAAGCGCTGAGCATCCTCAACCTTGATGCCGTTAGCAGCAGCCCAACCTTGAGCAGCCTTGGTTGGATTGCCGTCAGCATCGAAAGCAGCCTTGATAGCTGGACCCTTAACCTCGACTTCGCGGTCTTGTTGCTTCACATCAAGATCGCGCACGATTAAGGATAAACGGCGTGGGGTGGCGTACCACTTGACCTCACCAAAGCCTAAGCCTTCGTGCTCTAAGTGCTTCACAAAATTGTCGTGTAAGGCCTGAGCTAACTTACGTAAGGCCTTTGGTGGCAGCTCTTCTGTGCCTAACTCTAAAAGTAAATTCTTCTTGTCCATCGTAAAAACCGCTAAGAATCGACTAAACCACAGCAAAAAAGACCAAAAAAGACCAAAAACTGGGTAAAAAGCCCCAATTTTCGATTACTTGTCTTTCTTGCACATTGGGAAGCCTAAATCCTCGCGGGACTTGTAGTAGGCTTCAGCGACAGCCTTAGATAAGGTACGGATGCGCAGGATGTAACGCTGTCTTTCGGTAACCGAGATAGCGTGACGGGCATCTAACAAGTTGAAGCAGTGAGCAGCCTTTAAGATGCGCTCGTAGGCTGGCAGTGGTAATGGCTTCTCTAAAGCTAAGAGATCACTACTCTCCTTTTCCATCTGCTCGAACATCTTAAAGAGGAACTCGGTGTCAGCGTACTCGAAGTTGTAAGCAGACTGCTCCACCTCATTTTGGTGGAAGACGTCACCGTAGGTCACATCACCGTTAGCGGTGTGAGCCCAGATTAAGTCGTAGATAGAGTTCTTACCCTGGATGTACATGGCAAGACGCTCTAAGCCATAGGTGAGCTCACCAGTCACAGGGTAGCAAGATAAGCCACCGACCTGTTGGAAGTAGGTAAACTGCGACACCTCCATGCCGTTTAACCACACTTCCCAGCCTAAGCCCCAAGCACCTAAGGTTGGGTTCTCCCAGTTATCCTCAACGAAACGGATGTCGTTGACAGTAGGATCAAAGCCTAACTCCTTGAGGGAGCCTAAGTAGAGGTCTTGAATGTTGTCTGGGGAAGGCTTCAAGATGACTTGGAACTGGTAGTAGTGCTGCAAGCGATTTGGGTTCTCACCGTAGCGACCATCAGTTGGGCGGCGAGATGGCTGCACATAGCAGCAAGAGATAGGCTCAGGGCCTAAGGAGCGCAGGAAGGTCATTGGGTGAGAGGTACCAGCACCAACTTCCATGTCAAATGGCTGGGACACCATGCATCCATGACGCATCCAGTAATCTTGAAGAGTGAAGATTAAACCTTGGAAGGTTTGTAGATCGTAAGTATTAGACATCGTGAAAGTCCGATCTCAGTACAAAAAACCGCAATTTTAGCCGCCAAGCCTGCAAGAAGCACAACCCACAAGCAGCAAAGCTTGATCGTTCCAAACCAAGCCCCAAAACGATAACCTCAAAGAGCCGCAAATGTGCATCTGAGGCGCACCTGAGGCGCTCTTGAAGCACATCTGAAGTGATCGTTTTGGAGCCTAGGTTAGTGGCTGATCGCCAAAATAGGCCATTCATTTTAGCAGAAATAGGGCCCACCTGCCGGATTTAGGCCATGCACGCCTGTAGCTGCACCGCATAACAAGTGCACCACTAGACTCACCAAAAACACCACAGCCCCACAACCATGAATTGATCGTGAGGCGGTAACGCTGATCAGCTGTGATCAGGAGGAGTACGACTTCCACAGGCTTGAGTAGATAACGCCACGAGCACAACAGGATCATGATGGCGTTCATTAAGACCAAAATAGCAATCGCAGCCATCAGGCCAAAGAGAGGAGGCAGTGCATCACCACTCTAATCTAAGATGGCGTTGACGCGACGCCAGAAGACAAAGTTCGAGACAAAGGTAAAGAAGAGGGATAAGACAAAGACGACGAGCAAGTAGTGAACGGCTCTGCTCGTCTTCGTCGTGAAAGGCGACAGCAGAGCTTTCAGGGCATTGGCCATAGGGAACTCCAAAGCTAACTCACACCAAACGCAAACTGACCAAACCCAACAGGCATAGCCAGCCAAGCAATGACAACAAGCAGCCAAGCTGCACCGGTGAGACCTGAAAGAAAGCTTTCAGTTCCAAGAGAAAGAGGGAACAAGTAGCTGCTGCGCATCGACTGTATATGACCAAGCTAAGCATAGCCACATGACTACGCCCTTAGACAACACAGCACTCAATCTCAGGGAATGCCCCCGAAATGCAGCAAGACTTAGAATGCAGCAAGCTCAAAAATAAGCGATTTTACTTAGCGTTCTCTGAGCAGCACCATTGTTACACACTTGCAAATAGGCAACAAGTGACAGTATCACAAGAAAAAACAGCGTGGAGCTTTAGCCCTTGCGCACTAAGAAACGGTGAGGATGAGCCTCGTCAGGAAGGCTTACTAAGGTGTGATTCATAAACTCGCAGAGGGCAGGCACGTCGCGCAGCGACACTGGGTCATCCGAGAGGAGCTCAATGAGCTGCCCGCTCTCGCTCTCACGCAGGCACTTGCGCAGCAGCATTAAAGGCTCAGGACATGAGAGGCCTAGACCATTAACCAGCTTGGGAGTATCTAAAGAAGACTCCTCCTGATCATTAGCATTAGCATTAACATCAAGCTTTTGCTTAGCAACATCAGCCATATCTACCTCCACCATGAAAACTCGGCCACATTATAGCCGAGCTATTCATTCTGACTGCAAAAACAGCTAATAGGCCAATGACGTCTACATATATAGTAGGACAGGGCTGCCTATTAAGAAGGTGTTGTAGGAGGTGTTGGATTGTTGTGGAGACTGGGGCGGGAAAGGATGTAAGAGCAGAAGGGTAAGAGCGACTGGTTGTGCGCGATCAAAAATATGGTATTGACCTTTAAGCTTAAGTTGCTATAATGACGCCACTTTGATTCCGTGCTGGTTTAGCTCAGTTGGTAGAGCACCTGTTTTGTAAACAGGGGGTCGTGGGTTCGAGACCTACAACCAGCACCATCAAGGCACTTCACCAATCACCTCTTCTTCAAGCATTCGCTTGTTCTCAATTCCCCTAATTCAAATCAAGTCAGGCTTTAAGCTCACAGTATTCGTGTATCTGCACTTTGGGCTCAACCAACAATTCTGCATTCATCCAAAGACGAAAAAACCCCTACTGTACGGTCGCTTGTCACAGTTGGTCAAATTGCTTCCAAAGATTCTACACCTTGATTTGCAACCTCCATCT
>CALXYZ010000193.1 GCA_944393075.1 uncultured Anaerobiospirillum sp. | reverse complement strand
TTGACATCCTCCCCTCTCTTACGAGAGGGGATTCCTACGGCTAGTCAGAGGTCTTACCCTCTGTAGCTTCGGCGGGTTCCTGTTATCGACTAATATTCTTAAGCAGCCTTATTGGACAAGTCCTTACGACGTTAAGAACAGTTCGTGCAGTTCTAACTACTTCGGCTTTTTGGCCTTCGTTGGAACTGGCTCCAGGCCATCCGGGCATGCCCTGCCCTTATTTGAACTTCCTGCATGAGTTAATGAGGCAAGGAAGCGATTTTTAATGTTAACTGCGGCATTCAAATCAGCATTAGCCTCAAAACCGCATTTAACACATTTAAAGTGGGCTTGCGTTAAGCGGTTTTGCTTGCTGACAAAACCACACTTTGAGCAAGTTCTACTCGTATTGCGAGGGTCAACCTTTTCCAGCTTGCGCCCTTTTAGTGCGAGCTTGTATGCAAGCAAGCTAACAAACCTGCCCCAGCCCATACTCAAGATAGAACGGTTTAATCCCTACTGTACGGTCGCTTGTCACAGTTGGTCAAATTGCTTCCAAAGATTCTACACCTTGATTTGCAACCTCCATCTGAGCTGCCGCGCTGTGTCTTAATGGAGGCCGCTCAAAGCTAACCTTACGTGACAGCACCCACTGATCAAGATGGCCGTTGAGCACTAAAGCAGGAACAAGAGCTAGCCATGTGCTGCCAAAAAGAGTCCAACTTGTGCTGTTATGCTTCTGCCTACGCGAGACAAGTAGATCAAAGGGGAGTATAGCAACCCACGAGTCACGAGTGGCAGGCGACCGTACAGTAGGGAATAACGTGGGATCACTGCCTAAGAGCAGTAAGAGGTGGCTCTGCGCCTCCCACCGAGGCAGATATGCTTGCCTTGGTGGGTGCTGGACAAGGGGCGCGACGCTTTAGCGGCGACGGCTGATCTTGATAACGTTTGGTACCTCTTTGAGGCGACGGATGATGCCCGAGAGGTGGAGGCGATCGCGGACGGTAACGGTGAGGTTGATGAGGTAGGTACCGTCGTCCTTGATCTCAGAGTTGATGGCATTGATCTGTGAGCCAGCAATGTCGACAGCATTAGAGAGCTCACTTAAGATGCCTTGGCGGTTCTCCAGCTCAATACGCAAGCCAGTCTGGAAGTCTAAGTTGGCGCTGACACTCATGTCCCACTCCACCTTAATGAACTTCTCAGGATCCTTAGAGGCCTCACGCATGTTGGAGCAGTTGGCGTTGTGGATCACCAAGCCCTTTGAGGTGATGTGACCGACAATGTCGTCGCCAGGAATTGGCAGACAGCATTGAGCAAATGAGTAAGGTAGACCACCAGTACCTAAAATTGGCTTACCTTCGTCAGCGTCAGACAGATCGCTCTTGAGCTTCTTGGCGACCACCACGGCGAGGATGTTACCTAAGGCCACGTCAATTAAGAGGCTATTAAAATCAGGCTCTTTTAAGTCACGCAGCACGCTTTCCATTAGTTCTGGCGAGACTTCCTCTAAGCGCATGTCCTTAAGCACACGCTGCAGCAGACGGCGACCGATGAGTACACACTCTTGGCTCTTGAGGCTCTTTAAGTACTGTCTAATCTTCGAGCGAGCACGTGGTGTAACCACGGTAGACAGCCACAAAGCATTAGGCTGAGCGCTAGGTGAGGTAATGATCTCCACCGCTTGGCCAGACTGCAATGGGCGGCTTAATGGGTACATACGGTGATTGACGCGGGCGCCAATACAGTGCTGACCGATGTCAGTGTGTAAGGCATAGGCAAAGTCCACCGCAGTAGCGCCGACAGGCAGGTCGAAGATCTTACCATCTGGAGTAAAGACGAAGATGGCGTCTGGGAAAAGGTCGGTTTTCACGCCCTCAATGAACTCCATCGAGCTAGAAGCACTTTGCTGTAAGTCGATGATGTTCTTAATCCACTGCTGGGCGTTCTTTTGGGCGGTGGTGGAGGTTGGCTCCGAACCATTCTCCTTATAAGACCAGTGAGCTGCCACACCACGAGCGGCCATTTGATCCATAAACTCAGTACGGATCTGGATTTCAATTGGTACACCGTGAGGGCCAACTAAGGAAGTGTGCAGTGACTGATAGCCGTTGATCTTTGGGATGGCGATGTAGTCTTTAAAACCGCTTGGACGTGGCTTGTAGAGGTTATGCATCTGACCTAAGACGCGGTAGCAGGTATCGACGTCATCTAAGATGATGCGGAAAGCATACACGTCCATAATCTCGCGGAATTGCAGCTCCTTTTTCACCATCTTCTTGTAGATGGAGTAGATGCGCTTTTCGCGGCCTAGAACGCGAGCCTTGATGTTGACCTCTTTGAGGCGGCGAGTGATAGCATCTAAGATGTTGTTGATGATTTCTTTACGGTTGTTGCGAGCACGGGTAACAGCAGCTTTCAGCACGCGATAACGCATTGGATAGAGGGCTGCGATACCTAACTCTTCAAGCTCAACCTTGATATCGGAAATACCTAAGCGGTTAGCAATAGGAGCGAAGATCTCTAGGGTTTCACGAGCAATGCGCTTACGCTTATCAGGGCGCAGCGAACCTAGAGTGCGCATATTGTGAGTACGATCGGCAAGCTTGATCAGAATCACGCGGATGTCGCGGGTCATGGCCAAGATCATCTTGCGGAAGTTTTCTACCTGAGCCTCACGATAGTCATGGAAGCGCAGCTTATCTAACTTGGTCACACCGTTGACAAGGCCTTGGACTGTCTCACCAAACTCAGCCTTGATGTCTTCAGGGGTGACAAAGGTATCTTCAACCGTATCGTGCAGCAGAGCAGCCACTATCGACTCTTTGTCGAGGTGCATCTGTGCAATGATGGTGGCCACCGCAATTGGGTGAATAATGTATGGCTCGCCCGAGGCACGACGCTGTGGTGCGTGGGCCTTATCAGCTAACACAAAGGCCTTATCGATATCGGCCATACACTCTTTTGGCAGATAGGACGCAGCAAGCGAGTGCAGCGGAGCGTAGTAGTGGAAGTTTTCTGAAGCTAAGGCTTCAGCACTTGGCTCAACCATGGCAGCCGCGGCTGTCACAGTAACGCCACCTAAGCCCTCACCATCTTCATGGTCAACTGCAATCTTAGGGAGAATTGGGGCGCCATCCACGTGGATCTTATCGCCACTGAGCGCAAAAGAGCCGTTATCACGGGCGTTGACATTGGTACTAGAACTAACATCAGTGTTGGTGATGATGTCAATAGTACCGGATTCGCGAGCTGCCGCTATAGCCGAGGCTTCCACAGCATCGACAAAAGCAGCAATCTCTGGAGCCACCTTAGGCCTAGAGGAGATTGGTGCTAAATCGCTTGGCACTGGCTCAATAAGCTCTCGCCCACTAAAGCTTGTGTAGGGCGCAGCAGATGCAGCTGTGGTAGTAGCTGTTGTCGATGCGGAAGCCTTGGTGGCTGCGGCATCGGCGCTACTAACAGCGCTTGCTGTGTGAGTATTAGTATCAGTTGGCACTTGCTATGGCTCCTTCGGACAAAACGACCCTAAGGCTCTTTAACAAAGAAAGTGGATCTACTGCTTGCTGAGGTCACTACGGACAAAGGCAGCGCAACACACTTGTTAGCTCAGAGTTACATGGCTATGCATTGCGGTGTTAGCAATGCATGCATGCATGCACGCACGCATGGATGCATGCGACACATTCTTAAATCATAGGCACGCAAAGAACATGCGCACAGAGCATACGCAGTGCACGCGCACACCCTAGACTCTGGCTTAATCTCAAGTCAGCCCTTACACCACAAGGGACAGACAATTCCTCACTTTGAGTTTACTACACTTTGCTGACTATACGCTTGCAAAGCGCACGCTCATTGCAAAATCGCGCCTCAGCTCAAACAACAAGATCGCAAATGATCTGTTTTAGCGCGTTCTCCTCAAAGCAACGAGCTACAAAAGTAAAAGCCTAATGTCAGAGCGCCCTAGAGACCACTTGCGGGCCTCTAGGGCGCTCTGAGGTATGCAGTTTAGGCGATGCTTAACTAAGCTTTTCTATTGGGCCGGCTAAGCCATCTTTGCAGCAGTCAAACATGCTAGCACATGGCTTGTACTCTCCTAGCCTTGCCTTGCTTGGCCTAGCCTTGCCTGACCAGACTTAGCAGGCTCTTAGTTAAACATCTCCACGCCGTCGATAGGAGCAAACTCGTTATCAGATGGCATGGAGCCGTTATCGCGCATTAAGTCCTTGCGATCTTGCTTATCTAAGAAGTCCTCAGAGATGAGACCTTCTTCGATCTCGCGCAGAGCGATCACAGTTGGCTTATCCTTCTTCTCGTCTACTAATGGCTTGCTACCATTCATAGAGATCTGACGGGCACGACGAGCTGCGATGAGCACTAAATCAAAGCGATTACCAACCTTCGCCACAGCGTCTTCAACTGTAACTCTAGCCATGATGAAATACCTCGAAAGAGCATGTAGTCACGCTAAGTACCAACAAACACATACTGACACCTGCATACACCAGCAGATATCAGTAGACACGGTGAACACCAGCTAATCCTTGCGCCTTTCTGGCTTAGCTATGCTTAGCTGTGCTGTACTTTGTCTAACCTTGCTTAGTACCTAACAACCACAAGAAGCACAAAAAACCATGGGCCCCTACTAACTTCTAACAGCCCACAATAGCCAAGATCGTCAGGCTCTATCCTTAATGCAATCTTAGTTGGGCTTAGGCCTAGCATCGCGCACCCCAATGCGCGTTTGTTCTTACAGCAGCGCAGCTGCAAGTCGCGTCTCATGCCCACAACAACACTACCCCACTGCACATACGATCGATCAAGGATCACCAAGGCATATGTTTGTGGGCCATAGTCTCGTCCTTTTGGATGAGGAGAAGGCAAAAGATGTGTAGGCGCTAACTGTAATGAAACTGAAGAAGAGGGCTCAAAAGCAGCACTAAATCCCAACATCACCACACCATCTAACACATGATGCAAGAGTGAGGTTAGTGCCAATAGCTTGCCGTTGCTGCCAAATAAAGATCCGTTTGTGCAGCATACTTAGGCAGGGGCGACCACCTACCGAACAAAAAGACGCCAATAGCTATCTTTCTAGGAGCAGATGGGAGAAAACACAAATTCCAAATTCTGTTCTGTACCCAAAGCCAACGTGCGCTGAGTGCCAGCACATTAGCCATGGTGCTAAACAACGTATTTTAGCAAAAAAACACCTACTTAAGCGAACTTCGCTCAAGCAGGTGTCGGGCCAACAGCTGCTTAGGCCGCTGTAATGCGCCTTAGCGCTGTTCAGTGCTGCACCCTAAACGGTAGCACTGTTGTCAGATGACTCGGCTGGAGCTACTGGAGCTGAGCTCTCAGCGTCCTCAGTACTCTCAGTAGTAGCTGCTACCTCAGCAGTAGCTGCTACCTCAACAGTAGCTGTCTCGCTGGCTGTAGCATCAGCGGCAGTGGCATCTGCAGCTTCAGGTTGCTCGGCTTTGGCGGCAGCTAAAGCAGCGGCTAAGGCACTGGCACATGGGAGCCAAGCTTCTTCATAGGCCTTAGCTTCCTTTTGCATGTTCTCTAAGATGTGGCCATCGTGCTCTTTGACGTTGGCAAGCTCAGTACGCTTGCTCAAGATGATGCTACGCAGCTTTAAGAGGCTGGTGTCGAAGTCATCGTTGATGATGACGTAGTCGTACTCGTCGTAGTGGGAAATCTCCGACATGGCTTGAGCCATACGCTTGGAGATCACCTCGCTACTGTCTTGGCCGCGCTTGATAAGACGATGCTGCAACACCTCTAAAGATGGTGGCAGGATAAAGATCTTTACAGCCTCTGGCACTTGCTTTTTGATCTCACGGGCACCTTGCCAATCGATATCAAAGAGCACGTCCTTGCCGGCATTGATCCAATCCATCACGATCTCTTTGGAGGTGCCATAGTAGTTATCAAAGACCTTGGCATACTCAAAGAAAGCGTTACGGGCAATGAGAGCTTCAAACTCTTCGACACTCACAAAGTGGTAGTCCTCATGGTTGATTTCCATAGGACGAGGTGCACGGGTGGTGTGAGAGATGGAGAGGCGCAGAGAATCGTCGAGGTTAAACTTCTTTAACAATGCGTTAATGAGCGACGACTTACCAGCACCACTTGGAGCCGAGACAATATACAAAGTGCCCTTAGCCATTTTCTTCCCTATCCAACAAAAGCCCAACTAACTACCAACAGACTGCCTTGATCAGCGACGGTTGCTATTCACCATCACCGTTATCGTAGCCATCAGCATCGGCATCATAGCCGTCATCATCACCACCTTCACCACCTGCCGCATGGAAAGTGGAGAACCAATAGCTGAGGACGGTGCGCACTTCATCAATGCCGATCTTATTCCAAGCCGAGAAGGCAATCACCGTAAAATTACCACCAAACTCGGAGAGCAAGTGCTTGACCTCACCTACAGCTTCACGACGGGCATTAACGCCCAATTTGTCGGCCTTGGTGAGCAAAATTAAGGCTGGCAGGTTAGCAGCTAACGACCAATCGATAATCAAGCGGTCGTGATCCTTTAAAGGATGACGAATGTCCATGGTCACGACGATACCGCGCAGTGCTTGGCGTTTTTGCAGGTAGTCGGACATCGACTTTTGCCACTGCTTTTTCATGCTCTCAGGCACGGCGGCGTAGCCGTAACCTGGCAGATCCACTAAAGAGCAGCCTTGCTTGACCTGAAAGAGGTTGATAAGACGGGTACGACCTGGAGTACGTGAGGTCTTAGCTAAATGGCTTTGATCACAAATAGCATTTAAGGCCGACGACTTACCAGAGTTAGAGCGCCCTGCAAAGGCGATTTCAGCTCCTAAATCATCTGGCAAGCGCGAAATATCAGGCGCACTAGTGATAAAGCGGGTTTTTCTAAAATCTAGCATTTCCCGATTCACAGCGGATCTCCTTTACAAGGAAAAACTCATGTTTTCCAAACAAACCTAGGGCCAAATCTCTTGAAAACCGCATAAGCTTCAGCATTTGATTGCTTATACC
>CALXYZ010000192.1 GCA_944393075.1 uncultured Anaerobiospirillum sp. | reverse complement strand
CCGCACTAGTTTTCTAGTGCGGCCTTTTAGTTATGGCCTACCACAAAGCAAAACGACCATCCACAGGGGCTCGTCACACTACCCAAAAAATTTTTTAGATTTTTTGGAACTTTTCTTGAGATTGGTACTCTAAATAGACAAAGAAAGCGAAAAGACTTCTTCTTTTAGCTAAAACCTCGAAGAAGTTCTCCATAACAAGTTTTCAAATACTATCCCACACACTTGACGGCTTGATTACATCCCAATCAAGCCGTCTTTATTTTGGGCCTACCAAAAACCCGTTTTGCCCTTACTCTGCTCCCTTACCCTGCTCTCTTTCTCTGTTTGCATCCCGACTCCCTATACCCGCACGCGCTTACGCTCTAACACTAGCTTGCAGCTATAGTCACCATGCTCATGCGCATGCCCATGATCAAACTCCTGTCTTAACCTTTGCTGCTCTTGCGAGAGGACATTACCTAAAGCGAGCACACGTCCTACCTCAATATTCCCAACGGGTGCTGTAACGGCGCCCGCCCCTGTATTAACTGGCAAAGCTACCAGAGGCATATAAGAACGGAGCCATGGGGCGATGTTAGCCTCAATAAAGAGCTTTTTGATCTCACGCGAGTGCCGGCGGGTAGTTGGCTTTAGCACCAAGGATTGCTTGTAATCAAAGATGAGCTCCAGCTCCAAAGGCAGACTCTCTAGTGGCAGCACAAAGCCACAGTCACGAATCTGCCCCTGCGCCACATACTCCGCGTAGGTGCTATTACTCATAGCCAGTAGCTGATAGCTATATGGCCCAGCAAAGACCATATCTGATGCTATCTGCACTCCTTGTCTTTCCGGCCCCCCAGCAGCTATCGCCTTACTTATTGACAAGGCTTGGATGACATCATGCTTGAGGTGCAGATATAAAGACTGCTTGTCACCTGCAACTTCGGACGCTGCCCCTGCCGATACAGGGAGGTAGACCATGAGCCAGTCTTTAAAGGTTGCGGCATAGAAAGGACTTGGTCTTAGTTGTACGGCACCGTTCCTATCATGCTCTTTGAGCATGAGGTCATAGACCTGCTCAATGACATTAAAGTCGATACTAGCAATAGTGACTGCACTCAAATACAGGCGCAAGAGCATCGTCACTAGAGCCTTATCGCTTAGATCAAGGTGGCCAAAGTCAAAAGCCAAGCGCGGCAGCGTGCTTGTCGCAATAGACGTAGCTTCTCCTTCTAATAAGTCGATACCTTCATCTGTAGCAACGTAATCAGGCAACTCCACTAAGTACTGAGGTAACTGCTCTTGGGCATAGCGCAAAGCTAAGTCATGCTCATAGGCACATAACGTTTGGGAGCGCAAGATAGCTCTGTCGATACCTAAGAAGCGGCGACGAAGCGTTGGAAGCACCTTTAAGCGCACATAATTGCGCTCAAACTTCAGGTAGCTGTTAGAAAGGTCATAAACAAAATCAAAGCCTAAAGCCACGAGCAGCTGCTCAATCTCGATCTTGTGGAGCATGAGTAGTGGACGCATGATGATTCCGCGCTCATCCTCTAAGAGCACCTGCATTCCCATAAGGCCTTGCGGGCCTGAACCACGCTTGAGAGCTAAGAGCATGCTCTCCACCTGATCATCAGCCTGATGGCCTAACACCAAGCAGTCTCTGCTCTTGTCCATAAGACTAAGCAGCGCCCGATAGCGCTCTGCACGGGAGACATCCTCAGGAGAGACACCACCACCGTAGACAATGTTGAGGCGCGGGGTGACGAGCTCCACCTCTAGTTTGGCACACAGCCTCTTATTGTGAGCAAGCCAGATCCCATCATCAGGGTCTAAACCATGAATGCAGTGTACGGCCAACACCTCATAGCCATACAACTCGCGCATTTTGCACCCTACCACCAAAGCCAAAGTTGAATCTGGGCCGCCCGACATACCCACAATCAAACGCTGCACAGGTGTAGCCTCAACAGCTCCTTCTGTTCCTGTAGCTACTGTAGTTACTGCGTCCGCCCCCATCTCATTAGGATGCTGGAGCTGTGCTTTCTGTGCACTATGGGCCCCTAGGACACCGTGCAAATAGGTTGCTAAATGCGTGACTACTTTCTGACTTAAGAGTGCAAACTGTGCGTCCCCTAGCACCAACTTCAGATCAACACTACCATCAGGGTCTAAGGATTTAGCATTACCAAGGATGCGATAAGTAGCAGCAATTTGCGGCTGAAGTCCCTGCTGCCGCTCAGTAGCACGGCGCTTAGCATTAAGACGCTCAAAGCGTCCCCTAAAATTCTGAATAGCCTCACGCAGCGTCAGTTCACTACGTGCAAAGTCTAAAGCACTGACGACAGGGGTGGAGTCACAGCGCGGAGGGCAAGAATCGGAACTGCTCATAAAAAAGCGATTTAGGTAAAGGTGGTGAAGGTGGTGGAAACTTGTAGGTTGCAATCAGCGATTTACTTTCAGCTATCAGCTATCGGATATTGGCTATCGGATATTGGCTATCGGATATCGGCTATCAGTTAGCCACAATCAGTGCTCTGTGAACAGATCAATGATTGTTACTGAGGTTATATGGCGGGTCAGTAACAATGAGGCGCACTCTCTCACTTGGCAGCTTTGCCATTTCTTCGATGACATCACCGCAAATAGCACTCAACCCTTGCAACATGCTATGCGATCTCTCTAAAAAACAGCGCTTTTGGACAGGCCACAAACAACAAGCCCTTAGCTCATACCTCACAGCAGAGGCTGATGACTAAGGGTTATTGCTGCTAAAAGCTAAAAACAGGCTCTCAGGTTCCCAGCCCCCAAGCTCTCAAGACCTACAGACTTAATGGCCTTCTAGCTTGCTGGCTTTCTGGTCTTCTTGCTTGAAATCCTAGCTACGGGCCTTAGGGGGTTAGCAGTAGCCGTAGCTCATGAGGCGCGAGAAACGGTGCTCAAGGAGCTCCTCTTGAGTTTGGGTACCGCCCTTGATCGAGCTTAACTCATGTAGAATGACGTTCTTGAGGTTTTGAGCCATAGCGTCATAGTCACGGTGAGCACCACCTAATGGCTCTGGGATAACCTCGTCGATTAAGCCTAAGGACTTAACCTTGTCGGCAGTGATGTTCATAGCTTCTGCTGCTAATGGGGCCTTTTCAGCGCTCTTCCATAATATGGAGGCGCAGCCTTCAGGGGAAATCACCGAGTAGGTCGAGTATTGCAGCATGTTGACGCGATCACCAACACCGATGGCTAAAGCACCACCAGAACCACCCTCACCAATCACGGTGCAGATGATAGGCACGGTCAGCTCACTCATTAGCTTTAAGCTCTCAGCAATAGCACCAGCCTGCGAACGCTCCTCAGCTCCCACACCTGGATAAGCACCTGGAGTGTCAATAAAAGTGATGATTGGCATGTTGAAGCGCTCAGCTAAGCGCATGAGACGCATAGCCTTGCGATAGCCTTCAGGACGAGGCATACCAAAGTTGCGCATGGTACGCTCTTTGGTGTCACGGCCTTTTTGGTGACCGATGATCATCACTGGCATACCATCTAAACGGGCCATACCACCAACAATAGCTTTGTCATCGGCAAAGGCACGGTCGCCAGATAACTCTTGGAAGTCAGTGAAGATGCGCGATACGTAGTCTAAGGTGTATGGGCGCATTGGGTGACGCGACAGTTGCGAGATCTGCCAAGCAGATAAAGAAGAGTAGAGCTTCTTAGTGAGCTCTAAGTTCTTCTTTTCTAAGAGCTTTAACTCTTTGGAAAGATCGACATCGTTACCAACAGTGGTACTAAGGCGCTTGAGCTCCTCAATATGCGCAAGCAAGTCCGCAATCGGCTGCTCAAAATCTAAGTAATTAATGTTCATAAATCCTGCGCGGCACAAAGCCCCCAACTACGCTGTTATCTGCTGTACTACTACTTTGTAAGAGTAGCACTACAGCTCCAACCAAAAGTCGGAAGAAATGCCGTCCCCTGTTAGTTAATGGTTAATCTTCATCGCCCCACACTCTAGGCTCTGATCCAAGCTCTTATATCTTATGTAGTAGCGCAGTAATACTGCTCAACTAAAGCTCTATAGGAACAAAAGACACGCATGTACAAGCATGCATGACACATGACTGCATGCCTAAATGCCAAAGTACATGCTGTAATGCATGCTAACACACATCACAATCATGGCCGCGGAACGATGCCAATATTGCAGACGTTACTCTTGCGCTGCTTGATCTCAAGGTCTACAAGGCCCATAAGATCACTGACAATGATCTAAGACAAGAACTCAGCTCAACACAGACACCACCGCAACTCTCTATTATGTGGTTGCAGTATCTGCTCATCCGTGTCGGTGCAGTCTACTAGCTGAGCGAAAAGTTGATTTTTTTGCAAAAAGTGCCCTTAATTTAACGCAAAAGCGCCAATAAATCCACCGGCGTGCACAGCAGTTCTTGAGCTAGTCCTCAAGTCCTAACAGGCCGAAGCCTTGCACTTTAGACTTAGCCTTAACCGCAGCTTTAGTCGCAGCTTTAGTCGCTGCAGCCGCGGCCTTGATAGCCGCTTGGCGCTCAGCTCGAACTTTGGTGATCTTCTCCATAGGATCCACCCCAAAACGCTCCTGCCACAGCTTGCGCACTGGAGAGTAGGACTTGCGATAGCAAGGCAAGATCTCCAAGCTCTCTAACAGCTTTAAATGCTCGGCAGTTGGGTAGCCTTTATGGTGAGCAAAACCATACTGAGAATATTGCTGATCTAAGGCATAGAGATCAGCATCGCGAGTAGTCTTAGCTAAAATTGAGGCTGCAGCAATCTCCACGACCTTAGCATCACCCTTAACCACGCTCTCACAGCGCACACCAGCTTGCACTAAGTCTTTTGGCAAACGATTACCATCGATCAGAGCTAGATCGGCTTTATGGCCCATAGCTTCGTAGGCACGAAACATCGCCAAATATGTAGCGTTGAGGATATTGAGCTCATCGATCTCTTGAGGCGAGGCCTTACCGATACCATAGGCAACAGCCTGCTCTTTGATCAGTGGAGCAAGCTCATCGCGCTTCTTTTCGCTGAGCTTTTTGCTGTCATTGAGACCTGCAATGATCTTTGTATGGTCAAGTACCACGCAGGCTGCCACAACATCACCCATTAAAGGGCCGCGGCCAGCTTCATCGATACCACACACCACAAATTGCTGTGGATCTAAGCTATAGCTGAAGTCCGCAAAACTGATGCTTGTAGTCAAGGCTATTTCCTCACTCCACGCGTTAAAACAAAAGGCTTTGTCTTAGGCTTGTAGCCCATCAAGCTACAGGTTTTCGATCTCACCGGCACTGTCGTTACCAAAATGAGGCTCTTGCTTGCGCTTTAGGGTACGGCCCTTAGCCGCACTACGCTTAGTGCGCGAGCTCGTCTCAGCCTTGTTTTTGGTAGCAGCGTAGGCGGCAGTCGTCGCAGCAGCAGTCTGTGCGCTGCCGGCTTTAGCCATAGAAGCAACCACACTGTCCTTAGGAACGCTGTCCTTGAGCTTAACCTCGGCCTTCTTGGTCTTATCCACAAAGTCGCGATAGCCTTCGGCTGCATGAGCAGTTTTGGTCTTAGCAGGAACTACGGCTGCAACCGCTGTAGCAGCAGCTTCTGTTACTGCGGCTTCTGTTGCTGCGGCTTCTGTTACAGCTGTAGTTGCGGCCTCAGCCTCAGCATTGGACTTAGCATTAGTCTCAGGATTGGCGCTAGCAGCATCACCTGTGGTAGCAGCAGTTGCAGTAGAAACAGTGACGGTGTCAGTAGCGATAACGGTAGCAGCTACACGCAGCACGGCACGAGCTGCAAGCTCGTCAGCGTTGGTGCGGATGCTATCGTGAATGGTGCGGAACTCCTTTTTCATCAAAAGATTATCTGAGGTCAGGAGCGAGATGCACTCATGGGTTAAACGGGCTGGGGTGCAGTCCTCTTGTATGAGCTCAGGGACAATGGTGCGCTTTGCCAGTAGGTTTGGTAGCGAGAACATATTGATCTTGAGCAGCTTGCGAGCAATAGCAGCGCTAGTCTTAGAGACACGATAAGCCACCACCATTGGCTTTTTTAAGAGCATGGTTTCAAAAGCCACAGTGCCACAAGTTAAGAGGCAGACGTCAGCTGAGGCTATGGCATCTTGGTTGTTACCAACAAAGATAGTGATCGAGACATCAGGGCTATGCTGTAACCACAAATCTTTGATCTCTAAGGCGATCTCTTTGTTAGGAGCGACGCTAATAAAGGTCAGATCCTTGATCTGCTCACGCAACAGACGTGCGGTGCGAGCATACAGTGGCAGCATGCGGCGCACGATACCACGACGCGAGCCAGGCAATATGGCCAACACCTTACCGTCGACCTTTTCGACACTGTTTTTGTACAGACCTAAGCGTTCACGAGCGAGGTTTTGATCGACATCTAAAGGAATTGTGTTAGCGAGGGTGTGACCGACATAAGTACAAGGCATGTCGTGCTGATCGTAGAAATCCTTTTCAAAAGGCAACAGCGCTAAAACCTCATCACACGATGCCTTGATCTTGATGATGCGCTTTTCTCGCCATGCCCACACCGATGGGCTGACGTAGTGCATGGTCTTGATGCCTGCTTCTTTGAGCTTGCGCTCTACTGTGAGATTGAAGTCAGGGGCATCAATGCCAATCATCACCACAGGGCGAGCCTTTAAGAGCATCTTTGTCAGCTGACGGCGGATCTTTAAAAGGCGAGGCAAGTGACATAACACCTCAAAGATACCCATGACGGAGAGCTCGTTGATATCAAAAGCGGATTGCATCCCCACCTTGATCATCTTAGGGCCACCAATACCGATGAACTGAGCTTCAGGATCATGACGCAAAATTGCTTTCATCAATCCAGCTCCCAAGGTATCCCCCGATAACTCTCCTGCCACTAAAGCATAAAGATGGGGATTCACAGGATTAGTCTTCAGTTCACTCATGAACTCGCACTCACCACCAATCACGTCACAACGACACCACAAACCAGGAAAGCCGGTAGCCAAGCCTAGCTCTTTCCCAAAAGAACAGCTGTTACGCTCATACTATGCCCTGCAAAAAAAAAAAAAAAAAAAAAAAAAAAGAACAAGAAGAGAGTACCACCCATAACAAACACAAACCCATCAA
>CALXYZ010000191.1 GCA_944393075.1 uncultured Anaerobiospirillum sp. | reverse complement strand
CGTCCTTGCGGCCACCTAAGCAGGTAAGCCTAAAAAATAGGCTCACTTGGAATGAATTTATCAAATCGCCCACTAGAGTTGTTTATCCAGAGAAAGCTCGAATGGTTGAAGAAGGTTGTGCCTGACTTCCTTGGAGTTCCGATCTCCCACGACACAATCGACCGTCTCCTTAGATACTGCCGGTTTGAGGATATGCAAGGCTTTCTGTTAGCCTTTAGTAATGAGATCATCAGAGGTTTTATTTATTCCAACCCTGGTCAACTTGTGTACGTCGCGGCAGATGGACAGGCCATAAGCTCCGCTATTGGAGAGGGAAACGATGAGCACGCTAAGGTGTATCACGTAACCTTGTACAGCAAGCAGTTCCGTCTATCTATTGCGCAAAGCAAGGTGAGAGACAAGGAAAATGAACAGAAAGCTCTTCGCGATGCTTTAATGACCGTAGATTGCACAAATCTCCTTATTTCTGGAGATGCAATGCATACCCAAGTTGAAACCACCTTGCTGATTTTAGAGCGCGGCGGTCATTTCTTCTTTGCTCTCAAAGGCAACCAATCGGGCCTACTTGATGCTGTTCAAATAGCTTATGGATCTAAGCGGTTTCGAGGCAAAAGAGCCCAAGAGGAGACAGAGCTTGTTTCAGGTCGTGAGACAAATCGTAGAGTGCATGTACTGCCAGCCTCCAAGCTTGATTTATCTAAGCTCAAGAGGTCAGATGAGTGGGCAAAAATCCTTGCTAATGGCACTGTTGTTAAGGCTGTACGTGAGTGGCGCTACGCAAACGCAGCCGGCAAGGCAAAAGATGCCTCCGTGCATGAAGACATAGCCTACTTCATCACCAGTTTGCCTTACGATAACAAGAACATCGCTAAGCTTTGCTTGCAGTACTCTAGAGATCACTGGGGCATCGAGACCTGTTTGCATTGGTGCTGAGGTGCTTATACCTGTTCTTTGAAGCAGAGGCCACCGCCAATGACCGTCAAAGACGGTTATTGGCGGTAGCCCCTGTTGGCTAGCGCAACATACTGTTTATAACAGTGTAGCGCCTCTTAATCTGATCAGATCTTGATCTTAAAGAGATTACTTTAAGAGAGCCTTGCCGAAAGCAACAGCGTTCTCAACGGTGAAGCCATAGCGCTCGAAGAGCTTAGCAGCTGGGCCAGAAGCACCGTAGTGATCTAAACCTAAGACCTTGCCATCTAAGCCGACATACTTGTACCAAGTGGTGGTAGTGCCAGCTTCGATAGCTACGCGAGCACGGACAGCAGCAGGTAAGACTTGCTCCTTGTACTCGGCGCTCTGACGATCAAAGACTTCGCAGCAAGGCATGGAGACCACACGAACCTTCTTGCCTTCCTTAGTTAACTCTTCGGCAGCGTGGAATGCTAAGGCCACTTCAGAACCAGTTGCGATGTAGATCAGGTCTGGGGTGCCGTCGCAATCCTTTAAGATGTAACCGCCCTTAGAAATAGCATCGATCTGAGCATCGGTACGAGGCATCTGCTCTAAGCCCTGACGGGTCAGAACGATGTCAGAAGGGCCTTCCTTACGCTCGATCATGTTGAGCCATGCCACAGCAGTCTCTACTTGGTCGCATGGACGCCAAGTGTCTAAGTTAGGCACTAAGCGTAAGGTTGCGGTTTGCTCGATTGGCTCGTGAGTTGGGCCGTCCTCACCGACACCGATGGAGTCGTGAGTGAACACGAATAAGGTTGGGATCTTCATCAGAGCAGCCATACGGATAGCGTTACGAGCATACTCGGAGAAGATTAAGAAAGTGCCACCATATGGACGGAAGCCACCGTGGAGCAGCATACCGTTCATAGCAGCGCACATCACAAACTCACGCACACCCCAGTGGATGTAGTTGCCATCTAAAGCGTGTGGGCCTACAGACTTGGAGGCCTTGTTCATGGTAAGGTTGGATGGAGCTAAGTCAGCAGAACCACCAGCTAATTCAGGTAACAGAGCACCGAAGAAGTCTAAGGCGTTCTGGCCAGCCTTACGGGTAGCTAACTTCTCTGGCTTGGCTTGTAAGTCCTTAGCCCAAGCTAAAGCCTTGGCAGCTAAGTCGCATGGGAGCTCACCGGACATACGACGCTCGAACTCAGAGGCTAACTCTGGGTACTGAGCCTTGTACTTAGCAAATAAGTCGTTCCACTCGCCCTCTAACTTAGCGCCCTGCTCCACAGCAGACCACTTAGCGTAGATATCCTCAGGCACGACGAATGGTGGGTAATCCCAGCCTAAAGCCTTACGGGTTAAAGCGATTTCCTCTTCACCTAAAGGAGCACCGTGGGAAGAAGCCTTGCCGCCCTTGTTTGGCGAGCCCTTACCGATGGTGGTGTGGCAGATGATGATGGAAGGCTTGTCCTTAACGTCCTGAGCGGCCTTGATAGCAGCACGAATAGCCTCGCCATCGTGACCATCGACCTCTTGGACGTGCCAGTGGTAAGACTCAAAGCGCTTGGCGGTGTCGTCACCGAACCAGTTCTTGACCTCACCGTCGATGGAGATACCGTTGGAGTCGTATAAAGCGATCAGCTTGCCTAAGCCTAAGGTACCGGCAAAGGAGCAGGCCTCGTGAGAGATGCCTTCCATTAAGCAGCCGTCACCCATAAAGACGTAGGTATAGTGATTAACGATGTCAAAGCCGTCGCGGTTGAACTCTTTGGCTAACATAGCCTCAGCCATAGCAAAGCCAACAGCATTGGCTAAGCCTTGGCCTAATGGGCCAGTAGTGGTCTCAACGCCTGGAACCTCACCGTACTCTGGGTGGCCTGGGGTCTTAGAATCGAGCTGACGGAAATTCTTTAAGTCGTCGATGCTTAAATCATAGCCAGTTAAGTGTAAGAGCGAGTAGATGAGCATCGAAGCGTGGCCGTTCGACAAGATGAAACGGTCGCGGTTAGCCCACTTTGGATTCTTTGGGTTGTGGTGTAAGAAACCACGCCATAAAGCCTCGGCCATATCAGCCATACCAAGAGGTGCACCTGGGTGACCCGAGTTGGCCTTTTGAACACCATCCATGCTTAAAGCACGGATTGCATTGGCTAATTGCTGATACTCTGACATTTTTACTCCTAGGGTTATCCAAACTGCTAACTTAAGCCACTAAGATTGCACGCATTCTCCTCACATGCAAGGCAGCTCAAGTCAGTCAATCGGCACGTTGATGGGAAGAGGCAAAACCTCAGCCCCATCCTCCAAAAAATCTGTTTACAGCGCTGCGCCGACTCGTTGTGTCGTGTCGCGACATTGCACGACGCGCTAGCTCTTACGCTAGCGCTAGCGCCGCTAGTCTCACACCTCAGACTCTCTTAAAGCTCTTGGCCATTAACAAATACATGCTGGTTGAGAGTCTGACTGTCGGTCGAAATAGAAAAATCACAAGTAGAGACGTTGTTCTTCACCACAAAGAATGGCTTTAAGGCCTCTAAAGTGGCGTCATCGATGTTGTTAACGTCTGTATTGACCTTAAAGGAGAACTTGCTGAAGAAGCTTGGGATGGTCTCTACGCTAGATTGAGCGTCCTCAGTTGCTGCCTCTGGATCTAAAGGCTCAACTTCAATGACATCCCCCTTGACGTTGCTTTGAGGAGCATTTGGATCGAAAGTGATTATCTCAGAACCTATAACGCCATTAAAGGTCACATCGATTAAAGCTGGCTTGCTCTCTGAGTACTTATCCTCACGCAGCTTTGTTTGCACACTAAAAGCAGAACCTTGATCAAAGGTCATGCTGATAGCGTTTTGTGCAAAATAATCAGAAAGGGCTGTGTACAGATCAGGCTGATTGAAAGCAGCGATATTGAGGTTGCTGATTTTGCCTGAGGTCTTGACGTCAACAAAGTTCTTGGCTGAAGCAACGCTTAAAGAGAAAGGCACATCAAATTTGCCAGCCTTAGTCACCTTGGTGCTATCAGTCTTCAGAACCAAGCCATTGACCTGATCGAAGGTATCAGCCACAGCATAAGCGACATTCTCGACTGCAATCTCGCTACGACCTAAGGACTTAAACTCATTCCAGCCTTGGCTATGAGAGAAGTACTTGATGCCGTTTAAGATCACACCGTTGTCGGTCACAAAGCTATCCATAGTTAAGGAGAGCTTGACGTTCTCGGCGTCATCTAAAACCAAGTTTAAATCGACAGTACCTACATCCTTGTACACAAGGTCAGAAGCGACTTTCTCGCTAATGCTCTTCTTTGCCTCTTCCTGATAGGTTTCGAAGGCGGTGTGGTATTCATCAGAACTAAGGTTGTCGTAGTTCTGCCACAGCTTATATCTGGCTTGGTTGGAGGCAATAATGCCGATAAAGCTATCGATATCGTTGAGATACGAACTCTTAATGCTCAGATCCAAGCTGTCGCTATCTAAATAAGCGTTTGCCTGCAGCGCAGTTAAGTTGTCTAAGCCGTAGGTCTTGATAGCGTAATCGTCGTTGATAGTGGCGTGAACTAAATCAAAATCGAAATCATAACCACCGTAGGATGCGGAAATGGTCATTGGAAGCTCATACTTGGTGTTGTCCTCACCATTGACCACCACCAAAGTCACATCGTGAGAGAGGAAGCCCATCTTAGGCTCAAACAACTCCACCGAGTACTTGGCACCCTCACCTGACACAGGGTCAGCCATAAAGGTATTGATCTGTTGCTCCAACGTCACTTTGGCCTGCTCTTTCATTGAGCTGTAGCCCAAAATGCTGGTGATATAACCACCACCTAGCACCAAGCCAGCCACCACCACGATGGCTACTCCGGCAATGGCACTTTTTTTACAAGGACAAGGCATCGCATCCTCCAAGGTCCACAAATAGCACGAATAGCACGGTATGCCTAAAGTCCCAACTCACAAGGTTCTGGATCACTCGAGCTCTCAATCGCAAGATCTCTAGGCCGGTGACTGATCAACAGCACGCGTAAGTGGGCACATAACCAAAAAACAGCACTCATTATCCCCTACTCTGCATTCTGTTGCGACCACGACAATCACAAAAAGCCACAAAAATGGCTCACCGCTTGGGCACAACTCCATCTTTACCTGCGTTATGGTCGCCCATAACAGCATGACAGCATGCCGTAGGCCGCATGGCTTCATGGCTTAATGGCTAGCAGTACAGCAACACGGCAGACAGAGAAGCGTAAAACGTAAAGCGTAATGCAAATGAGCGTGATTTTAACTAAGGAGGGAAGCACAGACTGTGCAAGGCTTTAGGGTACTACTTGCGCCCCAATTTGGTATCAAAAAAGCCGATCTGATGATCGGCCTTTTTGAGCGCTTCGCGCTTTTATAGCCATCAATCGCTAGTTGTTTGAAAAGCGTGTTGTTTGGCTATGCACTGTCTATTAACCGAAGACCTTGCGGTAGTCGTCTTGGAACTTGGTGATACCTTGGTCGGTTAATGGGTGGTGGGTCATCTGCTCGATAACCTTGTATGGAACGGTAGCAATATCAGCGCCTGCTAAAGCGCAGTCCATGATGTGAATTGGGTTGCGAACAGAAGCAGCGATGATTTGAGCGTCGATGTCACCTACTGCGAAGATATCGGAGATCTGACGGATGAGGTCGATACCTGGCATGGAGATGTCGTCTAAGCGGCCTAAGAATGGGGAAACGTAGGTAGCGCCAGCACGAGCTGCTAATAAAGCTTGGTTAGCAGAGAAGATTAAGGTCAAGTTGGTCTTGATGCCTTCAACCTTACACATGTGGCAAGCCTTTAAGCCTTCGACGGTCATAGGGATCTTCACCACCATGTTAGGGTGGATAGCAGCGATCTCGCGAGCTTCCTTCATCATGGTAGGAGCATCAAGGGTAGTTGGCTTGACTTCACCGCTGATTGGGCCATCAACGATAGAGGCGATCTCCTTGATCACTTCCTTGAAATCACGACCTTCCTTAGCGATTAAGGTTGGATTGGTGGTAACACCACAAATCACACCCATGTCATTGGCCTTACGGATGTCGTCTACATTGGCGGTATCAATGAAAAAACGCATTGCAACTCCCTATTTATACAGCAACAATTGTTTTTGCAAAAATTCTGGCCCCGTCCCTGCCTCAACTACCTCATGCTCAAGCATTGTTCATGTCCATAAACATATCCATGTTCATGTTCATGTTCATGTCTAGGCCACAACCACAAGGTAACAGGCGCGACTTGGCGGAAATCATTGGCTCTCGAATCTTTACCGAGGTGGAAAGCGCAACCTCTGTTGGCCTAGGCCACTTCAACTTGCACCAGCAGCAATGCGGTGCTTTTGCTTTAGGTGATGTGTTGCTGCGGCAAACTCAAACGAGCGGCGCGCAAGCGCTTTAAGCTGTAGCAACTGTAGTGCATGTCCTAGCCTCAATGCACGATCTCCATCTTAAACCATCTAATAAGAAAAAAATGCATTGATCTGTAATTTACGTGACCGGGATCTTATTTTTTTCTTTCATGTGCACGAACACGTTATTTGCCAGAAAAATGCGCATTTATGTAAATTTAGCTCCCGTAACCGTTTTAGGAAAGCCTAGACACTCCCATACCTCAAATGCTATAACAGCCCACTTAGCCACACTACAGCATATCACTACCACCACCACAGCACCACATCTTAAAATCTTTTTAACCTAGCTCTAAGCTATATTTCATCAGTAATATTTCACACAAACGACCAAGCAGATATCAAGTCACAGTAACAGCGCCCGCCCCCTACTACATCACCACACCCAAGCCCCATTTCTGCACACAAAAGACGCGTTATGATGCTGATTTATGTGATAAGCAGATGAAGCACAAATCGCAATTTACGATAGAGAAAAGCCACCACAAAAGCGCACAAATAAAGCAAATACAGCAAATAAATACCGCAAATTCGCACTATTTTGCAAACGTTTACGGAATATCAATATTATGACCACCCCTTAGCACACAGTGCAAAATAGGCCACTACTATCAGGGTAAAAACAGCTTAACGGCAGTGATTTTTAGCTTGCAAAAAGGGCAAGCAGTAAGGGGCAGCAGTGCAGCTAAGGTAAACAACAAGCACCTCGTAGAGCATACTAACAAGCATAGCGCTTAGCTGCCTTGCAATGAGGCTGCTAGATAGTCTGGAATGAGAAGAAGAAGAAGAAAAAAAAAAAAAAAAAACGCAAAAAAACCACTCCCCCCCAGCACGGAAA
>CALXYZ010000190.1 GCA_944393075.1 uncultured Anaerobiospirillum sp. | reverse complement strand
GTAAGGCTGTAACACGCTCATAGCACCGCCCCAGAAGAAGTTGACGTTGTTGTCATCGGTAGGGCCGGTGAAGAGCTCAATGTTGAGAGGCTCTTTTTGCTCGTCAAGCTTTAAGGTATCGGCGATGAATTGACCTTGGATCTTACCAACCTTGGTGTTATCGAAGGTAGCGTAGTAAGACACAGCATCAGAGTTCATGATGAGGCGGTCATAGGCGATAACAGGGATGTTCTTTTCCTTAGCGCCCTTTAAGACTTCGGTTAAAGCCGAGCCGTCGATCGAAGCAATCACGATCACGTCGTTGTCGGAAGCGATCATGTTCTCGATCTGGTTGACCTGAGTAGGAATGTCGTTATCACCTGCGTACTGTAAGTCCACGGTGTGACCAGCCTGCTCTAACATGGCCTTCATGTTGCTACCATCTTGGTTCCAGCGTTGCAGCGACTGAGTTGGCATCGAAACACCAATCTTGGCTGCCTCAGCGACACCAGCAAAGCAAGTTGCAGCTAACACCGCGGCACAAATAACGCTCATCTTAAATTTCATATAACGCACTCCTAAAAGACAATCCTATGGGCTTAAGTAGCTGCTAAGTAGCTGCTAAGTAGCTGCAGCATCTACTAAGCACCGGTACGTTCTTTATTACAATTACTCACCTGCGCCTGACCCCACTTGCAAAATGTGCTGTGCAAATGTGCTAAACGCACATTCAGGAGCAAATACATCAGTCACACTTTGCCAAAGCGGCTTCATGTTCTATCTTGGCAGCAAAACGGCTTTGATTATGGGCAATCGCAAATTATTGCAAGTGCACTTTTAGTCGTTTGACCGTTCGCTTTAAGGCCCACGCAAGGGGAGCTTTTCAGGACAAATCCAAATAGTAATAGGTGTGCTCGCGCACACAGGCAATATAATACCGCCCTACCATGCAAAAGCTAGCACTTGTAAATCGTTTTGTGATCTACTACGAATTTGGCACACTCCTAAATGCTAATTTTTTAGCATTGCTCACAGCTTGCAATCAGGATTCCAAACACACTTACATTCCAGTAAAAACCAGATAGAAATCTGCTTTGTGCACCAAAACAAGCCCCCTCACCTGTGCCAAGTGCAGCATGCATTCGCAACATCGCAAGAGCGCACAGAGCACACTTTGACGACACGCTCGCCCCTATCTCCACCATCACCATCCCCATCCCCATCCCCATCAACATCTACCCTCTATTCCCAACGCCTCCCCCTGCACACACCTCGCCCTACGCTTTGGCCGAGACGATTTGAGTAGCACGGCCTAAGCCCAACCTACCGATAACTGCTATGCCGCCTACTCTAGCCCACACCCCCACAAACTCTGCACTCTTATCTATTGCTCTCAATGTCTTCTTCCAACTACTCAGCCACCACGCTACAGCTCTACGTGTGGCTATACGCCGCTTTGCAAGGCCTCTAGAGGCTGTTTCCAGACAGCATTTTGCAGTCAAACGAGAGGAGTCTATTCATAGATAAAAAATGCACAGTATTGATTTTGCGCAATTGCACGCAAGCAAACGGCTTATTTAAGCCAAAAATATGCACGCTTACTGCGTGCTATTCGCAAACGCTTGCGATAGCTCACAAAACAATTTTGCGCTCTGTGAATGTGCGTGCTTTTAGTGAGGGTTTGAGACTGGCTCTTGGAGACTGGAATCTGGAAGCTGAAGAGACGGGTAAGACATGAAAGCCCCAAGAGGCGAACCTCTCAGAGCTTGAGTGGCCGTGAGCTGTGCTTTGGCAGGAGCACAGCCACAGGTTTTTGTGAAAGAGAACTCTTAGCTCTTTAGGCTTTGGCTTTAGGCTTTGGCCTTAGTCCTCAACAGCGAGCTTAATGCCGCGGGAGTGGGCTCTGAAGTAGTGGCCCATCACGGAGATGCCTAAAAGGATCATTAAGATGGCCATGGCAATGAGGAAGACGCCAGCGGTCACGAGGACGAGGTTTTGGCCCCACTGCTGCTGCACTACCTGCACCACACCCCAGAGGCTCATTACCATCATGAAGACCATTGGGATAAAGGCGATCCACCACTTAGACTGCTTCATCATGAGGTAGATGGTGATGCCTAAGAAGGTTAAGGCTGCCATTAACTGATTGGAGGCACCAAAGATTGGCCAAATCGAAGCGGCAGAACCGGTGGTAGCTAGTAAGATCGAAGCACCGACCACAATAATTGCGGCTAAGTATGGGTTGGTAATGGTCTTGCGCCATGGCTGGAGCTTAGAGGCATCAAGCTCAATCTCGTGGCCGTCTTTATCGATGCAGCGAGGCAGGAAGATCTCTTGCCATAAGAAACGACCTAAGCGAGTAGCAGTGTCGAGCGAGGTCATCATGAAGGCCGAGATGGCAAGCGAGATGAAGATCTTAGCGTACTGCTCTGGAATGCCTAAGGCAGTGGAGAAAGAGGCAATGCCGGTAGCAAAAGCCATTGGCTGGTTCTTGCCTAACTCAAAGAATTGAGCTGGCTCCATTGCCATCACAGCCACTAAAGCCATCACGCCGATCACACCTTCCATGATCATGCCGCCATAGCCAATCTTGAGCATATCGCGCTCAGAATCGATCTGCTTGGAGGTGGTACCAGAGGCCACTAAGGAATGGAAGCCAGAGCAAGCACCGCAGGCGATGAAGATGAATAAGGCAGGGATCATGGCGGTCATGTTGCCGTCAGCAGTCATTGCTTCCCAGCCGTTGAAGGCGCTCATCTTGATCTCAGGGTTGTAGACCAAAATCGAGACTAAACCTAAGCCCAACATGCCGTACAGCAGGTAGCTGTTAAGGTAGTCACGAGGCTGTAATAACCACTGCACAGGCACCACGGAAGCGGCAAAGATGTAGACTGCCAGCACCACTAACCAGAAGAGGTTAGCGTTAGCAGCACTCATATCGAACATCTTCACCAGATCTACTGGGAAGAGGTTGCCGACGTACACGCTTAAGAACACCAATGGCACGAAGATAAAAGAAGCGTGCATCAGCTTCATACCCATACGGTTGGTGCAGTAAGCGAACATTGGGGCCATCACAATGAAGAGCAAGGAGGCAGTGGCCACAGCAGGGATCTCCACAAACATGCCAGCAATCAGAAGTGAGAAGATACCCACTACTAAGATCAGGCAAGCCACGCAGAAGATTAAGAACAGCTGACGACCGGTAAAGCCCATGAGGCGCTCCATGATGAAAGAGATGGAGCGGCCCTTATTACGCACCGACATCACTAAAGCAGCGAAGTCGTGGAAGGCACCGACGAAGACACAGCCGACTAAAATCCAAATTAAGGCAGGAAGGAAACCGAAGTAAGCGGCCATGATTGGGCCCACAATAGGACCTGGGCCAGCAATAGACGCAAAGTGGTGGCCGTAGAGAACCAGTGCACGGGTAGGCACATAATCGACACCATCGAAATTAGTGTGTGCTGGGGTTGGGCGCTTAGGGTCGACCTTGAAGACTCGGGACAAGAAGCCACCGTAGCCGTAGTAAGCAACCACAAAATAAGCGAGGCAAATACAGAACAGGATTGAGCCTGTCATCGCAAAACACTCCCGATCTCTTCGCTCCACCACGCCGAGGATAGCAACGCGCCCTACAGCAGCTGTAGCTTGCACTTGCACTTGCAATTGTAATTGCAATTGCAATTGAGCTCACGCTCGATGCCATTAGCCACAACTCCTAGGCTACGTTCACCACCGGTCACGCCTCATCAGCGCCGCTCATAGCAGCGCCTTACGCGCAGGCAGAACGCAAGTAAGAGATCCAAACATGAACAACAGAATCTCCGCAGGTCGACAAGCAAGTGTTTGCTCTTAGTAAGTGCTGCTGATTGAAGTCTGTGCAGTGACTTACCCCTGCAAGGGACTTGTTGCAGTGTGCCGCGATTTAATCTTGTGCTCAACAAATAGGCCTGATCTCAGAGCCTTTTGCACCCTTCTAAAACACAAAACGCCCCTATTCCCTCAAATGATCCACACCGACGCACCAAACTTGCCCACAAACGCGACTACAGGCAGCAACCAAGCTGATGACTGGTGACGACTGTAGCCATCGTGATCGGTACAAACGCCCCCGCGGGGAAACCTGTGAGGCCGCGTGTGCTTGTGTGTGGGGGTTAAGTGGTTCGCGCCCTGTAGCCCTCCAAAACCCAAGCGAGCACTTTGCAGAACGCTGCGCAGAGTACTGTGTAGCTGCTCCACAAGTCCGCGCAAAGAATCCTAACATCAAGAGGGTCTTTGAGATAGCTAAGCGCGCCTATGCTGAGTTTGTTAAAACACCAAGGCCCCGCTAAGATTGCTCTTAGCGAGGCCTCGGATGAGTATGGGCTCTGCCTTTAGCTCTTGGTGCCGCAGCACTATAGGGCATTGGCAGGAAGCATCTTAAGATTACTTCAGATTACTTCTCAAGGCTGACTTGTTGCTGAGTTTGAGCTTGCTCTTGAGCTTGTTGGATCTCAGCAGCTTCCTTGGCACGACGGACTGTCAGCTCCTTCATAACCTGTGGGTAAACCTTATCTAAGTTGTTGAGCAGAGATAAGACTAAACCGATCACAGATAAGATCAGAGGAATGAGGAAGTTGATGTTTAAGATGGCGTTTAAGGTCTCAAGTGGCTGTACAGCTAAGGTTGCATCGTAGTCAACGCTAGAGAGCACCCAGCCCACAACAGCACCACCGATACCTAAACCAATCTTGAAGCCGAAAGAGGAAACGGAGTAGGTAGCACCCTCTAAGCGGCGGCCAGCTTTCCACTCGCCGTACTCGGCAACGTCAGCGATCATAGCGAACAGAGCCACTAAGTGGATGCCCCAACCCACACCCTTGATGCCTAAGCCAACTAACATGACATAGTAGTCATAAGTGCCAATACGCATATCTGGGGTGACTAAGAAAGTACACATGCCGTAGCCGATCACGTAGAGAATGTAACCGACGATGATGCAGTTCCACTTGCCCTTAAGTAATTGCATGATCCATGGGAATGCAAAGCAGGCAATGGCTTGTGGCAGAGTACCAGCTAAGTTTAAGTGACCGAAGAAAGAGTCGTCTTGGATGATGTAACGAGCTAAGTACATACCAGAAGAGCCGGTAATACCTGCATTAGCAAAGTCAATCATGAAGAAAGCGACTAAGAAGTAGAAGAAAGTGTTCTTCGAGAGCACAGTCAGCGACTCTTTAGCCGAAACCTTGTCCTCTGGACGACGTGGTTGTGGCTTGATGCGCTCCTTACACACAAAGAAGCACAGGAGTAACAGGGCTAAAGCAACTAAGCCGTACACCACGCAGATGCCGAGCCAGCCTAAGCTCTTGGCGGCAACTGGAGTGACATAACCTAAGATTAAGGAACCAGCAGCAGTCATCACAAAACGGTAGGAGTTCATGGATGCGCGGTCATTTAAGTCGTCGGTTAAGAACGAGGTGAGCGAGCAGTAAGCTAAGTTACAGGCGGTGTAGATCACCACAGTTAAGAAGAAGTAAGTGATGAAGGCATAGATGATCTTACCGTACTCGCCTAAGAAATCAGGAACGCTGAAGCATAAGATCAGGAAGATGGCCATGAATGGAGCAGACCATAAGATCCATGGACGGGCCTTACCTAACTTGGAATTGGTTCTATCCAAGAAGTAACCCATAACTAGGTCTGATAAGCCGTCGAAAATTCTCACGCTCAGCATAATTGCTGCTACAGCAGCGGCGCCAATCTTGACATCATCTGTGTAGTAGATGGTCATGAACATGGCGACCACGTTCCAGATCACTGTGCAACCGACGTCACCACATCCGAAACTGAATTTCTCAAATGGTGACAGCTTTGGTACCGTACCCATTAGTACTCCTCAAGATTAACTAACACCTTCCCTAAACTCTTGCTTAGAGCCTGTAACCACTGGCTTAGCGCTTCGTGCTTAACTCTTGACGCTTAGTGTTGGCGTGATACAGGTCTTCTTGGTGTCATCTTAAGTTTCATCTTTCTCTAAGAGAGCCTATGCATCAGCCTTGTTGCTAAAAAAAGCAATACTGATGCTGGTCTCAGCACTTGCGCTAACGCAAGTACAAAGACAGGAGCAAGCAGATTCGGTGAAACTTAATCATGGCATCACGAAAAGGCTATGGAGTTTAGGTAAGAGCATCCTCGATCGTCTCAAATCCTTCCTAGAATTGAGACTGTTTATGGGGGAATAGTCCGGCGCTTATGCCTACTGCACTAAACCGTGACCAATCAAATCAAGATCGTAGCTCAGCACAGGAGGTCAGGTCTTAGCATCCTCAATGCTCTTTTGTTCTTTTGCTAAGACTTGCGTACTCAAGAGAGCTTCTAGCTTTACTTCTAGCTTTACTTCTAGCTGTACTTATAGCTTTACTTGTGCACCAACAAGCATCAAGGCCATTGGCCTTGGAGACTATGTTCCTCATTGATCTTTAGTTGTTGCGCGGCACAGCTTTACCAACCTTACCTATCTTCTTAAGTCCTACTCTCTAACCCCTGCATGCCATAGCAAACAAGCATTTAAGCATATGCGTCTGTGCGCCTATGCGCCATCCTGCTCGATGACGTGACTTCACAAATACCAAGAAGTTAGAGTGCTCTGAGGTCTTATGAAGTGAGCTTCCCTCAAACGGTTGGGGTGGGCTGCACCTTGCCAACTAAAGCAGCAACTAAAATACAAAACTTCAAGCTTACTTGCACCAAAGTTAGCTCACAAATATGATCCAGCTCAAGAATTTTTTGCTTTTGTGTTCGTGCACGTTTTTTAAATGTTCACTCATTTACCCAAAGTGACGACTTCCCGATAAACACCACAATTTTACTTGATTGTAGCCTCTAACTTTTGATACTAAAAGCAAAGTGTGCTCGTGCCCTTTTGCACGGATTTTGGCGTGTATTGAGTGACAAGCGCGCTCTCAAAGCCGCACCAACAGTGCCAAGCGGCCAAATACCGTACTTTGTGCACGCACAATCATCCCCATATTCGTCTCGCCTTTCACACCATTTCTCCTTTCACTTCCCTTCCTTTCACTTCCTTTCCTTTCACTTCTCTTCATTTTCCTTTTCTTCTTGCCACTCCTCTCACTCATGGATTACGCACGACAATTTTTTTCCTTTGGTAGAATAAGGCTTCCAGCCCCCTAGCGGCCATTTTTTTAGTGA
>CALXYZ010000189.1 GCA_944393075.1 uncultured Anaerobiospirillum sp. | reverse complement strand
TGTCAAGACAAGTTTTTAAAGAGCACAAACGGCGTAAATAAGTCGTTTGTTTGGAGAATTCAACTTGGAATCTCAAGTTACAGAAAAGCCCCAACTGTAGGTGTTGGGGCCGCGGATCTGTCTGTAGCGCATTGTAACAGAAAAATCACTTGAGTTAGCATATGCTAACTATATTTTTTTTTTTTTTCAGCAGCTCACAGCCACTACGTCACGCAGCCCCCATTTCTCCTAAAATCTGTGTGCGCAGTTACGCTCCAAGCTCCACTAAACCTCACCGTGCTTCATTCACACCCACAACCTCATTCACATCCACAACCTCATCCTCATGCTCTTGCCTAAGCTATGCTTTATGCCAGCTAAAGCGCCTTGAGCTCATTGTGAGCATTAGGGGCATTGGGTGTATTGGGTGTATTGCTGAAATAGAAGATATGCCACACGGGCCAGAGGCTGGCCCAAAGCTATTTAGAGGGCAAGCGCGCTACAAGCAGCAAAGCAGTACTCATCGCGCGCTGCTCTTAGCCCACCTCCCAACGTGCGAGTGCGACGTTGGGAGGTGGGCCGCAGCTAACCGAGCGCAGCTCGGCTAGCTGCACTCGGCACTTGGGGTGGCGACCTTGATCTTTTTGCTCTTGCCCCAGTAAAGAGGACGCATGGCGTTTAGCACTGCCAGCACACACAAGCCCACATCGCCTAAGATCGCCAACCAGATGTTGGCCATGCCTAAGGCACCTAAGATCAAGATAATGGCCTTTACAGCAATCACAAAGATCATGTTCTGCTTGGCAAGGCTGTACGTGGCTTTGGCTAGACGAATGGTACTAGGGATCTTGGTGAGATCATCGTTCATCACCACCACGTCCGCAGCCTCTACCGCCGAGGCGCTACCAAACTGGCCCATAGCCACACCGACATCTGAAGCTGCTAAGGTTGGGGCATCGTTAATACCATCACCGACATAACCTACAACACCATCTTTAGCCTTGATCGCCTTAAAGGTCTTAAGCTTGTCTTCTGGCAACTGCTCAGCATAGTAAGCACTGATATGGCAGCGGGAGGCTATATCAGCAGCCACGCGTTCCTTGTCACCTGTGATCATGTAACTCTTGACGCCCAACTCATTGAGCTCATCAAAGAGGGCCCGAGCTGTGTCTTTGATTTCATCGGCGAGGATGATGCGGCCAACCAAGACACCATCTTGTACCACATATACTTCAGTACCGACAGGGCTTAAATTACTTTCATTTGGCGGGATAGTAAGTCCTAGTTTTTGCGTTACTAGTTGCTCTTTGCCCACCATGATCTCGTGACCGTCGATCACACCAGAAAGACCAAAGCCCGTGAGCTCTTTGACAGCAGTTGCCTCTTTGAGCGCAATACCCTGTCCCTCACAGTAGGCGACAATAGCCACACCTATAGGGTGAGTTGTCAGGCTCTCTAAGGCATACAAAGATGAGAGCACTTGTTCTTTGGTGGCTACAGCCTCGTTATAAAGCTTGATCTCAAGTACGGAGAACTTGCCCTTGGTAATGGTACCGGTCTTATCAAAAGCCATAGCCTTCAGTTTTGATAAAGCCTCAATGTGAATCGAACCTTTAACCATCACACCGGTTTTGGAGATAGCTCCTAAACCACCAAAAAACGACAGAGGTACCGAGAGCACTAAGGCACAAGGACACGACACCACCAAGAACACCAAGGCGCGGGTAAACCAGTTAGCAAAGCTCTCATCAGGTACCACTAATGGCACTAGGGCTAAGAGTACGGCACAGCCAACCACGATTGGAGTGTAGTACACCGAAAAACGGGTAATTAAAGCCTCTGGGCGGGACTTATTGGCCGCCGCGTCTTCAATTAAATTGAGAAGACGAGTAATAGAGCTGTTCTTACTGTCCTTAGTCACAATCAGCTCAATGACCTGCCCCATGTTGATCACGCCCGAAGGGATCTCCTGACCTTTGGTAAATAAGGCAGGTTCACTTTCGCCGTTTAAAGCGCTCATATCGATAGAGGCGCTCTCCCCTACTAAGGTGCCATCTAAAGCAACAGACTCACCAGCAAGCACACGGATACGTGAGCCGATCTTGACCTGACGTGGTTTGACAATGCGCTCCGAGCCATCTTCATCAATCACCCGAACGCGGCTTGGCTTGAGCTTCACTAAGGAGGCAATCTCATTGTGTGAGCGCTGCGAAGCATACTCCTCAAAAGCATCACCAATGAGGTAGAAGACCATGACAGCTAAAGCCTCAGGATAGTCCCGCAAGCCTAAGGCACCAAAGGTGGCAATCGACATCAGGAACTGCTCTGACATGCGATGACGTACGAAGATATCCTTTACTGCCGAAATCAGCACTGGGTAAGCCACCACAACATAGACGACTAAGGTGATAGCTAATCTGGCGATTTCATGAGAAATCACATCAGTTAAGAGCAAGACCATGGTCAAAAGACCTAAGCCCAGCCGCAACTTGAGTTTTAAATCCATTGTCTTGAGCATTGTCCCTTCCTCCGAGTCATTGAGCAGAGCTTTAAGCTTCCATGAGCACTTATGAGCACTTATAAGCGCTTGCGTATTTACGCTGTAGCCAGTGTAAGAGAGTGTGTTTATGCGTGTGAGTAAGTTTGCTGCACTGCGCTATCGAGAGCCTTTGCTAAGCTGTACTGTGTTTTTAAGTTGTTTTTCGCTGTTTTTGCTCACTTTTCGGGGAATTTCAGGCAAAAAGAACCTCTGCCGCGCTAAAAAAAGAACTCTAGCGCGGAGCTTTAATATGATGGGAGCAAGAACAGCTAGGGGCCTAAGTCGTGGCCGCTAACTCTTAGCTGATAGCCGTTATCTGTTGGCTGTTAGCTGTTAGGCCACGACTGACAGCGACTAATCGCGCAGCTCGATTTCCACACCGTCTTCAAAGTCATCGGCAATGGCCTGAGCAATCTCTACGATTTGCTCTTCGTCAGCATCATCGGCTACGTCCATGACGAGAGACTTCATTGGGAAGTTAATGTTGGCGTCATCAATAGCCTCATGCTCAGCAAGCCTCTTTTGCAGCTCTAAGGCGCAGTGTGGGCAGTCTAAACCAGTGATATCGCAACGGACTTTCATAAAAACCTCTTTTTACCCCAAAGGAATGATCTAGCAATGTGCTAAAGCAATAGTAGCAGGTATAGCCCACTGCTATCGCACTCGATTGTCTAAAGGAAAGCTGTCGCACAAAAAGCGTTATGCCTTTGTGATTGAGCCCATATCCATATGCAGCTGCGACTTATGAGTTCTGAGCACTGTAGCAGTTGCTAAAACATAGCTTGCAAGCCATATTTCAATATTTAAACAACCATTCAAATAATGATTTCATTATACATAAATATTTGAACGATTGCTCAAATAAAGCAAAAAAAAAAAAAAAAAAAAAATTCCCTACAACAATTTCCTTCACGCCTACTCGCAAAACCGGCACATCTGCTAAGCTTAGCTAAGCTAAGCAAAACAAAGCTAAGCACTGCATATCATGGCGCCCTTAGGATTGCTTCATCAAAATCACTTCATCGATCCTAAAAGCTCGGTACACTAATGCTTTCATGCTTTTACAAGGCGATGTTGCATGTTGCAGTTGCATGTTGCTACGCTGCACAGCATCAAAAGACACCTAGTGTAGAGTGGCGCTACTAAATGAGGATTTAGAGAGAGAGGATTTGTTAATGGCACTGACAATCATTAAGTTAGGTCACTTCCCAATGCCTGATTCCCTGCTCGCAGGATTAAAAGAGCGTGGTGAAGTGTACTTCGATGCTGATTTACCAGAAAAAGAGCGTAAGGCTGTACGCGCCCGTGCCGACTACGCCATTGGCTCTGGTGGCTCCCGCTTCCAACGTGAAGACTTTGAGAGCTGCCCTAACCTTAAGGGCATCATCTGCTTCTCAGTAGGATACGATGGCATCGATGTCAGTGAGGCTATCAACCGCAACGTCATTTTGACCCACACTCCAGATGTCTTAAGTGACGATGTGGCTAATACCGCTATGATGCTGATGCTCAACTGCACCCGCCAATTTAAGGCTGCGCAAGAGTATGTTGAGGCCGGCAATTGGGGTAAAACTGAAGACTTCCCTCTGACCACCTCTATTGGTGAAAAGAAGTTAGGTATCGCTGGCTTAGGTCGTATTGGTAAGGAAATCGCTGCCCGCTCTGCTGCCTTTAAGATGGAGATCGGTTACTATGGACGTCACCAGCACGATGATGTCGATTACCAGTACTTCAACAACATCAAGGACTTAGCAGCATGGTGCGATATCTTAATGCTGATCATGCCAGCAAGCCCAGAGAACAAGCACTGCGTTAATATGGATGTTCTTAAGGCTTTAGGTAAGGACGGCTTCTTAGTGAATGTCGCTCGCGGCTCCATTGTAGCTACCGACGATTTGATCACTGCCTTAGATCAGGGCGTGATTAAAGGCGCAGCTTTAGACGTCTTCGAGCAAGAACCTAATGTCCCAGGAGCTCTGATGCACCGTCCAAATGTAGCCCTACTGCCACACTTAGGCAGCGCTACTAACGAGACTCGCCAAAAAATGGCTAACCTCGTATTACAGAACCTCGATGCCGCTATCAATGGAGTTCCTTTAATCACTCCAGTTCCTGGTACCCGCAAGCAATAGGTGCCAAACTGTGCCTAACTGAGCAGAGCTGTACTGTACTGTACTGTACTTAGCCATGTTTAGCTTTGCTAAGCTATACCACCTTGGGCAACAAGCCTGCTCTTAAGGCTTGTTGACCAGCAAAGCAGCAACCACGACTTCACCTGACTTTTGCACCTGTCATTTGCAGTGCATCGTCTCTTAGGACAATCTCTAGGTGCGTGGATAACCTGCTGAATGTCTTCCTTTTTTCTTTCCTCTAACCAAGCAACATCCTCATGCCGCAACTTAATAACTCCGAATTTTCCGAGCTCAAAAGACCAGTGCTCTCCCACATGGCCAGAACGCTCTATGTGTTTTATTTGCAGCCTGAGGCTGTGCAAAAGGAAATCATTGTCGATCCTGTAGCTCTAACCTCGTGCTTAGTTTCAGTAAGCAAGAGTGCACCTTGCGCACCTAACATCAAAGATGTGGAAGCTGCCTTAGATGAGCTTGAAGAAGTCGGTTTGATTGAGCGCGAAGGCAGTAAAAGCAAGAGCAAGAGCAAAGGTAATAGTAATAACAATAACCAGAGCGCTGCTACCGAGCCATCATCATGGCAAAACGTTAAGATCACTTTACCACTGTTAGTTGGAGTCTTAGACCAAGTTCCAGAGCGTCCTTTTGCTATGTACGTTACGTGGCAACCTGGACCATCGTTTAAGGATGCAGCTCTACTTGCAGGTTTAGTGGACTACACCTACAAAGAAAGCGAACTTAGATCTTTTGTCTCTTATTGGATGACCACCACCGTAGAGCGAAACCAATTTGCTTGGGAGCGTGCTTTTGTGCAGCGTTTGATAAAAGTTCACTCCGCAGCTGAAATTGCTGAGCGCAGCTACTTCCAAAACCGCAACGCTCCTTTACGTTCCCGTTATCGCAATCTCCCTGCTCAGTTCCAAATGAATACGAGCCTGCCAAGCGGCATGAGTATTCCTAACACTTCTCTCACTTCGCATGCCACACATGCTCCATATACACCACAAGAGCCCTTTAGCACAGATAAGCTACCTTTTGGTGATAGTCTGAGCAACACCTATAACTCAAGTCTCAACACGGATACGGGGACAGTCACTAGCGCGGACGCGAGCGATGTAAGTTCCATGACCCCACAAGTGGGTGCTTATCATACTGGGGTGAACACACCTCCGCGCAATCAAAAAGGCACAAGGATCAAGACGCTTAAAGGCGTTAGTACCAATACTGATGAATATGAGCTGATTGCCCCTAGCTACAGTGATTTACAAGACCATATGAGCACTGACCCTATGAGAGCAGGTTATGAACCTATGGGTGTTGCTCCAGGCTACACCGATCCTCAGATCAGAGCCGCAATGGAGGCAAATCGTAATCTCAATCCCCTACTTTCAGGTCGTGAGCCACTCAGTGCTGCACCTAACTACACTCCACCTAACCCTATGACAGTAGAAACAGGAGTGGATATGGGACATAACTCCAATGAGCCTGAGAGACTACCTCGATTTCATGCTGATGAACTGCCTTCATGGGCTCAACATAGCAATGATGGCCGTGGTGGCAGTGGTGGCAGTAGCAGTAGCAGCACTATTAATAGCAATAATAGCTACGGCAGATTTTATGGTACCTATGGTGTAGGTAACGGGGAAGGTACCTTTGCAGGATCAGTTACGGGTACAAATGCAGATGCTAGTTTGCCTCCTTATGACTATGGGACTATGCGTGATCCTGAGATGAAATCTCAGAGCGTAAATACTATTGCTGCACAGGCAGTAGCTGGCGCCCAAAGCCTCGGCTTTGGTCAAGAGCAAGGTTCCAACCTTAGCCCTGACAGAAATAGAGATCTGCAGTCACTCCTACCAAGCACCAAGCCAGTGTTTACAACTATTGGTGAAAGTTCGGGGGCGGGCGCCGCTAAACAAGCAACTTCTACTACCACAGGGCCAAACAGCACTGCTTATCGACCTCTAGACCGCAAAAAGCTAGGCATTGACAGCAATTAGTGTTGCGAAAAGCACAGAAATAGAGAACTTCTACAAATTAGCTAAATGGCTTATTTGTCTTATTTAGTGCATTACCTGTGGGGGCGGCGTATAGCCATAGCACAAGGGGTTCAAGTCCTAGCTAATTAAAGGCAGATTGGCTCTAACAATCTTGGCAGGGTTAGAGCCTTTCTGTGACTCCTTTTATCAGCTACCTTGTACTCATTACCTACTGTACGGTCGCCTGCCACTCGTGACTCGTGGATTGCTATACTACCCTCATAGTGCAATGCTCTATGGAGGTTTTTATGGCACCTAAGGCCCAACCCAAAATTGTGAATTTAGCGGATGTTAGCAAAGAGAAGCTGGCGGACGCCAAGATTGAGGTTACGGCAATAGCAAACTGCATCATCAGGTTTAGTGATGGTACTTGTGCCATTGTTGGCTCTCAAGAGGTTAAGTCGGTCAATGATGCGAAGCTGGAGCAGTTCGTAGCAGCTAGTGATAAAAGACATAATTAACCCCCCGTTTTGTTAGCAACAGCTAACTTAAATTTAGGCCGCAGCCTCGTCTGCGGTCTTTAACTTCAACTTAGCAGTCATGTACCTCTGAACACCT
>CALXYZ010000188.1 GCA_944393075.1 uncultured Anaerobiospirillum sp. | reverse complement strand
GGGGTATCCGCGCCGATATTAGATGATTTTTTCCCCAAGCAAAAATAGCTTCCCGAGCTTCTAAAACACAAACAGAGTGCGGGATACCTCTCAGGGAAAAGGAGATAAGGATCGCCTTTTGAGCAATAGATTGCTTGTAACTAGAGTTAATAGCTAGAGCTCGCTCTACAATGGCTTGTGAGTGGGCATGATTCAAGTGTATTGCCTGCGTCTTTACAGATGCTTTTGCACAGCTCCTACTAAAGCGAGCGTATAATATAAATCTCCAGCACAAAGCCATCGGAGCCATAAGGCAGATACTTTGCTCTAAGTTAGGATCAAGAACACATCTACAGCCTCATATCCTCGAACAACGGATATGTGGCACTTAACACAAGCTACTGCTCCCAACCGAGCGTTGCGCCAACATTACATTGTCACTGCAGGGTTGTAAGCCCCAGCTACAAGTTAGCGTGCCTCGCGTATTGATCTTTGTATTTGGGAAGCTAGCTATTACGGGTGGGTGCCCACTATGATTCAGATAGGTTTGCAAGACTCTACGCCATCCCTAGATCAGACGGTGGCGGCACAACAAAAGGCAATGCACTTTTGGATTTATATGGCCAACTTGCAGGCTTTTGTGTTGTCTTCTGACCTCAAAACTTTTTTAGGACTTGATCCTAATTTACCTTTAATTCCATTAGCCACCATCCGTCGGAAGCTCCGTCCTTTAAACCAGCGTCGTGTCAGCCGTATCTTTGTAGGTCGCTACAAGGAGAGCTACATCATTGAAGACCTTGAGGTCTTAGATGGCCCACACAAGGGCGAAATGGTGTTAGCTACTGCTGGTGTAATCTCCCGCCAAGAGAACGGCAGCGTACTCTTAATCTCGGGTGTGCTGACTGATGACCGTGGCGGCAATGGCCGTTTCTTTACCCACTCCATCAGCTCTGACGGTACTTGGGACTGGGACGTCACTTCTGGCGAAATCAAGTTCTCTGAAAGCTTCAAGAGCATGTTAGGTTACGAGCCTGCTCCTGATAAATCTGACACTGAGAATTATGAGGATGCTTATGCTGATGCCGAGGCTGAAACCGAGGCAAAGGCTGAGCCTGAGTCTGTGGATGAAAGTGAAGGTGAAAGTGAAGCACATCATCACCACCACCATGACCATGATAATAACCTCGACCATGACCATGATCACAATGTCAGATGCGCCTGCGGCCGTGTAGGCAAGTGCAACGGCAAAGGCAATGGTAAGCACAAGTGCAAGCTGAAGATTAAGAACGTTGTAGATCATGAGTGCTACAGCGATCAAGCTGAGCTCAGTGAGCGCTGCGATGGCGGCGTCATTCAGCGTAAAGAAGATTACTTCCCACACACCTTTAAGGCTTGGTGCGACGATCTGACTCACCCAGATGATATTACCGATATCGTCAACAAGATCAACGCCATCATTCAATCGCCAGACAATGGTGACTACTACGAAACCTGCATGCGATTACGTCATGCCGATGGTCACTATATCTGGAGCTTAGAGCGTGGTGTGGTGATCTCGCGTAACGCTAAAGGTATCGCAACCCGTATCGTGGGCTACAATTCCAACGTTGACCTCTTAGCTAAAGCTTTAGATGGCAGCACCTACGATGCCTACCACGACAGCTTAACTGGTGTTTACAACCGCGAGTACTTAGAGCAGCAACGTCCATACTTAGAGAGCAGTGATGCTAGCCCTGTATCGGTGATCTACATCGATATCACAGGCCTAAAGGCTGCAAATGACTACTTAGGTCACAAGTATGGTGATGAGCTCATTAAGCATGCTGCCACCCTGCTCAGCACCACCATTAACGACTCTGGTGTGATCGTGCGTTTAGGCGGCGACGAGTTTGTCGCTATCATGCCTCACTGCACAAGCATGCGTGCCTCGATGTTTGCTGATACCTACAAGACCTTATGTGAACAGAACAACGACTGGTACGACCTCGAATCAGAGCACAACATTCCACTGATCCCAGGATTTGGTGTAGCCACTATGGGTGAAAACGACATCAACACCTTAAAGGACTTAGTAGAGTTAGCTGACGCCCGCTGCCAAGCATTAAAGCAGGCACACAAGGAAGAGAACTACGCGATCATTCGCGAGATCTTAAAGCGCAAGTTAGGCTTCGTCCCATCCTTAGTGGATGCACGCACAGCAGCGCCTGAGGATCTGAATGTCGACCTGACTGATTCGATCCCTCACAAAATCGGCAACAGTCTGATCAAGGACTAGGTCTGGGACTAGAACTAAGACAACACTACTACCCACCGCCGCACGGTGGGTAAGGGGAAGACGAAGAGAAACGCGCTACGGCGCGTTTTTCTTTAGCGCCGCGCTCAAGCGCGCAGCGCGCAGACTTCACCAGCGCGTGCGCACGCATGCGCATGCGTGCGCATTAGTGGGGTTTAACTTGAAGAGCGTGGCAGCAGCATTGGTGGAATGGTACGCACTCTGTCTTGCTGCTCGCTGTGCTTAAGCATATCGTAGGCGTTTGCCCCCATCTCGTCTTCCGGCAGCTTAACCGTAGTAATTGGGGTTGGGAAGAAGCGGCACCACTCAGGATCACCAATCGACACCAAGGCCATTTGATCAGGCATTGGAACGTTACGCAGAGTCAGCGAGTAAGCCACACCTGAGGTGATGGCGTTATTGGCAGTTAAGATGGCCGTTGGACGAGAGGCAGTAGAGCGAGCTAAGAGAATGTTAGTCAGCTCAAAAGCCTTGGTGTAGAGATCGTTGTACTCCAGAGCATCAAGCTCAATGCACTCCACATCCTCGCAAGACTTTGCCGTCTCTAAACGCTCTCTAAAGGTAAAGAGCGAAGAGCGACCACTGATGTAGACGATGCGCTTGTGGCCCTTAGAGCGCAGGTGCTCATAGGCAATTTGCACGGCATTGCGGTTATCGATCACCACCAAGCGAGTCTCACGACCGATAAAAGGACGGTCGACAGCCACCACATTCTTGCACTCAATCAGAGGGATACTCTTACCACCTACTGGCATCGCAATTAAGCCACGCAGATTGTAGTTGTTGAACTCAGAGATGATCTTGCGCTCGGTAGCGGCGTTTTCGTTAGTGACACCAAGCATAACCTGCACACCATCTTGCTCGGCAAGGTTGGTAATAGCCTTGAGGATGCCGGCAGAGAAGTTGTTGGTCAGATCAGCGACGATCACGCCGATGATGTTACGGCCCTCTTGCATATCGTTATGGGAGCACTGCACCTCCAGCCCCAACTCACGAGCCTTTTGCAGCACACGATCACGGGTAGCACGAGACACCATTTCAGGCCGCGACAAGGCACGCGAGACCGTAGATGCAGATATCCCCAGTTCCTGCGCAATTTGAGTAATCCTTGCCATAAACGACCTCACAGAGTCACTGTTAGCTCCGCCTATATACATAACACTGTTGTCCAACAAGCGAGCAACAGCTGCAGCAAATCAAGTACGAGAGAGCACCTAGGCCGCAGAACCATAGACCTCAGCTTTATGCAGCACCATTGTTGGTGCTTAGAGCCCACAGCAGTAACGAAACAAATAGACGAAAAACAATAAAAAGACAAACGCACCTCAGTTAGAAGGCTAGTACCGCCTCTAACCTCAAGGCATGAAGCGTCAGAGCGCAAGCATAGCTTTACTGCGCAGCGCAGCGTAGCGTAGCACTGCGCGAGCGCACAGCCCGCAGCGCTCTGGCTGCCAACTTTGTAGTTGGCGAGCTGTAGCCGCGCCACATCTCAGCTGCAAACAGATCCGCAATTTACTGCAACGCGCAATCAGTCTATTTAACAATAAGACTTACTCAGACGCCGTGATCAGAATGCAACTTTTTGCAGTATTTTGCAAGCTCAACACCACAAAGCGTACAGTAGCTTGCAAATATCGTACTATCTAGAGCGTTGCTCAGACATAGAGGAGCTGACTGATTATTTTTTAAAGCCCGACAAACAAAGGCTTTAACGGCATTGTGGCTGTGTTGTGTTACTTGAGGCTAACTAAGCATTAAAAACCAAGAATGGCTTAAATAAAGGCTTTCTACTTTTCATGAAGCCATTATTCGTGTCCTCTCGCAACATAACCAAGCTTGCAAGAACCGCATAAAATCATGCCTCGGTAATTATTCGGTCTGCTCCTCTAAGTCTGTTGCTTGCCTGACAAGCAGAAGCTACAAAGCTGAAAAAGGCAGGAAATCAAAAGCAGCAAAGGGAAGGGAATATGAGAAGCAAGGACACGTAGGCACAAGTGCAAGTGTAGGTGTAGGTGCAAGTACTGGTGCAGGTGCAAGTACTGGTGCAAGTGCAGGTGCAAGTGCAGGTGCAAGTGCAGGTGCAAGTGCAGGTGCAGGTACTGGTACAAGTGCAAGAGCAGACACAGCACGAGCTGTCGTATGCAGGTTCTTTTTTAGGTGCAGCAAGGGTATGAGCTAACTAGTGTTAGAGCATCTAAAGCAGTGACTGTGAAACACGTGAATACGCTAAAATGGTGTTTTGGCTGATTCTTGGACTGGCCTGCATCGATCTTTCTGTGCCACAAGTAGATCAACGCAAGAGGAGGTTGGAAACAGGGCACAAACCTTGAGCAAAAGCTCAACGGACATGTACTTTGCCGAACACTAAACACCAGAGCTATATAGCCAAGAAAGACTGATATACCCCCGAGCTTAAGCCAGCGCAGTCAAATGCTTGCCGATTTCTTAGGTTCACCCAAGTAAGGTTAGCGAAAAGCGAACTTACTTGAGCTTTTCCTTGCTTGGTGCGGCTATCCCCTCCACACAAAGCATGTGCTTGCTCAAGGTTGAACTGAGAGGCCTAGCTTCGGTTCCGGCACATCCCTTTTAGGCCTACAGACTATCCCGAATCTGTAGTACCCAAATGCCAGAGCGTAACCACCGCATTAACACAAGGAAAACGCAAGCGATTACAACCTCGCCTCAGCTTCGCAGTAGTGCATATCTAACATACCATAACACCTGAAAATTAGCTCGTGTTGATGCAAAAATTTCTAAGAATCAAGCCAGATCTCACACTAAAAAATGGCTGCAAAACCATCAAACAACCCCGCGTTTTAACTAACTTAGCGCTGCAAGCCACCCCAAGCCACGATATAGCCTCAAACTGCAAAGAACGCACAAAAGCTGCAAAACAGTGCAACGCCTTAGCTTGTCTGACAACTATTTGCAGCGACTAAGCTCCCTCTTGGGCGCACAAAACTCAGCCCCAGCGTGCTACCGTGCACTGCACGGCACGCAAGCACGCACACCCAAAATAACGCCCAAAATAACGCCCAAAATGCCGCAACAAGCAAAATGCCATAAAAGCCCATGAATACTGGAATACTGGCTTTACCGCTTTTTGCACTTTAGAGCAGCCTAGCATAAGTGAACAAAAATTCTGTGCTCAGCAATCCACCTCAGAGGGAAGCTTAAGGCGATAAAGGCCATAGGAACAGTACCGAAATAAAACATGTTAGTTATCAGTAACAATTCAAAGCTGCTGCTATTGGTCTAAATGACCTAACTACAGGTTTTAATTCGGTACTGTTCCATAAAGGCCCAAAAGGCCCTAATCTGCTCCTCTAAGTAAACCGAATTTTTCGTCAAGCCGCATCATATCTGAGCTCCAGCCACCTAAGCGCAGCAGGAGGAATTTTTTGGGAACTTTTGTAATTAAGGCAATGCGCCGCAAAGCCCCTATTGCTCGCGCTTGCAATCGCTTTTTTAGCGCCGAAATCAGTCATATGAGCACAGCTATCACTACGGGGCGTGCCGCACAAATGGCTTATTTATCGGCTTTGAAAAAAGTTTTAGATGATTAGCACTAATTCGAAATAATCAGCCCAAAAAATTTTTTTCCACTTGAGTGAACTTTTCTTGAAGCTCCTTGTCTAAAACACAACTTACGAAAATACGCACACCAATCTCAGCAACCTCCTGCCGCACCAAAGTAAGGTCGCGTCACGGTCGAGGGTGAGGTTGGCTGGTGATGGGTTACGGTGCTAGCGCCTAGCACTCGCAACTACAGCTTTTAGTACAATCTAGCGATCGACCTAGCGGTTGACGCAAGTAGAGAGCCATCCCGCAAGGGGCATCGCCACATAAAAATCAGCAGTTGTGGACTGATAGCAGAGCGCGGCTACCAGCATGTGCGATCACACGGCCACTGCAGGCTTTTAGGAGTTGACGTACGGGAGCATATGAGGGGAATTGCACAGCTGCTTTTCATCTACTGTTGCCTTTTAGGCTGCTTCTCACAATATTGAGGCTTTTGTGGAGTGGTCTACGCAAGCACCAGCAATGGCAAAACTTGTGGGTCTGCTGACGTGTAGTACGCATCACAGGTTGCTGCTAGGGGGCTGAAAAGGTCTTACGAGCTCAGCTCTATTGCTCTTTACTATCGTAAAAGAGGAATAGGAGTGCGCGAGAGCAGATCCCTTACAGATATAGGCTTTGGTATGCGCGAAAGAGCAAACCAAGCGCTATACCAAGGCTCCACGAGAGACCATTGCCCGCTTGTTCTTTCCAAAACGGCAGCAGTAGGTGGAAAACGCTGGTGCTACGAGGATGGCAGAACCACGTAGTCCAGCAAAAGACTGATAGGCCGGAGCTACCCGCTGAAGCGACGCCCGACCACCTACCAATCTTCAAAGCACCACAAGTCTCACCTTTTTGTGGAGCGTGGCTTATTGTTAGCCTGCGACCCTATGGCTCCTATCATAGGGTCGTCGATTCCCCCAAGAACCACCTCGCTACGCGCCTCGGATCCAGCATCCTGAGGTGCGTTGCGGTGTGGGTTTACCCCGTCACACCACGAAGCCATAACCCCAAGCAACACGCCTTAGCAGCGACAGCTGAGGGCACCCTTGCGCTTCTGCGCGGCTGCGTCTCTGCGCTCTACGCTCTACGCTCTACGCGACAGCCACTTGCATGCGCTCCACAAGCTACGCAAAGCCGAGCAGAACACCGTCCTTAGACCACCATAGGCACGTACCTACACTGTAAGCACACGCCCCCTTTAGCCCTCTCAAGCACGTCCTAAGTGACACCATATAGCGCCCTATCGTGGCCTTAGGCTGTCCTACCACTAGACGCTCTAAACCTCACTTTGAGCATAAGTGTAATTTAATTTCAAAAAACCCTTATATAAGCCATTTATCCTGAAAGTATCAAGCAAGGTGTACAGTAGATTGCTACTATTCGTATAGTACGGGCATAAACACGCCGTTTCTG
>CALXYZ010000187.1 GCA_944393075.1 uncultured Anaerobiospirillum sp. | reverse complement strand
ATTGGTGTTCGCATTGGCTATGCCATGGGCCAATTTGCTGACGATTACAATGGTGCAAATGGCGCTAATGTCTTCTCCAACACTGCATATGATGAGTACGACCAATTTGCAGTAAGCGCTTTCTGGGGCGGTGCTACTGGTCCATACATTGCAGCTGCTTATCAAAAGCGTACCTTTGATTATTTAGCTTATGCCAACGATTTAGAAGCTGCTTCTACTGGTTCTGGTGATTACAGCGTTGAAGGTTACGAGTTCGTGGTTGCCTACGTCTTCCAAAACGGTGTCAAGTTAGCTACTGGCTTTGAGCAGCAGAATGTTGACTTTGATGATGGTGACGATCTTGAAGCTGCTACCATTCCAGTTTATGCTAACTGGCAGATCAACCCTCAATTCAACATCTGGGCAGAAGCTCGCTTCGACGCTGGTACCGATGATGATGATGTTGGTGGCAAGAACTTCGACAGAGATCTTAACAATCTTAACACCAAGTATGCTGAGAACGTCTTCTCCATCGGTGCTCGTTACAGCTTCTAATTTCGCTTAAATCCCGAACGCGAAATTGTAGAAACGATTTCTCCCTTAGGCTTGTCTAGGCCTAGCGAGCCTAAGGGATCTGAGGTTTAAACCTCACCTAAGCTTGCATTCATCCTAAGCAAGCTCACGGACATTTCTTTTACAGGGCTCAATCTTAGCATTGCTCAGAATGCTTGCCGCAATGTCGTTCCCCGACATTGGCGCTCTATCCCAGTTGGCATCAAGCCATGAGCACGGGGATGGAATGAGCAGCAGAGGTTTGTTGTAGCCATCCTTGGCGCGATCCGCGTGCTAAGCTTTGTGCCCTGTATTAATTCTCCTCTTCATTCCCTTTCTTCTTCCTCTCCTTTTCAATTTTGTTCGCTTTTTTGCGATTTTATTGGCTTCCTAAGTTTCTCATCATTTTTGCCTTTTATGATTAGAGCATCCCAGAACTTTGGCCACGTGCAGGGCACTGAGCTTGAGCCTGAGATGATGCCGATATCCCTTCTATCCCAAATACATACCCAAGCGGCGTCACCCAGCCCCACACAATCAAGCTTAAAGGCGTAATAAGAAGCTAACGCCTCACAGTGACAGTAGCGCTACTCGCTAGAGACCAAACTTCACCTCTAGTGCCTGCACGTGCACAAAGCTCATTTTGTCCTACCTTTAGCTCCCCAAGGAGTTCCCATGACTGCCCCATCTAAACCGTGGATATGGGGTCGATGTCTACGTTTACTGCTAGCATGTGCTCTTTTTAAGCAGTTCCTGCATCTCTCCCTCCACAACCACATCCATTCTCTGCATTTACCTCTCTTTGTACTAAGATCATTTGGCAATCGTTTGCAAGCCTTTTCTGCTTGTGCAGTGATGAGGCGTCGTGGGCGCACTAAGCTTCACCAAGTCCTATGTCGTGCAGTGCTATGGAGTGCTGCTGCTCTCTTTATGCTGAGCTTAGTGGTAAACCTCTGTTTCTATGCTTTTGATATCTACATCAACACCACACCGTCATTGCCGTATGGCCTTTATCAGGCTAGCTATAGGCCTCAGGTAGAGGTGTCGTTCTTTGGTTACGAGATCAAAGAAGATAGTGCACGTGCAGTAGATGTCTTAAGCGTTTCGCCGATCACGCGTGGGAGTGTGGTCTTAGTCTGTCTACAAGATGAGATTGCGGCAATTGCTTCTGAGCGAAATTACCTTGGTGCCGGAAAGTGCCCATATGGGATGGCTCCAATAGGAAAAGAGGTAGTTGCTGTGGCAGGTGATCATGTGGCTATTGAACCACAAGGTGTTAAGGTCAACGGTGTACTGATATCCAATAGCCAGCAAGCTTTAACTGATGGTGAGGGGTGTGAAATGCCGCAGGTTCGCGTGCAACGTGTACTTCAAGAAGGTGAGTTGCTACTGATCAACGACAAGCCCGATAGCTTTGATGGTCGCTACTTTGGGCCGAGCAAAAGCGACCAAGTGATCGCCACTCTCAGGTCTATTTTTGTACTTGATTAAGAATACACAAGCTCCATCTAGCCTGAAAGTATCAAGCAAGGTGTACAGTAGATTGCTACTATTCGTCTAGTACGGGCATAAACACGCCGTTTCTGAAGCTATACGTTGTGATCACCAAATGAAAAATAGTGACCAGCTAACGTCGATCTAAAGCCGTACTCAGATTTGCCTTAAATATGCGGGTTTGTTGCGGCAGATGATACGAATAGTGCCATTCAGCCGTTCACCCTATTTGATACTTTCAGGCAGAATCATACAACTTAGAATCATATGGGGAGTAGGTCTCTATCACTGCCAAGTCTGCTCTAAACCGCATGACACTTTCTATCCCAACGAGTTTTGGGTTTAGAGCAAGATGTGCTTTGGGCAGTTGAGCATGCAGACTCTCCCTGTATTCTTTACTGACCTCTCCTCGCCTTACTTTCCCGTCCTTTCCTTCAGGGGTTACGCTCTTTTTAGGCGTGAGCATTGATTAGGTACTACGCCAAAAACGACCAAGCCCTGCAAACGTTTTTTGCGCCTGCAGGGCTTGATCTTGTTTAGCGCTCGCGTATCGTAGATGCTGGGGCGGGCGCTGTGCGCGTAGTGCGCTTTTTACTTAACGAGACTTAAGGCGTCGTCGTCAGCTACTAACACTACGTTTTGGTGTAATTGCAGCACGGAAGCTGGCACCTCAGGGGTGACAGGGCCCCAGAAGGACTTGTAGATGGCCTCAGCCTTATCCTTACCATAGGCAATTAAGAGCACTTGCTTGGCGTGCATGATGGAGCGAATGCCCATGGTGTAAGCCTGACGAGGCACATCATCAGCAGAGGCGAAGAAGCGCTTGTTAGCCTCAATGGTGCTTTCAGTTAAGTCGACGCAGTGGGTGTCCTTCTCAAAGGCAGCACCTGGCTCGTTAAAGCCAATGTGACCGTTGCGGCCGATACCTAACAGCTGGATATCAATACCGCCTAAGCTCTCGATAACCTTGTCGTAACGAGCGCACTCAGCAGCAGCGTCTGGGTTCTTGCCATCAGGGATGTTGATGTTCTCAGGCTTGATGTTGATGTGGTCAAAGAAGTTGTGGTGCATGAAGTAGACGTAGCTTTGATCGCTTTCCTTGCCTAAGCCACGGTACTCGTCTAAGTTGACGGTCTTAACCTCAGCAAAGTCGAGGTCACCCTTGTTGTACCACTCAATGAGCTGCTTGTAGGTGCCAATTGGGCTAGAGCCAGTAGCTAAGCCCAAGACGCTGTTAGGCTTGATGATCACCTGTGCCGAGATGATGTTGGCGGCCTTGCGGCTTAACTCCTGATAGTTGCTGGCACGATAAATACGCATATATCACTCCTCAAAAACACTTCAAGTCAGTTCCTCACGGCTTCAAGGGGCGTGATGAATTGGTGCTTGAAGCACGCGCTTCAGGGGCGCGAAAGCTAACGGAAAAGCCCGCGTATGCTGTGCACAGTGGGCTGTAGTGGTGACACAGGGTCAACGAAAAAATGGTCTTAAGACGAAGCGTCCTCTTTGAGGTCATCACCCAAGGCGTCATCGATCCGATCTTGATCTTGATCTTGGTCGTCAAGTTGATTTTCGTGAGCGACAAACTCCTCATCAGCAGCATGGCGTTGATTAATTGCCATCAGGGCAGCTGATGTGTCTTGGTCTAGATTGCAGACTTCTTTGAGCGCGGTGTTGGTCTTGCGCTTCACGTTGATGGCGGCTTGACCTAATTTCTTACACACTTCGGTGTAGATGAGGTCGATGATGAAGAAAACGGCAGTCTTAGAGTAGATCGAGCCTGAGTCTAAGCAGCTCTCACGCATGGCATAGAGCAGGCGATCGGTAGCAACTTGCACTAATTGGCTTTGCTCTTCAGCGCTGATAGCAATGACCTTAGCGCCCTCATGCAAAGAGAGCTTGGCTGCTTGAATTACCTCAGGGGTGTTGCCTGAATTCGAGAACGCAACCACTACATCTTTCTTATTCAGTAGAGTGCATTGCATCAGCATCTCATGGGTGTCGGTGATGGCGCGAGCATCAATGCCGATGCGGTTGAATTTGTAGGCACTATCTAAGGCCGCAAAGCCACTGTTTCCTTTACCAATAAAGAAGACGCGGCGAGCACTGATCAGAGCCTTGGTAATGAACTGTAGGCTCTTGTGATCGACGTTTTGTGCAGTTTGTTGAATTGTTGAAGCTACAAGCTGCGAGAGCTTGTCGGCTGTATCCTCGGAGCTCTCGTCGTAGGAAATGTTGATCGAGATGAGGTGGCCTAACTTATCGCTAGGACCAAGCTCTTGAGCCAAAGCAATCTTAAAAGATTGCAGCGAATCAAAGCCAAACTTGCGGGCAAAGCGGGTGACGGTGGCATGAGAGACGTTGCAGCTTTGGGCTATCTGCGAGATCGGAGCATTGCAGGCATCCACACCTTTTTCTTTGATGTAGTGCCATAAGGCCAAGTCCGATTTGGTCAACGTACTCTCGGCGGCTTGGATAGTATCTAAAATTCTCATAGCCATCCTTATGAATTCCTGCCACTAAAAGCGCCTAACGCCTATGAGTCAAAGGCAAAAGTAAGGCACGTAGTACGCGGCACACTCACATCTAACAAAACAACGACAGCACCAACACCAAAGAGCTTAAGCAAGCAACTAAGCACATGGAATCAGTTTTAAATCGCCCCTAATAGCACAGCACAGCGAAGCAAAGAACAAGTAGCGCTAAAAAACACTAAGGTGCCATCAGAAGCACTTTGTAACGGCTTACGAGATGGAGTCACCTTACATGAACTCAATAGCAGAGCAGGGTGAAGCACTCTCGCAATAGAGGCGCTGCGCGGCTTATTTAAGCCTATAAGCTCAATGTTACAAATTTTCATTGATTATAAGCCTTGCTTAATGAAAATTTTCTCCAAATACTCATAGATTTGTAAAAATTTGCTCTAGGTCACAATCTTATCAACAAATCACACTCTTTGCAGCTCAAACACAGACCAGCATGAATCACGATAGGCGAGCTTGGTCTGACTCCAGCTAAGACGACTCATATAAAGGTAGTGGAGAAGAGAGTAGAGAAGAGTGTAGAGAAGAGTGTTGGGCTAAGCTCAACCAAAGTGAGGAAGTGTTTTAGTCTCGGTCACAGCACACTTCATTTAATGAGGCTCGGGCTAGTGTCCAATAGCGCAAAGCAGTAAACGCGCAACAAAGGCGCTACGGATACCAGCCTTGCGCCACACACACGCTAGCACGGGCCGCAGCATGCAGTAGCTGTGGGAGCTTGGTAATAAAGGTAGCGATAGCAGTCATGATGGTACGGGGGCAGGTTGGTGTTGACGGTAGGGATAGTTAAGGCTGTAGGCGACAGCTGCGCCTTACAGTTATGAGCAGTAGGGCAGTAGCAAAGTCGCAGCAAAGCAAGTGAGCGTAGTTTTGGTTGTTGGGTGTGGGAAATGGTGAGCGGATTTAGGGCAATCACATGCAGTTTGGGCGTGGACGTTAATAAGGAACAAAAAGATCCTTTTTAGGAAATAATAAGCAGCTCACAAATTTGGAATTTGCCACCTCAAAAAACGTGATCAAGGTAACTTACATACTAGTATGTAATCACGGGAAAGCCTATACTAATGGCTAATGTGAGATGTTTAGTTCAGCTTTCATTGCAAACTTGAGAGCAGACGGATGCTAGGCTTAAATTAAATAAGATAAGTTGAGCTACGCAGACTCGATTTCGATTTCGATCTGGATCTGTTGCGCGTCACTGTGGTCTAGGGCTTTAGACCGCTTTTGAGGAAGACGCTTATACATCCTCTGATGTTTGCTTTGAAGCTGTTACTTTAAATTTTTTGTGGAGTAGGTTGCCTATGATGCACATGACCATGCGCTGGTTTGGACCAGAGCAAGACAGCATTTCGTTAGAGAAGATCCGCCAAGTCCCAGGTATGGAAGGCGTGATCACCGCTTTACATGAGCTCCCTGCTGGTGAGCCATGGCCTGAGGAGGACGTTCGTGCTCGCAAGGCTATGGTCGAAAAGGCTGGCCTCAAGCTCTTAGGTATCGAGAGCATCAATGTCCACGAGGACATCAAGTACGGCGCCCCTACCCGCGACAAGTACATCGAGAACTACATCAAGTCCTTAGAGGCTGTTGGCAAGAACGACATTCACTTAGTCTGCTACAACTTCATGCCAGTGTTCGACTGGACCCGTACTGACTTAGCTCTGCCATTACCTGATGGCTCCACCGCTTTAGCCTATGATGGCAAGGACATAGAAGGCTTAAGCGCTGAGCAAATGTTCGAGCGCATTGCCAACAACTCCAACGGCTTTGAGATGCCAGGTTGGGAGTTAAGCCGTAAGGACGAAATCACTGCCCAGATCAACAAGTTCAAGGGCATGACCGGTGATGAACTCCGTGCTAACTTCAAGTACTTCTTAGACGCTATCATGCCAACCTGCGAGAAGTACAACATCAAGATGGGTGTTCACCCAGACGATCCTTCCTATGACCTCTTTGGTATCCCACGCATCACCAAGTGCGAAGAGGATTTAGTGAAGATTGCTCAGCTTAACGACAGCCCATTAAACGGCTTCAGCCTCTGCACTGGCTCGTTGGGCTCCAACCCTAACAACAACTTACCAAAGATCATCCGTAACCCAATCATCTCCAAGCGCATTCACTTCGCCCATGTGCGTAATGTGCTGCACACTGGTGATCACCAATTCCACGAGAGCTCCCACGTCTCCTGCACTGGTAGCTTAGACCTCTACGAGATCGTGAAGGCCTTAGTTGAGGTTGGCTTCAATGGTGTAATTCGCCCAGACCACGGCCGTGAGATTTGGGGTGAGGTCGCACGCCCTGGCTACGGCTTATACGACCGTGCCTTAGGTGCTACTTACTTAATTGGCTTAGAGGAAGCCATCCGTAAGAGCAAGGGTATGCCATACCCAGACAACATCAACTCCATCACCGCTCCTTGGAAGTAATAGTAAGAGCAAGTCGCTAGCGCCTGCTAGCGTAGCTCTCTACCTCCCAAGCATGCCCCCAAGGGCATGATGGACTTCAATAAGGCAGGGCTGTGCCTCAGGCCGCCCTGCCTTGTTGTAAGTACCAAACCTAGGAGCCAACCGCGCACGTGCGCCTAGGCTCGGTGCTCTCATCTCAGCCCTGAGACCATTATCTGAGTGCTGATCTGAGCGTTGATCTGATCGTTAGGTCAACTACCTGCGGTCTTATGACCGAGGCTTGAGAGATCAAGCCTAAGTTGTCTAGCTTCAGTCCGTCATGGGACGGACTACGTTGGTTGGGAAATA
>CALXYZ010000186.1 GCA_944393075.1 uncultured Anaerobiospirillum sp. | reverse complement strand
TGATGGCCATACCCACAAGGGCATGGTCAAGGACAAGTGTGCCTATTACGAGCCCACCAGACCATCCTCGAAGCGTTATTGATGGCCATACCCACAAGGGCATGGTCAAGGACAAGTACGCCTATTACGAGCCCGCCGGCCCTTCCTCGAAGCGTTACTGATGGCCATGCCCACAAGGGTATAGTCAATGACAAGTGCTCCTATCGCGAGCCGTGCCCATAAGGACATGGTCAAGGGCAATTGTGCCTGTCGTAGGGCCAGTCAGTCTGTCTCCCATGAACGCCGTTTTTATGAAAATCTAGGCTCAAATCCCCGTCGTCTGCAGCTAGGCGCAGCACACTGCGCACTGCGCGCGGCTCCTAGCTTGCAACACGTTTTCACACGCTGTCTTGATTAGAAGTTAGCGTTGCGTGGGAAGCGTGGGAATGGGATGGCGTCGCGGATGTTGCCGATACCAGTGATATAGACGATCAGACGCTCGAAACCTAAACCAAAGCCAGAGTGAGGAACGGAGCCATAACGGCGTAAGTCGCGATACCAGTAGTAGGAATCCTTGTTTAAGCCAAGCTCATCCATGCGCTTGTCTAGGAGTTCTAAGCGCTCTTCACGCTGCGAACCACCGATAATCTCACCAATGCCAGGGGCTAACACGTCCATAGCTGCCACGGTCTTGCCATCTTCGTTCTGGCGCATGTAGAAGGCCTTGATGTCCTTTGGATAGTTCTTCACGACCACTGGGGACTTGAAGTGCTCTTCAGCTAAGTAGCGCTCGTGCTCGGACTGTAAATCGATACCCCAAGACACAGGGTACTCAAACTTCTTGCCGCAGTTTTGCAGAATCTCAATAGCGTCGGTGTAGTCGACCTGAGCAAAGTCAGCAGCGATGAAGCGCTCTAAGCGAGCGATAGCGTCCTTGTCTACACGCTCAGCGATAAAGGCCATATCATCAGCACGCTCTTCTAAGATGCGCTTGAAGACATACTTGAGCATATCCTCAGCAACCTTAGCGCAGCCGTCTAAGTCGACGAAGGCCATCTCAGGCTCTAACATCCAGAACTCAGCTAAGTGGCGAGTGGTGTTGGACTCTTCGGCGCGGAAGGTTGGGCCAAAGGTGTAGACCTTAGAGAAAGCACAAGCATAGGTCTCAACGTTGAGCTGACCGGAGACGGTTAAGTAAGCGTGCTTACCAAAAAAGTCTTGGTTGAAGTCGACCTTGCCTTGGGCATCCTTTGGCAGGTTGTCTAAGTCAAAGTTGGTGACGGTGAACATCTCGCCTGCGCCTTCGCAGTCAGAGGCGGTGATTAATGGAGTAGAAACCCACATAAAGCCGCGCTCTTGGAAGAAGGAGTGCAGAGCGTAAGCTAAGGAGTTACGGATACGCATCACAGCACCGATTAAGTTGGTGCGTGGACGTAAGTGAGCGTACTCACGTAAGTACTCAACAGTATGGCGCTTAGCCGACATTGGGTAGGTGTCTGGGTTTTCCACCATGCCTAGGACTTGTACCTTGCTGGCCTGTAACTCAACGTCCTGACCCTTGCCTTGGGAGGCCACTAAGGTACCTTCCACCACTACAGAGCAAGAAGTGGTGAGGTTTAAGATCTCGCTTTCGTAGTTTTCTAAGGTGTTTGGAGCTAAGACCTGAAGATTATTGAAGCAGGAGCCATCATTTACTGCTAAGAAAGAAAAACCGGCCTTAGAGTCACGGCGGGTACGGATCCAGCCGCCGACGGTGATGGTGTCACCGACAGCGCATTGATGGTTTAACACATCTTTAATCGAGACAAGAGACATCGAATGCTCCTACTTGTTTAAGAAACAGGGCTAAAGCGCGCTCGTATTCGCCTCCACCCCAAGTGATATCGAAAAAACGATTTGGTACACACGCAGCCGCGTGCGTAAAACCTCAATCTTAAGCCACTCTGACATGTGCTGCAAGCAAAAATCGCGCTTGTGCACGCCAGCAAAAAAGCGAAACACCGCAGGGTATTTCGCTTTTTAGGGGCTAGACCCGCTATAGTTCTAGGGAGCGGGCTGTTATACGTTGGCCACTAGGCCATTACTTCTGCTCTTTGGCCTTGAGCGCATCCATGATGGCAGCATCACGCTCATCATCGCGTGGAGCCACGCTTGGAGCTTGCTCTTGGGTCTGTTCCTGTGCAGGTGCAGTAGCAGTAGCCTCAGCTGGTGCTTCAGATTGAACCTGAGGCTCTTCCTCAGCTTGTGCTTGTGCTTGTTGCTCTAACTCGCGTTGCTTTTGCTCTTCTTGAGCACGAGTCTGCTCTTTGGCGCGGGCGGTTGCTGCATCAAAAGCACTGTTATTGGCCTTAGCTTCCTCTAAGTCTTCCTTTGTCTGGCCCTTTAACATGGCGCTTTCGACCACGAGGTGACCATGGTCGCCACGCACGGTAAACATGCCGCGTGGGCGCTTGGTGTTTACGCCTACTACTAAGGCAGGGAGCTTGTGCTGCTTGTGTTCAACCATAAAAGCCTTGATCTCACGGCCAATGCTCTCACCAACCAATCTGGACTCAATGTGGATTAAGCCGTAGTCAGGGATATCGCAGACACCTTTGATCACGGTAATGCCACGCACTGGCTCGCAGGAATCGACCTCAGCTTCAAAGTACACGCCTTCACGGACTAACTTCTTGACGCGGGCGGCGATGATAAAGGACTTGGCAGCCATGATGGCAAAAAGCAGCGCCATAAAATAATGCAGATATGGCGAGCGGCCTTCTTGCGTGACATAAAAAGCCAAGCAGAGGGCAATTAAGGTGATTAAGGCGTAGATCACACCAAAGACTAATTGGGCCGTGCCTACGCGTGGCTCAAATGACTGATTAGAACTAAAGGCCATGGATCATCCTTTTTGATCGGTGGTGGAAAACGTTGTTGCTTTTAGCAGTTGTGTAGCAGTTGTGTAGCAGCTATGTAGTATTGAGGCTTAGCGCTCGACGCCAATGAGGCCATTGTAGCTACTGCTTGGGTTGAGACTCTTGAGGCTTTGGTCATGAGTGATGCTTACGGTCATGGCGCAGGAGCCTTGCAGAATTAACAGGGAGTTGTTACTCAAAGAGTCCATTGCGGCCGCACCAACATACTTAACTGGCACTGTGAGGCTCAAACGCACCTGCTCATGAGGTGGAATCATCTGGCTATTATTGCTATAGCTCTCGTAGGTGGAGGCTACTTTGATGTCGTTTAAGAACACGTCTGCAGACACTGCGACCACTGGTAGTGGGGCAGCCGAGTTGTGTTCTAAGACGTAGTTCACTACAAAGTAAGGCTCGGTAGCATCCTTATGCAGTACCACGCTCTCGATGTTGAGCTTTGGAGCACTAGTGCCTTCTGGCAAAGAGCTACAAGCACTGAGAGCAAAAGCGAGCACAGGCAGCAGCAGAATGCGAAGCATTAATGAGAGATAAGAGCGGGCGCTACGGTGCTGTGTAGCTGTGCTGATTGCATTTTGCAGGAAGTGAAACATAGCCGCCATGGCTCAATCCTTATCCTTACCTTAATGGGTGGTGAATCTAAAACAGGGAGTGTGATGGTGTGCCAATCCTAATGGTGTAGCGCACAAGGCCGTATTTTATCATTTTTGCTATACGCAGACTGAGCAAGCTCAATGGCCAATAGTGATCGATGCGAAGGGAGTAGGGCTATGGCTAGGGTAAAGGGAAGGGTGGATATTGAGAAAAAGACGCGCCCGCACAAACTAGCTTGGGCGGGCACGGATTGTTTGTCGATTGTAATGTTATTGTGATTTGGTTAGGCGCTCTTTAGACAAAGAGTGCTGGGATGTAGAGGGCTAAGAAGTAGCCACCTACTAACAGCCAGACAAAGAGCAGAGCTGCCAGTAAGAATGGCTTAGCACCTGCAGCCTTGAACTTGTCATAGCTGGTGTCAGTACCTAAGGCAGTCATGGCCATCGTCAGCAAGAAGGTATCGATGTACTCGATGGTGCTGTTAAGTGGAATGTCCTTGACGGTCTCGGCATCAAAAGCTTGCTGTAAGAAGGTGTTTAAGACGATCACTAAGAGGAAGCCGATAGCAAACCATGGGATAGTGATCTTGGTCTTTTCTTTAGCTGGCTCGGCGGTGTTTGCAGCGGTGCTGTTAGCGCCGTTAGCGCCATTAGCGCCGCTAGCGTTGTTGGCAGCAGCCTCAGCGGCGGCTTTCTTGGCTCGGAGCTTAGCTAAGATGATGGCCATGACTACTAAGACTGGGGCTAACATCATGACGCGGATCATCTTGGTGATGGTGGCGGTTGCAGCGATGCCTAAGCTGTCATCTGGATCCATGGCGTTACCAGCAGCAGCCACGTGCGCCACTTCGTGTAAGGTGGAGCCAGTGTAGATAGCAGTACCCACATCACCTAAGGCGTCTAAGAGACCAGAGCGATACATGATTGGGTAGAGGAACATGGCGATGGTACCGAAGATCACCACAGTGGAGACAGCGATAGCTGTCTTGTGGCTAGGGCACTTCACCACCGACTCTGCTCCTAAAACTGCTGCCGCACCGCAGATAGAGCTACCAGTAGCGGTCATCAGAGCAGTTTGACCGTCCATCTTTAAGACCTTGCCTAAGAACACGCCTAAGCTTAAGGTCACGCAGACAATGATGGCATCCACCACAATGGCTGGCAGCCCCACTGCAATCACGTCAGACAAGGTCAGACGGAAGCCATAGAGCACGATGCCAGTACGCAGAATCTGCTTGGTACAAAACTTAATGCCTGGTACCCACTCCTCAGGAAGCTTGATACGCAGAGTGTTAGCGTAGATGGTACCGAGTAAGATGCCGACGATCAGTGGGCTTAAAGAGAGGCTTTTAACAAAAGGAAGATCTGCTAAGTAAAACGAAGCAAAGGTAAAGAGGGCGATTAACAGTAAGCCGTGCAAAGTGTTTGCACGATGGCCTTTCTCAAACATTATCGTTCCTTAGAAGAGTGAATCACACCATCAGTGCAAGCTTGTTGTTGTGCGCCCATACACAAAAAGCATGAAGGGTGAAGCAAAAAGCGGCGTCTGATAGTTGTGTTTTCGTGAAAACCGCCGCTAAGATAAGGCATTAAGCACACAAAGACCAATATTAATTTCTGATAGGCTATAGCCAAATGTTATCGAGGGGATGCATGGGACTATTGGGAGATAGTATCAGTTGTTGGAGGGTATATGGGCGCGGCGAAAAGGCCTCAGGAGACTACTGCTAGAATGAGTGTAGCTAATGATGGCAAGGTTGAAGTCGGTGCTGGCGTCAGAGCAAGCGTCAGAGCAAGCGTCAGAGCAAGCGTCAGAGCTAGCGTCAAGGTGGGCGTTGGTGCAGGAGTAGGGGTGGGCGCTGCTAAAGGCGACGGCAGTAGCATTAAGTGCCAAGTTAGTGGTCGTGGTTTAGAGCGCGATGAGCGCTTGCTTGAGCCTCTGCCTAACGGTACTGCAATCTTTCCTGTAGATTGCCATCACTGGAAAAGCGAGAACGGCCCTTGTTATAACCTCTGGCATTGGCACCCAGAAGCCGAGATCATGCATGTGCTTGAAGGGCACAAGCTTGAGGTGCATTTTTGCGATCAGGTGATGACTTTCGATGCGCCTACGATTTTGGTTATCCCAAGCGGTATGCTCCATCGCCTGAATTTTAAAAGGGTAGGAAAGGTCAACCACACTATGTTCGACCCTCATGTGTTGGAGTTGGTGCGCTTTGATGAGGCTCAGGGTAATATGCTGCACGAGCTAGCCTGTGGCACGATGGCTCCTACCTTGCCGATTCGCTGTGGTGACCCTGGTTTTGAGCAGCTTGATGTGTTGCTGTCGTTTATGGATCGCTTTGCAAAGTACCAAGAAGCAGGCATGCGCTTGCAACTAAAAGGCTGCCTCTTGCAGATCTTAGGTGTGCTTTACCAATACGGCTATCTCAACAAGCGTCCAGTACGCCGTGCGCAAATTTGTAACTCCAAAGAAGCCCGTATCAAAGAACTCTTTGTTTACATCAACGCCAACTACAACCGCCCATTATCGATTGCTGATGTGGCAGCACGCCTCAACGTCACCCGCCAGTACTTCTGCCGCCTCTTTAAGAAGCTCACCAATCAGAGCTTTATTGATTATATCAACATCATTCGACTGAATCGCGCCGCCCAAGACATTCTTCTGAGCAATGATGCCATTAACGATATTGCGCTACGTCATGGCTTTGAGAGCATAAGCTACTTCTTTAAGATCTTTAAGCAGCACTTTGGTAGTACACCCAAGGTTTTTCGCCAAATGCAGGGACAAACTGGCTTTGAGCCTTTAGACTTATCAGGCCTTAACTGTGCGGGCTTTGCGCCTACTACCGTCGTTAGTAATTAGGGCTAGTCGTAAGGTGGCTAAAAACGAAAGGGAACCTCTATAATTTACCATCTTGCATCAGACAAGGCTAAGAGACAATATCCTTGATCACTCATGCCTGAGGCTTTATTAGGATTAAGCAATGCGTATCGTGTAAGGCAGTTGCCAAGAAAATGTAGAGTCGAACGCGGACGCTACCTTATGGGTAATACCACAAATTAAAAAATGCACAATAAAGGCTAGTAGGTGCCTAAGAGACTTGGTCCTATTGGAAGGCCTTGGTCTCGCACATCACACCATCATCAGCGGTGAAGTGCTGTAAAGAGCCGGCCTTAGCTTGGATGCAGTAGTAGGCGATGCCTTCAGCGCCCGCCTTGATGCAGCGCTCGCACTTTGGGTCGACGCGTAAGCAGTCACCTGCTTTCACTGCCACAATCTCACCATCTAAATAGAACTCACCAGCACCACGGGTAACGAGGTAAACCTCCTCATTCTCCTTATGAGCGTGAACGAAAGGGATAGCCACACCAGCTGGTAACTGGTTGAAGGAAACTTCGCAGCCAGTTAAGTGCAGATCGTTGTGTAACTCGGTACGTGGAGCGTCAGCAGCAAGAGATAACTTAGCAAAATTGGCCATGGTTCTTTCCTCAAATAACAGATCCTGTGTGTTCCAAGGTCGCAGGCTTTCTTGATCGATTGATCGATCGACCCATTGACCGACCGATCGATCAACCGATAGATCGATAGATTGTTCGCTTGTTTGCTTTTAGGCTTTGCGTCCTTGTGGTCGATGGCTGCATCTTAGCGCCGTCTGGGTGGCCTTAGAAGTATGCACAAATAGGTGCACTACTTTCTTCGAGGAAAGCTTTGCACAACAGTCGGCTGCTCTCTACACAAAAATTTTTTTTTTTTTTTTTTTTTTTTTTCTTCACCCTTTTTTCATTTTAATTTCCCCTACCATTCCAAAACTTTCCTCTTTCATCCTTTCCTTTC
>CALXYZ010000185.1 GCA_944393075.1 uncultured Anaerobiospirillum sp. | reverse complement strand
AGTGTTTTGAAGTTATCGATAATTGATGGCTAACAAGCCATCAAGATGGGTCAAAATTTATTGGATCGGGCACTAGAGCTGTGATTTGTATTCACCTATTGCCTTTAGTGATGCAGTTGGCAAAAGTTGCAGATTGTGTGGCTGTGTGGTGTTGTTTCTGCCGTTTGCCTTGCTTTGTGCGCTAAGATAAAAATAGCTAATCTTGCCACCGATGTTGTGGTGGTGAGTGACGTTTAGCTGCAACTGGTGCATGGCGTGGCTCGTGAGTCGTGGTACATGGTTCATTGTCTGGTGCATGCTGCTGTGCCGAGCTGTGACACTGGTTGCCACAATATAGGCGATTGGGTTTGGATGCAGGTCATTGACCTAAGGAGGTCACTATGGCAAAGACATATCGTTTTGCTGCACGCAATGATATTCCGCTGATTTTGAAGTTCATCAAGGACTTAGCTCACTTTGAGCAGCTTGGTGATCAGGTTACGGCTACCCCTGAGCTCTTAGAGGAGTGGCTCTTTGAGCGTCGTACCGCTGAGGTCATCTTTGCTATTGATGATACTGGCAATGAAGTTGGATTTGCTCTCTTCTTCTACAACTTCTCGACCTTCTTAGGCAAAGGTGGCATCTACTTAGAGGATCTCTTCGTGATCCCTGAGTACCGCAAGCAAGGCTTTGGTAAGTTCCTATTGAGCACTTTGGCTAATATTGCTATTGAGCGTAAGTGTGGCCGCTTAGACCTGTCCTGCCTTGACTGGAACAAGAACGCCATTGAGTTCTACAAGAAGCATGGCTGCGTGGTCTTAGATGACTGGACTGGCTACCGTTTTACTGGTGACTCTTTAAACAAGCTGGCTCAGGACTAGCCCGTCTTCAGTTTTGCTTTCAGCTCTTAACTCTTAGGAGTTAGGCTGAAAATCTCTTTGTCTAAGGTAGTGTCCACAGGTAAAACAGTCCTTAGGTGCTGTTCTTTTTGCGGTCAGTGTGGCTATACAGACTCACTGGCCGCATGTCTTCTTCTGGCTCATCTTTCAGATGCGCAATCATCTTGCTGCTCATTCACGGTAAAGTGCCAATAAATGGCTTGTGTGAGCCATTTGTATAGTGGTCTGTGCTTGTTGTGGTTTGCAGTTAGTGGCTAAAGCTGCTATCTTGCATGGCACTTGTGCATTGCTTTGTAAGCGTTTGCGCAAAGATAGTGATGTGATAATAACCAAATTCTGTGCTCTTAAATAGTGCAAAACCCTCGCTCACTGCGTGGGTAGGGCTGCGCAAACTTGAGTGAAAGGTCTATCACTCTTACAATGGTCGAACATTTCCGCTGTTTTTGCTCGGTTGAATGTGTGCTGTGCACTATGCGCTATGCGCTATGTACTACGCACTCTCTCTCAAGGGCATATGCTCTTACCGCAGCAAGGACTCGGGTAATCTAATCAAACAGCTGCTTGCGCGTTAGGCCTAGGTTCAGGCTGTGATAAGCCTCCGAGCTCCGAGCTATGAGCTCTAAGTGGTATTTCGGAGTCAGGCAGCACTTGTGATTAACTTTTTTCCTTTTTGATTGGGCATAGGAAAGGCCTATTCTTCTTCTTCTTTTTGCCGTTTTCTTGTTAGTAGTGGTGCGGCAGACAGTCGATGCGGTGTTCTTCCTTAGCCCTTGGTAGTTGTAACAAAATGAAAGCATCAAATTTACTTAAGTTGCATGCTCTCTCGCAATTAAGTACGCCACTTTCCGTGAGCGTGTGTGAGGGCTCTTCGATTGTGTCTAATGGTCTTAATGTGCTGTTAGGACGCAACCTGCGATTTACGCGCGCTGCTTTTGCTTTTACCCGTTACCACTACTATCGTTATTTTGCTTGGTCTATCTAAATAGGCGGTCTTTATGAACTTCAAGAATGAACCAATGATTTCACAGCCGCCGCTCTACCGCGACGGCATTGTGGACACAAGGATGAACAACGTGTTAGCTCTCCTGCCACCAGTCGCCGTGATTGAGAAATTTCCGACGACCAAAGAAACCGATCAGCTCGTTTTCAAGACGAGAAATGCCATTCACTCCACCTTACACGGTGAAAGTGACCGTTTAATCGTGATCACCGGCCCTTGCTCGATCCATGATCCTGCTGCTGCTATCGACTACGCTCAGCAGTTACTGCCACTGCGCGAGCAGTACAAGGATCAGCTTGAGGTCATTATGCGTGTGTATTTTGAGAAGCCACGCACCACTGTCGGTTGGAAAGGTCTCATCAACGACCCTAACTTAGACAACTCCTACGATATCAACAACGGTCTGCGTATTGCCCGTAAGCTCTTAGTTGATATCAATGTGATGGGTATGCCAGCTGCTACCGAGTTCTTAGACATGATCTCGCCACAGTACATCGATGAGCTGATCTCGTGGGGTGCTATTGGTGCGCGTACCACCGAGTCGCAGATCCATCGTGAGCTCTCTTCTGGTATGTCATGCCCTATGGGCTTTAAGAATGCTACCGATGGCGCAGTAAAGATCGCTGTGGATGCTGTGGTCGCTGCTAAGCATGAGCACACTTTCATGACCGTGACCAAGATGGGCCACGTCGCTATTGCTCATACCTTAGGTAATGATGACTGCCACATCATCTTACGTGGTGGTAAAGAGCCAAACTACCACTCTGTGGCAGTAGGCCAAGCTTGTGAGCTCTTAGAGAAGTCTAAGTTGCCACAGCGTGTGATGATCGACTTCTCGCACTCGAACAGTTCGAAGCAGTTCAAGAAGCAGGTTGAGGTCTGCCATGATGTGGCTACCCAGATCAGCTCTGGCTCTGATCGCATCTTCGGTGTGATGATTGAGTCTAACTTAGTTGAAGGCCGCCAAGACCTGTGCGGTGATCGCAGCAAGTTAGTCTACGGCCAAAGCATCACCGACGCTTGCGTAGGCTTTGAGGACACCAAGGCCATGTTAGCCGAGCTTAATGATGCTGTCTTAGCTCGCCGTGCTAAGCACACTGCTTAATATACTTAATAGGTAATGAGCATAGGCAAAGCCTAATCAGGCAGAGCCTAGGCGCTAACCTTTCATCGCAACAGTCATTGATTCTGAGCCCAGCAAAGCGATTGCTCTGCTGGGCTTAAGTTTTTTGGGTTTTGGTTTTTGCAAGCGTTTGCATAGCAGGAATGCTTGTCAGCTTATAGATCGCGCAAGCGGCTTTCCCTCACTGTGTTATCATGCTTGCAGGCTCAGCTATGGTTTCATTTTCGATAGCTGAATTTTGGGCTGAATGGCTCTCTTAGAGAGTGTAAGCACCACTTAGCGCGTTATTACGGAGAATCACGGTATATGCACGCACTGTCACTAGACAAAGATAAGATTAAGATCCTGCTGTTAGAGGGGGTAGACCCTAGTGCTGTCGATGTGTTAAAGAAAGCAGGCTATACCAATGTCGAGTACGACAAGAAGGCCTACGACGGTCAAGAGCTCTTAGACAAGATCGAGAAGGTTCACTTCTTAGGTATTCGCTCCCGTACTCACTTAACCCGTGAAGTGTTAGAGCACGCCAAGCGCTTAGTTGGTGTGGGCTGCTTCTGCATCGGTACCAATCAAGTTGACCTTGAGGCTGCTGCAAGCTTAGGTATCCCTGTTTTCAATGCTCCTTTCTCCAACACCCGCTCGGTGGCTGAATTGGTCACTGGTGAGTACTTACAGCTGCTGCGTGACGTGCCTGCACGTAATGCGCTGTTACACCGCGGTGGTTGGAAGAAGGCTGCAAAGGGTTGCTACGAGGCCCGTGGTAAGACCTTAGGTATCATCGGCTATGGTCACATCGGTACCCAAGTTGGCATTATCGCTGAGAGCTTAGGCTTAAAAGTGATCTTCTACGATATCGAAAACAAGTTGACCTTAGGTAACGCTAAGCAGGTCGATACCCTAGAAGAGCTCTTAAAGCAATCTGATATCGTCACTCTGCACGTGCCAGAGACTGACCTTACCAAGCACATGATCAACGCTGGTACCTTAGATCTGATGAAAGATGGCGTGTTTTTTATCAACGCTTCTCGTGGCACTGTGGTTGATGTTGATGCTTTGGCTGAAGCTTTGCGCTCGGGTAAGGTTGCTGGTGCTGCTGTTGACGTCTTCCCTGTGGAGCCAGCTGCTAATGGTGAGGAGTTTGTTTCGCCATTACGCGAGTTTGATAACGTGATCTTAACTCCACACATCGGTGCTTCTACCGAAGAGGCTCAGCGCAACATTGGTATTGAGGTCGCTCAGAAGTTAGCTCTCTACAGCGATAACGGCTCTACCTTAACTGCGGTGAACTTCCCTGAAGTCTCGCTGCCTGCTAAGCGTGAGACTGTCTCGCGTTTGCTGCACGTTCACAAGAACGTTCCTGGCGTCATGCAGAAGATCAACGATGTCTTTGCCAAGCAGAACATCAATGTCGCGGCACAGTACTTGCAAACTAGTGGCGATGTTGGCTACGTCGTGATGGATATTCACTCAGATCAGCCTGAGCAGATTGTGCCTTTATTAAAGGAAATCCCAGGTACTCTCAAGTGCCGTATCCTCTTCTAGAAGCCTTTTCTAGAGCCATTTCTAGAGCTATTTCTAGAACCTCCTCTATAAGCTGCAAGTGAGCAGTACAGCAAACTTGATTGCGATCAAGACTTAAAGCCTGTTCGCAGCCATGGATATGAACATATCTGCAGATATGTCCGCAGACGTATCTACAAGCATGTCAATGCTAGGTAGCAGGTATTAGAGGTGTATTAGAGGTAGGTAGATGTGGTAACGCGCATAGCAAGCGCATACTAAACAGTAGCCTCAAGCGGGGCTGCTGTTTTTTGCTTTTAGGGGCTCCGAAAAGCATAATGGGTGGCAAGACTAATAGTGCCAACTGATAAGGTTGACCGATAGGTCTGATCTCGAGGTCTGATTAGTAGGTTTAGAGAGAAAGCTGCCTTAATGAGCGATCGCGTGCGGTTTTTGCGTGCGCATAGTACGCCGCAGCTGGCGATTGTGGAGAGAAGCGAGTTTCCATGCTAAAGATTAGAAGATCTAATAAAAATCTCAGCGCGCATCAGTGCCAGACAACACTTGCATCTGCCGTAGGTTCTATTTGTACGGTTATTGGCTTGTCTCTATCTTTAGGTGCTGCTAGCTCGGCTTTTAACACCGCTGTTGCAGCAAGTATAGGCGATCTACCTGTATCGGCTCAAGGACAATGGGTCTACCAAGAAGATCCAGAGTATACCTACGCCAAAGGTAGCGCCTCAAAGAGTTGGTCAGTCAAAGAGGCTGTGCCTCATCACGAGCTGGCCATCACCGTGCAGGACAACATGATCAACAGCTATACCTTTAAGGTAAGTTGCATGTTAGAAAGCGCTACTCCTATGATGGAGCTGAGAGTCAGCAGTCTCGATATCCGTCTCTACGACAGCATCAACGACTTCGTCTACGCCCGCTTCATGGTTGATGACAATCAGGAATATTCATTGCGCGGCGATCTAGTTAGCAGCGATAAGATTGTCTTCTTACCTTTAACTCAAGGCCAAGATAAGACCCTCTCTGATCTGTTTTTACAGATGCGTGAGGGTGGACAGCTTAAGATTGGTTTGCTTCAAGGTAATCGTGCTAAGGTGCGTGAGTACACTGTACCGTTAGCTGGTTTTATTCGCTACTCTGATCAGATTTTGCAAAGCTGCCAGAGCTACAACCAATACTTCCAAGGCGAGCACTCCTTCTTGCCTGACTATATGGCCAAAGAACCTGATGGCTATGCACCGAAGGACTATTCCCTGAAGCAAGAAAAGAATGAGGTTATCGATCCTTTTGCTCCTGCACCTGTTCCTGAGGAGCCAACTCCAGCTCCAGAGGTAGAGGTAGAGCAAACGGCAGTGCATCATCCACCTGAGATCATTCCATTTACTCCAGGTGGTGGCCCAGCAAGCATTGGCCCAGACGGCATGCCTATTGGCGTGAATGGAAACAATGTTGGTGGTTCTTCAGGACAGAATGTTGAGCAGAGTTTAGGCACAGCTCAAGGTCCAATGCAAATTGGTCCAGATGGCATGCCAATTCCAGCAGATGGTGCTAACGCAACGGTAACTGCCAACGCTAATAACGCTAATGGTGGTGGTGCTAATGGTGGTGGTGCGGGTGCTGCTGCTACAGCTACTGCTAATGGTCAGAATGCTCAAGGACAAGGACAAGGTCAGAACGGCGATCAACATGGCCAAGGCAATAACAACAATTGGTTTGAAATCTTCTAACTATCTGAAAGGCTTTTGAGAAGAGAAACAAGAAGGCTGCCGCAAGGTGGCCTTTTTTGTTTTTGTGTGGCCGAGTGTAGGTGTAGGCAAAGAATGGAGAACTTTGAGGTGGGCTTGAAGTGATTTTGCAGAGCCCAAAAACAACAAAAGCAGCTAAAAGCTGCTTGTTGGTGCCCAGGGCCGGGGTCGAACCGGCACGGATGTTTAGTCCGAGGGATTTTAAGTCCCTTGTGTCTACCAATTTCACCACCTGGGCTTCACGTTTCAGCATCGCTGCTGACTCGCTACGGGTGCTCATTATAAGGATTTTTTGGTACTGTGCAAGACTTTTTTGCGCTATTTTTGGAAATGTCTTATTTTAGCGCGTTGGTAGCAGTTTGCGCATTGGCCTGTGTGGTGCAGTCGATACCATCAAGGCCACTGCGCTCATGCTGTATGAGCTGCAAAAGCTGCATGTAGGAGCAGGAGCTCAACTACCTTTTCACTAGAGAGATTATTATTGGAGGCATAGCCATGCACTGCCTAAAATTTGCAAAGTCGATCTAACTTGCTCTTGTCAGCAACGACAGTATTGTAGAGCGATGCTTGGGATGAGGGGTAGGACTCTTTGAGATTTTGTAGGGGCCAGAAACAACAAAAGCAGCTAAAAGCTGCTTGTTGGTGCCCAGGGCCGGGGTCGAACCGGCACGGATGTTTAGTCCGAGGGATTTTAAGTCCCTTGTGTCTACCAATTTCACCACCTGGGCTTCGCGTTTCAGCATTGCTGCTGTCTCGCTACGGGTGCTCATTATAAGGATTTTCTGACGCTGTGCAAGCGTTTTTTGCGCAATTTTTAGAAATGGCTTGTTTATGCGCTTTTTCAGCAGCCTCGGTGGTGCAACTGACCGCGGAGGCTAGGATAGACAAGAGGATGCAGGCTTGTGGCTCAGGCTTAAGCCTTAAGCTAAGCCTTAAGCTTTAGTGTTCTTATAATCCTTCCCTAGCTAATAGGGCTAAGAACAGCAGGCACTCAAAACACTTCTCTGAAGTGCTAGTGCTCAATCCAATAAGTTTTGGTACCCACAATTTTAACCTCACGCAGCCAGTTGGGTGGTTCTGAAGTTACG
>CALXYZ010000184.1 GCA_944393075.1 uncultured Anaerobiospirillum sp. | reverse complement strand
TGCCACAGAGGATCATTGTGGCGGATGGCTGGCAGAGCGGCATTAGCGACCTTAACTTCAATCAAAGCGCCATCGCAACAAATGCGGTAGAGTTCACGCATTAAGGAGAAAAGGTTGCGCTGTGGGTCATGTTCGCACCCCATGTACTCTAAGGAGTACATGAACTTAGCGGCGCAAATTGAGTCGCTGGCGATTCGTGCAGTATTGGCATCACCCTCAGCCTTTTCCACCAAAGGCTTGTTTAAACCTGTTGCACCAACATCCACGCCATCTAAGAAGACATTTGGGCAGTTAAAGTAGCCGTCAAAATGAAAGGCGTCGTTACCAAAATTGATCTTAGCCAAGGCCGATGTCGACAGCTGCTGTTGCTGCTCCTGCTGCTCCTTCTGATCTTGCTCTTGAGCCATGCTTATGCTTTCCTCTCCATCACTTCTCTAAATCAGTTCCGCAAAGTGCCCCTGTTTTTGTGTAGCTGTTGCACCAGCGGTCAAAACATAAGCATGCTACTGATTCTCGTTAGCAGCTGCAAGCCAATCTATCCCAAGATTTGAGCTAACTCTAAGCGAAGTTGATCTGATCAAAGATCGCCTTGAGGTAGAGATAAAACTCAGGGTTTACTACCGCAAAGGCAGCGCTACTGATAATGGCTAAGAAAAAGCCCTTAAAGACTGTCAGCGTACACAGTAAGATCACTGCCACGTAGCTCATACCACGGTGCACAGCAGCATCGGACTTCTCTTGCTTGTAGTCACCAAAGTTGATCAGCTGTAGCGCGATAAAGGTTACGATCGCTGCCACCACCACGATATCGGTTACATAGCGCTGATCAAAGCCCATAGTGCTGCCACTAAAGATCGCCATGAATGGCAGCATCACCAAGCAGGCAGTAAAGCCCCACGTAATGCTCTTGAACAGGGCTAACTGTGCTGGGCTGTAGGCAGGAGCTACCACAGCATCACTGCCACTTTGAGCAGCGGCTTCAGCTGCAGCTAATGCTGCCTTTTGCTGCTGACTGACCTTATGCACACGGCGCAGCATGGTGATGATCAGAGGCAACAAGAACAGCATTGGGTAGACAAAGATACCCGTATGAACTGAGCTGTAGATGAAGTTACCGAGATTAGGGTCAGCACCATCGACAGTGATGAATGGGAATGCGGTACCCAAGCTGACGTTAGGTGCAAAGTAGTGGAACAGGGCACTACGCCACTGCTCTACCGACAAAGCAACACCCACATTGCTCTGGTCAGCAAAGGTCAGCAGATAGGTGCGACCAAACTCAAAAACATCACCAAAGCGAGCAAAGTTGTAGTAACCCAGCACTGCAAGTCCTGCGATGAGCGGTAGAAGCAAGCAAATGCTGTTGATGACCTTATCTTTGATCTCGCATAACGAGCACATAAAGAACAAATACAGAGGGATCAGCAGCGCTGCCACGTACAAGAGCCACTCAGGGCGCGAGGCGGCTAACAACACTGTAGCGATAGCACAGATGACGAGCTCAACTCGCCACCACCATGGCTGCAAGTAGACATTTTGCTCTAAAGCAAAACCAAAGCTGCGCATACCTTGGGTCAGCTTGTTGTTAGACAGAGTACGCATAGCGTTGCTAGCACGCTTGGTAGCCTCCATCGCGGCAGCGGCATTAGCCTCGCGATTATCATCACCTGGGAAGCGTCCAGGCAGGAATCTAGCGAGCGATAGCATACAGCCCCAAGATAAGCACAAGAAGGCAATAGCCGTGAGATATGGCAGACCGTAGAAAGTAAAAGCCAATTGCAGCAAGAAAATCTGGCTGCAAGAGAACATAGCCAACTTGCTCAGACCAAAGCACAATGGGTTGCAGCGCACTGTAAGCACACGCAAGATACGGTTGCTCACAAAGTACAGAGCAAAGAGCGCATAGAGGCTAGCAATAAAGGCCGCCAAAGCTGCGCTTGGAACCATGCCCGTCACTGCATAGACTGGCAGATAAATGGTAAACAGAGGAGCTAAAGCAAAGTAGCTGTAGTACTTGCTCTCAAAGTACACACGATCCCAGAGGAAATGCAGTTGTGGTGCGGCAGCAGCGGCTTGATTGCCTGCTTGGATGGCAGTAGCATCATCTGCTCCCTGCTTTTTAGCTTGGGCAATAGCTTGCTGACGTACGGCCTGAGCCTGAGCTTGTAATTGCGACTGGGCTTGAGCACGGGCTGTTGGATCGTATGGATTTGGCAGCTGCGCTAACAATGGGTCGGCACTAACACCTAAGTGCAGGCTCTTGTTAAGCAGCGCATGCAGCATCTGCGTGTAAGCATCGCTGTTGATAAGTTCTTGCGCGTTTTGTGGCAAAGGTGCAAGCATAGTGCGCTGCGGCGTGTTGTATGGAATAAAGCCATCGCCTGCTGGCTTGTAGCCAGTGTTGGTAGCGTAGTATGGGCTCATCGCCACAAAGAACACGATCGCCAAGAACAGCTGAACTAGCAAAATGCCACGATTGATAAACTTGTATGGGGTGCTATCGATGCGAATCTTGCGCTGACGCATATGGGTGGCTGCTAACACATAGAGCAGTGTTAGCACTGATGCCACTAAGATGACACGCACTACAGAGGTCTTAAGAGGAGGTTTCTTGTTGAGCACCACCTCGCTTAAGAGCACACCTTGCTGCACATCAGCAGGCGCAAAGCTAATGTTGAGGGAACGCACCTCTCCACGAGGCAAGAGCTTGATGTAGGCTTCACAGTAATCAGAGCCACTCTCAGCGGTGCCTAAGACAGTGAAATTGGCAGCATTAGAGAGCGCATACCCACGCGAGCTATCCGAGAGGCTGACCGAGCCATGGACTAAGGCTCTACCACCCATATCGAGCTTGATGTAGATCGATTTGACCTCTTTGTTGATATCGGTAAGCGAGAGCTGCGTATTGCCACCGTTGATCACAACACCTTTGCGGCCCACACCTTCAGCCACAGGCAGGTTAATCACCTGCTCACTATAGCGCTCGGTATTGAAAAAGAGGCTAAAGCCATTGCAACCAATGAGCTCAAAAAGCAGCGTGAGAGCCACGATGACCACAGCTGCGATTGCGTGGCGCTTAACATGAGGTTTTACCTGCTCTGCTTGGGCCTGTTGTTGTCTACGAGCAGCACGCTGCGCACCAGCACGCGAACGCTGGCGCTCTTCGGCGATAACCTCATCATTCGAGCCCATAACACCACGCTCACGCAGGCGCTGTTGTGCCGCACGCAGTTTGTCAGTTACGGTTGCCGAATACTCAGCGTGGTTATAACGCTCATTAGCAGCGCCCGCCCCTGCATGCTGACCGGCATTACCGGCATTAGTCTGCTGAGCTTGAGTCTGGGCTTGAGCTTGGCTATTGGTGTTGTTTGTACCGAAAGTAGCAGCACCTGAGCGACGCCCACCGCGTGGCGAAAAGGTACGCAAATGCACACGCTTTACTGGCGTCTTAGTCTTAGAATCAACATGACGTGTCAGACGTGTTTGGCTAGACTTGCGAAGAGCAGACATAGGTTCAGGCCTCGGCACAACAAAAACAAACATTCGATAGCGACAAGCAATAGAACTTGCTTGCGCTATGCAATCGCGTGCCACTATTGTGCCAAAAACCGAAGACCGCGGCACACTTGTATCTCAAGGTAGCCGCCTGACAGCTATGCAGTACTTCCTGATACGCTTGCTGCCCCTATTCTCTTGCCACTGCCGCTACTGCTGCGGCTGTTGCTGCTGTTGCTGCTGTTGCTGCGACTGCTGCTGTTGTAGTCTTCGTTCTTGTTGTTGCTGATAGACATCGGCGTGGCTTTGCAAATAACGCTCGTTAAAGTAGCCACTGCCAGGGCCAAATGGCTTCTTGTTCTCTTGACCTTTTTGTAACCAAGGCAAAATCAACTGATAGAGACGATCGACACTGCGATCGATGCTGTTAATCTCACTGGCCTTAGCACACCCCTCAGACCAGTCCTCATTGAGCAAACGCTCTAAGGCATCGACGTAAGGAGCGATTTCCTCGTCTGTTGGCAGACACAGCATATCCTTTTGGCAAGACTCTGGAATAGGCAGAGCAATACCACCCAAGCCATTACCCATAGCCTCGAGCAAACCACCATTTTGCGTGACGAGCACAGGAATACCATTGAGGTTAGCCTCAGTGACCACTCGCCCCCAACTCTCATGCCATAGCGATGGAGCAACCACAACCTTGGTGAGGCCATAGACCGCCTCAATGTGATCAGTATGCTCGCAGACATCGATCATGCCCAAAGGAGTCTCTACCCTATTGCTGCCATCGGTCGGACGCTGTAAGAATGGCGTGCCATCGGCATGGTGCAATGCCATGAGGTTTTGCTCATAACTACCGCGACTCTTAACCACTAAAAAGCGCTGTTGTGCTTCTGGGTGACGCTGTGTGTAGGCAAGAGCTAACTTCACAAAGATCGAGAGACCTTTGGCGATATCAGGGTTAATGAGGGTGATGTAGCGTGGCTGACGCTGTGCAGGTGAGGCAACAACCTTTGCAGGCTCAATGAAGTTGCCTACAGGATAGACCTTTACACCAGCACGCTCTGCGTAGTAATCACAGGTGGCTTGGGAGGTGGTAAAGGCGAGGTCGCAGTCTTTAAAACCAAAGGTGAGATGGCTGCCATTACAAAGAGCGTAAACCACACTGATACCACGCTCATGAGCCTCACGACGTAGCATCGAGGAGAAGACATCGCCGCTGTAACCCATGACCATATCAGGCTGATACTGCTCCAGAATCTGGCAGTAGATGTTAAAGATCTGGGATTGCTCGCTGGCCTTAATGTTAGCTGTGCTGCTATCGGCTGTGCGGTGAATGAAGTACTCAATGCCGTCTAAGGTGAACTGCAAGAAGCAGTGGGCATCATCAGTGGCTGGGTACTGCAAAGCAAGGAAGTTTACGTTGCGCTTGAGGTTCTCAAGGTGGGCTAAACCAGAAGGGCTATCAGTGATCGAGCCGCAGAGGATTTTGACCTCAATGCCCAAGGCGTGCAAGCGCTCAAGCATGAGCTTGCAGCGAATAGCTGCACCGGAGCTGGTGTCTAAAAGGCAAGGAAGGGAATACCACAAGATCTTAAAAGGAGCTGCCATATGAACGAACCAAGAAAGCGAAAACCAAAACGCCTCCGAGGTCAAAGACAAATCCAGCCAACAGGGCTTTAAGCAGCACAATGCAGCTCTCTAGAGGGCTTGGTAAGTGGGCTGTGAAGCTTTTCAACAACCACTAGATTAGCGACCTCACAAGTCGCCGCCCGAAGCTCACGCCATACGCTGGAGGCCGCATAAACAGGGCCGCGTACAAAATATTTGCGAAGCTTACCTAGAGATGGCACGTTATTTGATAAAAAAATTTGCAACAATTCTATACCAGAATTGTGATTATACGCACATTGCTTTTACGGAAGTATAGCAACTAAAATCCGCTGTTTTGCCTTGATTTATCGGCGCTTGCGCCGATTTTAAAAAATTTTTGCCTTGATACGCATGACTTTCTCTATCGCCCCGCTTACTCAACATAAAACAGGGCTATCTTGATAGCTCCCATACCACCCTATCAACTACTGCCAGTCACCACAGAATCCTACGTGGCAACTGGCAACAGGCAGTTGGCGGGTGGCAGTTGGCGGGTGGCGGGTGACCTCGCGCTTTTACTAACGCTTGCGCTTGTTCTTGCTCTTATTCTTTTTGGAGGTGGCGTGCACTCCACGAATCGGCATACCCTGCAGAGGAGACTTGCCAGAGGCACTTAAGCGCTGAGCGGTCTTAGGGTCTAACTTGGCGCCATTGGTTGTCTGCAAAGTTGCAGGTGCGGTAGTGGCAGTAGTAGCAGCTTGCACCAAAGCGTCGGCAGCAGTGCGCTCTTGCTCATGCTCAAGTTGCTTTGGGCTTTGCAGGCGCTGAGGATCACTCATGTACTTTTCAGTGAAGTAATACGAGGTAGTGTGCACCTTCTTATTGCGCTGGCCCTGCTCTAAGTAAGGAGTAAAGAGCTCGATTAAGCGATCTACGCTCTTTTCGATGTCGTTGACTTGGGCGGCTTCTGCACAGCGCTCTGTCCAGTCCTCTTCTAAAAGATGCTCTAAGGCTGCGACATAAGGCTCGATTTCCTCATCTGTAGGCAGGCACAAGTAGTCTTGCAGGCTGTGCTCTGGTGGAGGCAGCGCAATACCACCAACTTGGCCCATAGCCTCAGGGATACCACCGTGATTGGTACCAAGCACAGGAATGCCGTTCATATTGGCTTCGGTCACAACCTGCCCCCAACTCTCATGCCACAGAGATGGAGCTACAAGCACCTTAGTCAGGGCGTACACAGCGGCGATATTGGTGGTGTGCTCACACACGTCGATCATGGCAAGTGGATTTGGCTTTCCTTGCTCAATGAGCTTGGTCTTGTTCTCATCAGGGTAGTGCAGAGCACAGATAATCTGCTCGTAATTACCACGGCTCTTTACCACCAAGAAGTTCACACCCTTTTCCTTGTAGTCTGGGTGCTTAGCACAATAGGCCATAACAAGCTTGGCAAAGACAGCAACGCCCTTAGTTGGGTGTGGATTGATGAGAGTGACGTACTTAGGCTGGCGGCTTTCTGGAACAGCAATGACCTTTTTAGGGTCGATAAAGATACCGACATGCTTGATGTCGACATCGCAGCGCTCCTTGTAGTAATCAGAGGTGGCTTTAGAGGTGGTGAAAACAAAATCACAGTCAGGGAAGGCAAAGTTGAGGTGGCTACCGTTGCAGAGCGCGTAGGCTACGCTCACGCCACGAGCCTTTGCCTCATGACGCAGCGAGCAGGAGAAGACGTCACCGCTGTAACCAACCATAAGGTCAGGGTCGAACTGTTCTAACACCTGTAGGAACAGGTTAAAGAGCGCTCCTTGCTCAGCAGAAGTGATTTGGTCGGTATTGGTGGTGTGGGTCTTGAGGGTGATGTACTCAACGCCATCGATAGTGAACTGGTAGTAGTGCTTACCGTCGTTTTGTGGCAGTTGGGGCTTGATGTTCTGCTCAAAGGCCACAAAGCCCTTTGGGTCGTCTGCAATCATGGCATTGAGGACTTTCACCTCAAAGCCGCGTTGTACCAGCTTCTCCAAGATGAGCTTGTTACTGATAGCCGCACCAGAGCTAGTGTCTAACAAAGAAGGAATCGAATACCACAGAATCTTGTAGGCCATCTCAGCCTGTCTCCAACCAATCAACCACAGGTCAAGACACTTATAAGGGCAGCAACAATCGCAGAGCCAGACAAGTAGCGAGGCAAAGAACAGCTTGGTCGAGCCAAGCCCCCAAAAGCCCAATCTGGCGGTGCGCGCCACGCAGTTCAGCGGGCCGCAATAAAAATA
>CALXYZ010000183.1 GCA_944393075.1 uncultured Anaerobiospirillum sp. | reverse complement strand
ACATGCCTCATAAAATACTAATGTATGGGGCATTATAACAATGCGCGGCAGAGCATGGCAGCCGACCGCACAGATCGAAAAAGTTGCGCCATTGTAGCACCTACAAACGGCAATTGGGTAAAGATCCTGTTAAGAAGCATTGTAACGATAATTGTGCCAAGATTGTGCACTAATTGTAGGGAGTGTGTTTTGAGGTGCAGGTGCGGGCGACTGGTCAGTCTGTAGGTAGGTAGGCTTGGTACTCGGAGCACAGCGCCTAGTGCAAGTGGTGGCGCTGTAATGAGAGAATCTTGGCGTACGAGGGGGGCGCCTCTAAAGTTTGGCTCTTACCTTAGTTGATAGAAAGCGATGGAATCTCGCGGTGAAGATCGGAGGCAACGATGTCGCCGATGATGCTCTTAAACACAGCAAGCAGCTGTGGATTGAAGACGCCGCACTGGTTCGAGCACATCATGTCTAAGGCTACTTCGTGGCTGAAAGCCTTCTTGTAGCAGCGCTCTTGGGTTAGAGCGTCGTACACGTCAGCCAAACCTACCACCTGCGACCAAATACTTAGCTCGTCGCCCTTTAAGCCCTCAGGATAGCCGCGACCATCGTAGCGCTCGTGGTGGTGCAAACAGATATCGTAGGCGTAGTTGAGGATTGGTGAGGTGTTTACACCAATCTTTTGAATGAGCTCGGCTCCACGCACCGTGTGGGTTTTGATGATGTTGAACTCGTCTGGAGTGAGTCGACCTGGCTTGTTTAAGATGGCGTCAGGGATAGCGATCTTGCCGATGTCGTGCAGAATCGAAGCATAGGCAATGTCGTTGATATCCTCGTCGCTTAAGTTGGCGCACTCGCCAAACTTGAGATCACGCAGCTTGTGTAAGAGGCTGTAGGTGATGTTGCGGATCGACAACACGTGCTTGCCCGTCTCACCTGAGCGGAACTCAATCGATAAAGCTAAGGTGGAGATCACCTTGACGTTGATCTCGGAGAACTCTTTGTTCTTGCGTGCGATTTCGCGCTCTTGTAAGAGGTTCTTGTACTCTAAAGAGCGGTGGATCTTAAAGAGTTCGATCTGTGAGGTCACGCGCTTTAACAAGAAAGCAGGGTTAAAAGGCTTTTCGATGATATCAGAGATCTGATATTCAAAAGCCTCTAACTGCTGATCCTTGTCCTCAGCGGTAATGATGAAGATAGGCACGCCCTTTAAGAGATCGTTTTCGCGTATGTTCTCTAAATAACCATAGCCATCCATGATAGGCATGGTGATATCAAGCAACACCGCCACAATCTCATCTGCGTGTTCTTTCGTGTACAAAAAGGCATCAAGACCGTTATCAAACTGTGGGGTCTTGAATGTCTTGTTAAAGATACAGTCGAGAATCTCGCGATTCATCTCGATGTCATCCACGATGAGAATTGTGTTCTGATCTTGAATGTCCATCAACCCCTCCGATGAGCGTCATAAAGTCTGCCCTTGTGCTTCTAGGCTCACAACGCTACAAACACCAAAATTAACTACAGTAGCCTCACTTGCTAGGCCACACTTATGCATTTAGTGCTTGGAGTTGCGGTACACGAGGTACCAACAGCTACTGTCAAGCACTTCTAACAAATTAGTCGCTGCTAAAGCAGTTTTTGATGCTGTTGTTTCCGCTAACACTGCTAGCGCCCCAACGGCCACTACCAATAATTATCTTGGATCGATTTAATGTTAACGGCAGTTATGTAACTCGTCTAGCTCAATCCCTAGATCAACAAGCTCTAAATGTTATTGTCTGCTTTTCTCCTAGCGCCGGCAAGTACTAAAACGCCATCTAGGCAGAAAAAAACTTGCTTTTGTGCTTACAGATACGCATGTCTGTGCAGCAAAACCCAAAAAAGCAGCAAAAGCGACGCAAGCTTACGCTGGTAACAGCACCATTTTTATTACTGCGCGTTTTCACCTAAATAATTGGGGCTAAAACCACCACCACCATTGAGGGGGAGCCACGCGCAGGGGCCTTTTCTAGGCTAAGACCAGATCGTTCACTAGGCTAGCTTCTAGCTAGCCTTGCTGGCCTTGCTCTGCTAGCTCTGCTAGCCCATTAGTCTAGCTGCGAGATAGCGGCACGAGCTGTCTCAACGTTTGGAGCGATAGCGGCACACAGCTCTAAAGCCTTAGCGTTATCACCAGCACGCACGGCCTTCACAATGGCATCAAAACCATGATAGAGGCTATTGAGACCTAAGTTACCAGCAATGCCCTTGAGGGTATGAGCGGTGTTCTCGATGCCCTTGAAGTCCTGCGCGGCGATGGCTGTTTGCAAGGCATCGTAGGTTGGCTCAGTAACAAAGCGTTTGAGGTACTTGAGATACATCGGCTCAAAGTTAGAGAAGCGAGCTAAAGAGCCCTCCACATCGATATCGATGACGTCTTTTAGTTCGTTTAAAGTCACTACACATCGGCGCTCCTCCCCATCTCCTTATGTTTCTTTGAGCTAAAACCTCACAAGACAAAACACAGACGATGGTGGCGACGCCGCCTCCAATCTAGGTGCTAGAGAAAAAACCACACATTCTGGCAGTGGACTAGCACACCCCACTGCAATTAGCCGTACCAGAGCAGAGTACTTAGACTTACTTTGGTCGGCGTAACTGTGCTCTCGTGCTATCAAGCTCCGAGCGCACATTAATCTTTGGACGCACAAACTCGTCCTTACGGCGCAAGCGCAGCTGTGCTTCGGCCATAGCCTCAGCAGAGGCATGCAAGTTACTCTCATCGTCGTCAGCTAAAGACACCATATTAGGGGCTAAAGCTGCCTGCGACGAGGCGGAAACAGTGTTCGTAGTAGCATCCTGAGACTGAGCCTCACCTGTTTGACCTTGACCTTGACCTTGACCTTGCAGCTTGGCGTCATCGTCGCTCTTAGCAGAGCTACCAGAACCACCAAAGCCCAAGGAGATAGCTTGATCGCGACGCAGCTCAGCCGCGCTTAAGCTCATCTCAGTAGTGTTTGCATCTGAGATTCTGTCGCTGTCACTGCCGCTCACAATGTGGTTTGCAGGGACATCACTCTCAGATGCTTTGTTGTTCTCACCTAAGGCAGGAGTATAGATACTGCTATGGCCGAGATCAAAGAAGTGGCGGCCCTTTACAGCTTTAGCAGTTTGCTCCAACTCCGATTTGACCTTAGTGGTACGCACAATGCCTAAATCAGCAGGCTTCTTTACTGGCACAGTCTGAGCTGTAGCTGGTGCAGCAGCCTGAGCATCCTGAGTAGCCTGATCATCCTGAGCATCCTGAGTAGCCTGATCATCCTGAACAGCCTGAGCTGTCTCATACTCCTGAGCTAATGCATCAGCCTCATTTTCTTGGCTAGCAGATTCCACTTGCGTGCTCGCGCTTTCTCCTGCTTTTGCGCTTGCTGCTGTGCTTTCTTCAGCTGCCGATACTGCGCGAACCTGATCTGATTCGCTCTCTCTTGCTCTGCTGTCAACCCGATAGCTATTACTCGGCATAATAGTTGGCTGCTCAAGTGGTGCAGGCGCGGCCACAGCGGCCGCAGCGTCAGCTGCGTCTGTTGCGTCAGCTGAATCCTCTCCTGAATCCTCTGCTGTCTTTGCTTCAGCAAGGGCTGCAAGGGTGGTCGTGGTAGCTTCGGTCTTGGCTTCAGCTTCGGCCTCAGATTTATCTGCAACATGTGGCACCGCAGTGTCTGCAGCTACGGTTGCAGCTGCGGTCGCGGCTGCGGCGGTGGCAGCAGCTGCGGCGTTGTCATTGCTCAATGCAGCGCTGGCGTTGGCACTTGCGTTCTTATCCTTTTCAGCGGCTAATTGGCTAGCGCGGACGGCTACTAACTTACTAAAGTCGCTACGGCTAGCAATCACCTTGGCTAAGACATGCTCTAACACCGAGAAGTCTAATGGCTTGGAGACGTGAGCATTCATACCAGCGCTTTGGGTGGCTGCAATGTCCTCAGTAAAGGCGTTTGCAGTACAAGCGATGATTGGGATGGTGGTAGCATCCTCCTTGTCGCTAGCACGAATTGTCGACGAGGCCTCACAGCCATCCATCTTTGGCATTCTCATGTCCATTAAGATGGCGTCAAAGGTAAATGGCTCGTTCTTGTTGTAAATATCTACTGCCTGTAATCCATCCCAAGCACAGGTGAGTTTGACGCCCTTCATGCTCAAGATGTCGCAGGCAATCTCCATATTAAGCTGATTATCCTCAACAATGAGGATGTTGAGACCAGAGAGCGAGAAATTATCAACAAAAGCCGCTCTTTGCCGCTCTTCTGGAGTGCGTGCACTCTTAGTTTGCACTGTGTCTGCGGCTTTGACTGCAGCGGTAGCGCTTGCAGCCACGGCGCCCCCTGTTGGGGTAGTATCAGCAGCCACCGCAGGAGCAGCGGCATTAAGGCGCTGACTGCTAGCTGCAGCTGGATTGATAGTAAGATCGTTTCCACTCTCCTCAACCTCAAGCTTGTGCTTGATTTGAGCGGCAGTGGTTTCGTCGGCTAAACGGAATGGCAAGTTGATGGTAAAGGTCGTGCCCACGTTGACGGTGGATTTGACCTTGATATCACCGCCCATGATGTTGACGACGTTCTTCACGATCGACATACCAAGGCCGGTGCCTTGCACCGAGTTAAGGCGCTGCTCACGGGAGTATGGGTTGAAGAGCTTCTTTAAGAACTCGCGATCCATACCAATACCAGTGTCGGCCACTTCCACCATGAACGATGGCTTGTGTAAGTGCAGAATTTCACGGATACGGACGTTGACCACGCAGCCTTGATGCGAGTACTTAAGCGAGTTCGACACCAAGTTGTTGAGGATTTGGCGCAGCTTTGCGGCATCACCAATCACCACCTGATGCTTCACATCAAAGTTTAAGTTGACCTTCTTACCTTGCTGTTTAGCGTTGACCTTAAAGACGTCGATATTCTCTTTGATCTCGTGGACGATATCAAATGGCGCTAAGGTCAGCTTACTCTCCATCTGTGGGCGCGCCACTTCCAAAATGTCATCAACCAACGCCAGCAATTGATGCGAGGCGGTAGTCATCTTCTTAAATACATCTGGCAAGTGCTGCGAGTCGTTGCTCTTTAAATGGTTCATACCAATCTGGCACAAACCGATGATGCCGTTGAGAGGAGTACGCATGTCGTGCGACATGTTGGCAAAGAAGACGTTCTTCGACTCTTCATTCTTTTTAGCCGACTCCAAGGCGTCAGTTAAGAGCTGATGCTCCTCAAGCTCGGTAATCTTTTCTTCATCGATGAGCTTAAAACAGATGATTGACTCATCTAAGTCCAAGCTCTCATCAAACAGGATGCGGGCGTTGAACCACTTGTAGCGGTTGTCGTTGTTGAGTTTGAGCTGATAGTCGTGACCAAAGTCGCGGATCGACAGCGAAGCTAAGTTGCGTAAGTGGTTGAGCGAGAAGTTTTTGTAGAAGTTGTTCCAGCTCTCAGGCAACACAATGTCTGAGAACACCGAAATCAAATCATCAAAATTGTTGCGGCTCGCAAGGCGCAAACGCATCATGTCAGGCGCTTTGAGGGTGGTAAACGTACCCATCTTGAAGTTGACGCGCAAGATGATCTGGTAGGAGTTACCTAATACCTTTAAGGCCTCGTTAGTGGTCTCGATCTGAGATGATAAGTGGTACTCACGCCACACCATCCACACCTCGATGATGATGAAGATCACGACCATCAACAAGAAGAGGTTGGAGATCATGTGGTAGTTGTAGAGAATGTCCGAATAGAGCGTGGTGACGATGGTGTACCAGCCGGTCTCGGGATTAAAGGTGGTAAAGACGTTGCGCTTTTCGCCAATCAGGTCAGTGATTGGTTCAGCAATCGCAGCGTTTGGATCCTTGTTCTTGACGTGGCTTTCAAAGAACGAGTTAACGTAGCGCTGGATTTGCGAGTAGTTGGCGTTAAACGGCGTGTAGTAAAGCACCACCGTGCCGTTGCCATCCACTAAATAAAAGCAGTAGTTTTCAGGCACTAAGGAGGCAAAGGTCGAAGACTGCGAGGCACTCTCTAAGTACAGGTCGATGGCTATGACATTGTCTGTCTTGCCAATACGGGCAGCGACTGTGGTAATGAGGGTGTTGGTGAAGATGTCGGTGTATGGGTCTAAGATGACGGCACGGCCGGCATCAGCGGTCATAGCCTTTTTGTACCAAGGGCGAGCTTCGGTGACGAGGAAGGCGTCACCATCCCAGTAGGTCGGGGAGACAATCTGGCCATAGATCGACGCATAGATGTCGATGCGCATGTCGCTTTGTTTGTCGCGCAGCTCCTCTTCGGTTTGCTTCATCCACAGATCAAAAGCGGCACGGCCACCATCAGCGTCTTCAGCATGGTCTTGCAAGAACACGTCGGCGTAATGCGCCATAAATTCCACAAATTGCTTTTGCTTTTCGAACTCTACTTGTAGTGAAGAGTCGAGACGCTGTACCACTTCGTGGCCGACTGCATTGGAATTAGACAGGATGTTCTCTCGCATCAGATACAAGGAGGCGATAGAGAACACCGAAAAGATCATAAAAAGGATGGTGCCATAGGAGAAGATGAGCTTTTTGGTTTTGCGTGTCCGTGAGCGCATCAAAGTCATGGCAGCATTTTTTGATGATTTAGCAGTCAACATGCGACACCCTCAAGCAAACGCAAGACCAGAGAAAAACCCAACAGTATTTCTGAGATTGTGTTATGTGTACCTGAGCAAACTAACCTCAAAATATCTTACTAACAGAGCTCACTATCTTAGCTGCCAATAGGGCAGATTGCCAAACACTGCACGGTAAGATGTATGACTGCTTGATAGGAGCTAACACTCTCAAGCTCTTAGTTTTGTTTGATTTCCAGTAACTTCTCCATCAACACGTCTTGCGTAGGCCGTCTGCTATCTTTTGCCGCCACTAGCAAAGAGAAACAACTAGCAGATACGGAAAGTAATCTAAAAAACTCAGCTTTTTAAGCGAAAAACTTGCTTAGCCTTGCCCTCTGCAAGCTATGCAGTCTACAGACAGGGCTGAGAGCAGCTAACATCAGGCTTTAGTAGGCTTGGTTATGTGGTGGTAGTAGGGGCACTACCGAAATATGGTAAACATTTGTGAGCTTATCGCGGTGCAGTTATAGGTGAATTGCCTATATTGCCAAATTTCTACTGAAACTACGCATCAAAAGCTTGTAAGACTCAACCGAATTACAACGTAGTAGGGGGATGATGAGATCTCCTTATTGCTCCTAGAAAGCTGATGCCGGATATCTAGGAAACCGCAGTAAGTCGCATATTATATGTGCTCCTGATTCAGCGATTATAGCACCATACATGCCAAAGATCTGATAGCAGCAAAACCATTTTGTGCGCTTCATGACGTGTGCAACAAAATGAGCTGTGCTCAATATTGCCATAAGGAAGCGTACAAGCGCCAATGCAGTGCAAAATACTCCTCCACAGAGGTAAAGTTGCCCTTATTAAGAACCTCGCTCTGGATAACGCCAAAGAACCCCTCTACAGGATTAATCC
>CALXYZ010000182.1 GCA_944393075.1 uncultured Anaerobiospirillum sp. | reverse complement strand
CAATGCGTTTGGTTAAGATGCGAGCCGAGGTAGAGTCGCCAATAGCCATAGCGCCCTCAGTCTTAGTACCGCGCTCTAAGAACACACGGAAACCACCGTGGGTACCAAAAGCAGGGTCAGAGAACTTTTCCACACCTGGAATAGCGGCCACCTCTTTGAAGAAGTCTTCAGAGGCAATGACGTTCATCTGATACTGAGTAGCTTCAGCTACAGGGCCAGCATCGTATAAAGCGTGTGGCTTGAAGGTACAGGCAACACCTTCCTTGGAGTAAACCACAGGACGCTCCATATCGCAGTACTTAGCGACGAAGACTAAGGAGCGAGCTTCGTTTAAGGCTTGCTGATTGGCAAGTAACTGAGCAGTTTCTTGCTGGGTCTCTTCGGCAGCCTTCTTATCTTCCTTGCTGTTCTTACCGTCCTTACCCTTAGCATCCTTGTTCTTCATCTGCTCTTTAACAGCAGCCTCAGCAGCAGCGCGATCGCTCTCTAAAATTGGCTGTGGAACATAAGCTACGGTGTCACCTAACACGCACTTAACGTTGTTGACGTCCATAGTAAAGCAGACGTGGTTACGCTGATTGATATCAGCAGCACCAGTTACTAAATCAACCCCAGAGACGCCCGATGCAGTGGTAGTAGCGGCAGCAGGAACAGCTGGAGCGGCGCTTTCAGCTGGTTTTTGCGAGGCGTTAGAGTCGCCACAAGCGCTCACCAATAAAGCTGCACATAAAGATGACATTAAAAGAGTCTTTGTTGCTCGTGGGTTGTTAGTCCTCAGCATGACTTATGCTCCGTAAAAACGATGATTTTCCAATGCCGCAAGCTTATGACAGCAAACTTAGCTTGCTCTTAGTTGCGCAGATATGACACCAAAACTACCCATTTGGGCACATCTTAGAGTTCAGGCATGCAGGCTCGACAAAGCGCCTTCCAAAGCCTTTTCATCTCGACGCACGGAGCATCAAGCTTACAGCATTAACTCAACAGCCATGAGCCATCTTTGGTTTGGGTGTTGGCTTAGGCTTAGGTTGAATCATGTAGCTCTTGCCTATGCCTATGCATGGCTCTCAACAAAAATGTGGGCTAAAAAACAAGACTTTGACCAATCAATTATGATCTAATCTCATTTTCTGCCATATGCAAGTTCGACATTTTAGCCCAAATACCACCCATTTGCACAGCGCTTTTGCGCTGCGCACACGGCTTAGCAAAGCTTATTCGTAACTGCCTGCCACATTCCTGCCACATTCCTGCCACATTCCTGCCAGCTCCAACTCCAGCTCGCTCCACCAACAACCTGCTAAAGCACAGCAGATTTAGACCTTGCTCACAGCCATTTGCATTGCAAAAAAGCAGCAGCTAAGAAATGTGATATTTTTGTTGTATTCGCTGTTTGCGAGACAGAATATAACTAGAGCAAATCGCGAAAACGCGCCAACCAGACAAAGTAGGCATGGTAGTCAGTCGCCAAGGAGAACAATATGGAGCACAACACCGTAACAGATGATCCTTTGCACCAAAGACTTAAAGCTATGGAGCAACCTGTATCTGAACACACACTCAAGCTTACAGAATCACTCTCCGACAAAGACTTGCAAGCCTTTATGGCTGATGACTACAGCTCGCTGCGTCTTCTGCTCGATATGCTTGGCTGTGCGGTGGTGAAAATCCAGTTTGGTACAGGATTGCAACGTACTGTGTTGTGGGCTAACGATGCGTTCTTCCATCTCACTGGTGCGACCCGCGAAGAGTACGACAGTCTGGAACACAGCGGCAATCCTAACAATGTGCTGCACCCTGATGACATCGACTATGTCTTTGCCTGTTTTAAGGAGCATGTCCATACCCGCAAGCCACTCCACATCCAATACCGCGTCCATCACAAAGACGGCCACTATGTATGGCTTGACGTCAAGTCCTCATATATCGGCGATGTCGATGGCAAGCCTGTTTTCATCAACATCATGTTCGACATTACGGCGCAAAAGCAGGCCCAAGACCTCAGCAATCGTGGTCTGATTCAGGCAGCTCTGCTCAGCTACGCCTGCATGGAGCATATCTTTGAGTACGACGTCACCACCGACACGATGGAGCTGATTCGTAACTTTGAGGCCTACTTAGAAGAGACGCGCTTCATCCCCAACTTTACACAAAACCCTGATGCGCGTACCGAAATGCACCCAGAAGACCGCCAAAAGTTCATGGATCTTTTGCGCGATGAGAGTTTCTTTACCACAAAGAGCCCTAAGTCAATCAAGATCCGCATTTCACATGACATGGTGACATTCGAATGGTTCGTGGTCACATGCTTGGGCTTTGTGGAGGAGAGCACAGGTCACCGCAAGGTGCTCGGCAAGATGGTCAACGTCAACGATGCAGAGCTGCAATTACAGCGCTTAAGCCACCGTAGTAAAACTGACTCCATGACTGGCGCCTATAATAAGAGCTCAATGACCGAGCAAAGCAGACAGTTTATGGGATTGGGAATTGGTGGCGCTTTGGTGATGATCGACATCGATAACTTTAAGTCCGTCAACGATAACAACGGCCACGCCTTTGGTGATGAGGTTATTGTCTATGTGGTGAAGACGCTGCGTGAATGCGTGCGCCAAGACGACCTTATAGGTCGTATGGGTGGTGATGAGTTTTCCGTGCTGCTGACCAATGTTGATGAGGCTCAGGCCAAAGAGCGCATGGAAGAGTACAGCCAAGCGATCAAGGCCAATCTCCACACCTTAAGTCACGACTACCCAATCACCTTAAGCATTGGCTTGGCTACCTTCCCGCAAGACGCCCAGAGCTTCAACGACCTCTACCATAAAGCGGACATGGCGCTTTACCACAGTAAGACGCATGGTAAGGATCAGGTCATCACCTATAGCTACCTCAAGCAGTTTGAGAAGAAGCAGCAACAGTAACAACAGCGCCCGCCCCTCAGTTTGTGCTGTGGAGCGGGCGCTGGTAAAGACGCAGCTGCCAAAGTATGGTGTGGCTTCACATGGGCAGCTTAGGCGAGCTTACTTGATGACTACTTGACACCTACTTGATGTCTAAGTCAGCTTGGGACTTGATTAAGGCATCTAAGTCACGCAGCTGGGTTAAGAAAGGCTCTAACATGTCTAAAGGCAGAGCGCTTGGGCCATCGCACTTGGCCTTATCTGGGTCTGGGTGAGTCTCTAAGAAGAGAGCAGCAATCTTTTGGGAGACACCAGCCTTAGCTAAATCTAAAGACTGAGCACGACGACCTCCCGAGGCAGCAGCATTAGCATCTCGGCATTGCAGCGAGTGGGTAACGTCAAAGACTAATGGAGCGTTATGGCTGACCTTTTTCATCACACCAAAGCCCAGCATGTCGACGACTAAGTTGTCATAGCCAAATTGGCTGCCACGCTCGCAAAGCATTACCTGCTCGTTACCGGCTTCGCTGAACTTCTCAAGGATGTTAAAGACTTGAGCTGGAGCCATAAACTGTGGCTTCTTGACGTTGATGACCTTGCCGGTCTTAGCCATAGCAGCAACTAAGTCGCTTTGGCGAGCTAAGAAGGCAGGTAATTGCAGGATGTCGACGTATGGAGCGACCTCTTCACACTGATATGGCTCGTGCACATCGGTGATGATAGGCATACCAAACTCAGCCTTTAAGCGCTTAAAGATCTCCATACCAGCTTTGAGGCCAGGGCCGCGGAAAGAGTGCAGGCTGGAGCGATTAGCCTTATCAAAGCTAGCCTTAAACACATAGTTGAGGTGCAGCTTATCGCACACCATCATATAGGTCTCGGCGGTACGGGCAGCTAAATCATAATCCTCAAGCACATTAAGACCACCAATCACCGTCATTGGTAACTGATTGCTAATCTCAAATGATCCTACCTTGACGCTTTGCAAAGTCATAACATCACTCCTCAAAGAAATCCAAAAGCACGCAGCTAAATCGGCGTTACGCCCTAAGCACAAGTCTTAAGCCTAAGACAGGTGGCCATAGAGGCCAGAGGCCAGAGGCCAGAGGGTATTAGGCCTTATCCTTGTCTTTGTCCTTATGGCGCCAGCAGCCTAGCGTTACGCGCTCATTTTGCCCCAAGTCTCGCAGGGTCTCAATACTGCTATAGCCTAAATCACTGAGCAAACGACGCACGGCATAGCCTTGATTGTAGCCATGCTCAAACATGAGGTAGCCACCATCGCGTAAAAAAGCCTTACTCTCATGGGCAATGAGCTTAATATCATCGAGGCCGTCGATACCTGAGACTAAAGCACTTAAAGGCTCAAAACGCACATCCCCCATCTGTAAATGCGGATCGTCTTGCGCAATATAAGGAGGGTTAGCCACAATCAGGTCAAAGTTAGGAAGATCAGAGCCTTTGCCGGTGCTAGTTCTAGTGCTAGTGCTTGAGCTTGAGCTTGAGCTTGAACTGGTGCTTGCCTTAGAGCCTTTAGCAGACTTGGCTGCTTTTCCTGATTTTTCATCTTGCTCATTGGCGTAGGCTTGCTCTAGGAATGGGGTAAACCACGAACCACAGCGGAAATCGACCTCAAGATGGTAGCGCTCAGCATTTTCTTGCGCGACAGCAAGGGCTCCCTCGGAGATATCCACAGCAGTAGCATTAATCTCCGGTACGGTGTGCTTTAAGGCAAGGATGATGGCACCAGAGCCGGTACCTAAGTCGAGGACATCTTTAAAGTGGTTGCAGGTGATTAAGGTAATAGCCTTTTCGACTAGTACCTCAGTGTCAGGACGAGGGATTAAGGTATCAGGGCTGACCTTTAAAGTGAGATCCCAAAACTCGCGCTCACCTAAAATGTAGGCAATAGGCTCACCGCGCAACCGTTCATCGATCAAAGCGCGGAACACAGTCTCATCTAAAGGGCTTAACTCTTCTAAGTCGCGGGTGATCAGTTGTACTTGATTGAGCTTGGTGACATGCATCATTAACAGCTCAGCCTCAAGGCGTGGACTCTCAAAGCCCATATCTCTAAGCTGCACCATAGCCTCTTTAATCAACGCCCGAATTTGCACAAATCACCTCACTTACCAGCAGCCTAGACTAGACCGCCGAATCATTGCCCTAACTTCACTTTACCCCGCCATCACGCAAGCGCAGCCCTACACACACTGCGGCTTTGCAAACTAGACGCGGCGTCTAAACTCAATCTTAAACAAGGGCCCGAGCCCTTTTCAAGGGGCGCACCACAGAGCCTTGAGGCGCATCGCAAGCTAAGTGACGCCATGGAGGAGCGGGCGCTGTGAACACCACCAAACTGTGCAGAACCGCATGTCCCGCATGTCCTGTTGGTTAGAGCAAACAAGGCTGAAAACTGGCAAAGGGTTAAAGGACAAAAGGCAAAAAGCTTAAGGCAGCAAGATGAAAGCAAAGCGGCAGAACTTGGTAAAGCAACAACTCACACACTCTTAACAAAGCCTTTTTCTGTGCGACGTATCATAGCGACAGTAAGAGAACCCAATGCCTTGTTTTTTCTAGCTTTGCAGCTTCATGCGTAGCAAACATACACAGTGTATGTTTAGGTGAAAAAGCCGCTAGAGGGCTGTCTATATGCGATTGGCGCTTTGTTGGCAAGAACTTTTGCGAATCCTTATCAAAAATTTGTGAGCAAGTTCACAATTTTCTGTTACAATGCACTTGTCGAATGAGAAATGAGATACAGATCACATTTTTGATGTTGACGAGTTTAGTAGAGCACATTCCACCAAACACATAAACATCAGTTTCGACCCGAATTCTTCTTCGATCTCGCAGCCACGGATAGCTAAATTCCAAATACTGTGGCGAGAAAAACCAAGGGCACCGCACAGGACGATGCCACCGTCAGATCGAAGGCCACGAGCAAGGCCCCAAGCCAATGAACAACAACAACAACACAAAACGGCCGGCCAAGCTCATTTTCCTGCGGTCAATATTGAAACCACGGGGATTTTTAAATGACTGAGTTAGTACAAAAAGGCGCTTTCGCATTCATCGGCAATCTGTTTGCCAACATCTTTAATCGCGCTGAAGGCTCCAACAACAACAAGAATGAGCCAAACGCCGCCCAAAGCAAGGCAGAGACCTTTGCCCGCGGCACCAACACCAACTACAACAACTACGAATACAGCGAGGTTGTGATGCCAGAGCGCTCCAACACCGCCGTCAACAGCAACAGCAACAGCAACAGCAGCAACGAATTACCTACTTCTAAGAGCACTATGTCCGAGATTACTTCTTCCTTTGGTTCTAACAATGCAGTAGCCGAGATGGCACGTCTCTACGGCATCCTGAACCTCAACAAGGCTAAGGCCCAAGCCCATATCCAAGGCCAAATCAAGGACGCTGCCGCCACCAAGGCTGAAGGCTTTCTCAACAATGAGCCAGTGGTCTCTGAGGTGGTTATGCCTGAGATCAAGAGCACCTTTGGTAGCCACGGTGCTATCGTTGATCAGGCTCGTGTAATGGGCATATTAAACGTCAAGGCTCGCGCCGAGAACGCCAACGCCCCAGTGAACAACGAGGCTGTGGCTGAGCTGGCCCGCACCGCCGGCATTTTAAACTTAGAGCATGCTAAGGAAGAGGCTAATGTGCAAGGTTCCGTCAGCGCCGCCTCTACCAAGGCTGAGGGCTTCATCAACAACGAGCCAGTGTTCTCTGAGGTGGTCATGCCAGAGATCAAGAGCACTTTCGGTAGCCACGGCGCTATCGCTGATCAGGCTCGCGTGATGGGCATCTTAAACGTAAAAGCACAAGCTGAGAACGCCAACGCGCCAGTGAACAATGAGGCTGTGGCCGAGCTGGCCCGCACCGCCGGCATCTTAAACTTAGAGCGTGCTAAGGAAGAGGCTAACGTGCAGGGTTCCATCAGTGCCGCCTCTACCAAGGCTGAGGCCTTCATCAACAACGATCCTGTGATCTCCGAGATCTCCATGCCAGCCATGAAGAGCACCTTTGGTGAGCACGGAGCTGTGGCTGAATTAGCCCGCATCTACGGCATCTTAGGCGTGAACGCCCGTGCCGTACCAAACACCAAGACTGAAGAAACCGCAACCGCAGTTACCGCAACTGCTGAGGATATCAACATGGGTTACGCTGACGCTATCGCTGCTTTTGCCCGCTTTAACTTAGGTAGCAAGGCTAACAAAGCTAACGAAAAGACCGCAGATAACGCCCAAGCTTCTACCTTTGACTCCTTAGCTGCTTACGCCCTCAAGTACGCCAGCATGGGCCCAGTTTCAGCCCCTGCTATCGTGGAATTAGAGCGTCAAGCCGCAGCTGGCACCTTAGAGTTAGAGCAAAACACTCAGCAGGCCTCTGCTAAGAGCACTAAGACCACTAAGGCACAAGGTGCTACTTTTGACGCCATTGCCGCCTACGCCCTCAAGTACGCCAGCATGGGCCCAGTTTCAGCCCCTGCTATCGTGGAGTTAGAGCGTCAAGCCGCAGCTGGCACCTTAGAGTTAAAGCAAAACACTCAGCAGGCCTCTGCTAAGAGCACTAAGACCACTAAGGCACAAGGTGCTACTTTTGACGCCATTGCC
>CALXYZ010000181.1 GCA_944393075.1 uncultured Anaerobiospirillum sp. | reverse complement strand
TTCAGAAACGGCGTGTTTATGCCCGTACTATACGAATAGTAGCAATCTACTGTACACCTTGCTTGATACTTTCAGGGTGTCTACGTCCACCGCTTGCTGGGTGGTCATTGGTTGGAAGAAAGGAGTGGGCAATGCCCAAGTCGAGCTTTAGCGATGCTGCCTTAAGGCACAATGATTCCGATCTGCTCTACATGCAGCCTTATCTTGAGGCTTTAGTGGAGTTCTTGCAGAACTCTGATACCCCTATGACCCTTGCCCTGCAAGGCCCAAGCGGTAGTGGCAAAACCTCGCTGATGCGCAACTTGCAAAACCGCTTGTGCTCACAAGAGCATGCTCGTATCTCTAGCGTCTGGCTTGATGCCGAGGTCGGTGAGTACAGCGGTAGTCTCAGCTGCAATCGCAGTGTGGTCTTAGCCACGCTCTTGGGTTCTCTCTACCAGCAGCTTGCAGCTATCGCAGAGCAGTGTCCAGAAACACAGTTATGTGTTGAGAGGCAGGAGGTCTTAGCGGCCTTCCATACCCTTGCTCATGGTGCTTTTGACCAAGCGCAAGATTCTGACTGCTCTAATGCCAGCACTACCGTTAGTAGGGTAGACCATGATTCTGGGGCGGGCGCTGTGCCAAGCGATACAAGCGCTATCAGCCAGCTCCAGCAGTACTTTCAGGAGCTGGTAACGCAGGGTGTACAACCATTAGATGCCGAGGATAGTGTTGCTGATACTGTTCCAGTGGCGGGAACAGAAAACTCGGCTGATGCTGTACCATCTACACCGTCTGCACAACCAACGCAGCCATCACAGTCTGCTCAGTTGGTACAGGAAGAAGAGTCGGCTCATTGCTGCGGTTCTGTGCAGGGGCAAGGTGCATACAGAGAGCTGATCTTCTTTGTCGACGGCCTTGATCATATTGAGCCACAGCTGTCTGTCACCGTCGTGAAGTTCCTGCGTGCTCTTGTGGGGCTGCCTCACTGCATCTTTGTGCTGGCTTGGGACTTTAGCTGTGTTTGTAAGGCATTGCACCCAGAGGTGGAGCTATCTGCTCTGAGCGTTGAGCAAAAGCAAGAAGCGCAGACTTTGTTTCAGCGCTTAGTGCAGCTGCCTTTCAACATGCCTATAGCCTCGTACCACATTGTCGACTTCCTCTTAGAGGGTCTAAGTCGCACTGGCTTCATGCTGCCAGAGCACTTGACTGACTACCATATGCTGATGACCTTTAAGCGGGTTATGGCACTTACTATCGGCCTTAGTCCACGAGCTGTGAAGCGTCTTATTAACACGCTCTCATGGCTCAGAGTCATCAACACCAAGCTCATCATCGATGGCCATGCTGATATGTCGTACATGGAGAAAAAGGTGCACTTCACCTTGGTGTGCATTCAGCTTGCCTACCCAAAGATCTACGCTCTATTGCAGCGTGAGCCTGACTTTCTTCATTGGTCGGCCCGTGTGCTCTTAGATGCTGGTATTGAGCTGGCGCAAAATAATCGCCGCTCGTACTCTCTGACCTTTGAGCAGGTGTTATATGCCTTCTGCCAGAGCGATCCAGAGCTCAAGGAGAACGCGCAAAACATCGCTATGACCTTGCAGATGCTCGCAGAGTTCATCCATGACGAGCACATCGTAGAGACGACCATTAGCTCAGTGATCCGTATGTCTGCCGCCACCTTTGGACAGGGTGTAGTCTCAACGCTCTAAACCTACACCTACAAGCCCTGAGCTTGGATAGGCAGGATATGCCAGCTATGCCAGCTATGCTGGTTGATCATATTAACTTCATCTCCGTCCACAAGGTCGCTCTTGATCAAAGCGATCACAGCAGCAGCTGGTGGCTGGTCTTGCAATGAGGCGTTGACTTGAGTTCAGCCTGACAGGTTGTAGTCCTCAGAGACGGAGTGCAAGCGCCAAAACTGATGAATGCCTTTGAGGTACAGAAAGTCCGAACCGGCCTCCAAAAGGCGCATGCCTGCAAGGACAGGTCGACCTTGGACGCTGAAATAAAACTTGAGCACGATGTCGACCTCATAGATCTCGTGATCGAGCTTGAGCTCATCACCAGAGAGCGTCTGCATCTGCGCGGTGATTTCCTCACACTGGCCAAAGGTACCCTTAAGCATGCCGTGGTCGTTCTCCGAGCCTAGAGCGCGCACTAAGATCAAGGACACGTTAGGGTGCAAGCAGCTGATGGCTCTGATGGCTATTGCATGTAGATTAATTGCCTCTCCACAAACAAAAAAGCACCCCGTAATGGGATGCCCTTTTGCATCTTGGTAGCTGCCATTAGTAGTTCGGAGCAGCAAACGCTAGCTCATAAGCAAACTGATCTAAGAACTTCTTGTAGATAGCCATAATGCGCGGCTTCTGCTCAATGTCGAGTGGCTTTAAAGCCTCATAAATGGCAAGTACTGCCTTGCGATAAGCATGCATATGCCCAAGCTTTTCTTCGGCGCCCTTGTCCCCACTAACACGTTGCTGGGCTTGCTGGTATGGGATTTTACCAACACCACCACGGGCACAATAGTCTTGAAAGACTTTTGGATATCGCTCGATGTTAGGGTGCTCGTGGAGACAGTACCGAGCATGATTCCATGAGCGCAATATAATTGGATATAACTCAGCCCACTTATTGAAGTCATCGCTTGGATCCATTTGCTCCCATTCGCCTAGAAGCTGCTGGTATGCATCCATATAGTGCTCTAAGAGCTCATCATCAATCAGCTGATCATATGCGGCTGTTGATGCCAGTTTGATTACCAGTTGGTTGAAATATAGTATGACCAAGTTTGTGTAGACAGACAAATCAGTAAAGCTCTTTTCAGCCTCGTCGATGATGTCAGTGGCAATAGCCAGTGCGGCATGGTGAGACGCCGTGGTTTTATCCCTTATTTCTGTATTGGTCATACTGTTCCCTCATACAAGCTAGCACGGTCTTAGCATTAGCAGATGCGCCCTTATCTGCTGGCGGTGAGAAATTGGTATCAACGCCTCGCTTGAACGCGCTCTCAATAAAATCAGGTGAGTTCTTGTCACACATAAACTCACTGTCGGTGAGCCCAATATCGCCTTTGTCATAACAATAAGCCAAAGCGTCCTTTAAATTTCGGCTCTCCCGAGAACATGGGGGCATTTGTTGTGCAAAAAGCCCAAGGTGATCAACTGATGCTATATGGCGCAAGCTATATGACACCTTAAGGCCATCATAGGATCCCCTTAATTCTCGGGAGAGCCCAAAATCGTGGTGATATACGTGCAGCCATCATCACATCTCCTCACCACCACATCAATCTCTCACAGCCGCTCCAGTGTGGCGCATAGCCTAGGAACATTTATGAGCAATAAGAATCCTGATGTCGATTTCTCTGCGCTTTCTTCACAGATGTTCCCTGAAAGATCAAGCTTTGTTGAGCGTGTTACACCTTGCTAACGACCTAGGCTGATGCCAAAGACCTCGTCGCTCAGACTCGCAGTCTTATCGGCCCCGAGCATGCCCTGAGCAAAGATGAGATCGCGACTTGCTTTCGTGTGGTTGATGATGAGCGCCAAACGCTCTATCTCATGCCATCCATGCAGCGCAACAAGTCCCGCCGTAGTGCCGCATGTAACATCATGCGCCTGTGGCTCATCGACTATTTGGTGTGCCAGTCACAAGAGCTGCCTGATGCCAAGCGTAAGGTGCAGTGGTTCGGCTGTGTGAATAAAGACGCTTGTGTCATCCCTATGGTAGATGACAATGGAGATGTTTCAGGCTCCTACGAGGACATGGAGCTGCTCTTTTGAAGATAGCGAGCTTGCACAAAAGCATGGTCTTAGTTCGTGTAGCTTCCAAAGCTTTAGCCGTACTGCTCCTATCCATCACTTCTACGACAGTGAGCTCTGGTTGTCTACATGGAAAGATGAGCCAGAGATGTATGAGGCTCCTGATATGGTGCTGTTCTTTTAGGCTTGTGAGCTGACGCAAGCCAACTTGAGCACAGGAAGAGCAAAAAGAGCAGGTAGAGCTGGCGAGCTGTTGTGCTGTTGAGCTGGTAGATCAACCTCAATGACCTTGCAGTGATCTTGCAGTAATCTTGCTGCGATCTGTGCTAAGCTAGCGCCTTTCTATGATCATGGCTATGACCATGATCACCACCAAAGCCACTCCTAATGGAGCGCTAACCTTGGAGAGTCCATGCGCAACAACAAGATTGCTTTATCTGATCCACTATTCCCTGATGGGCCGAGTTTCACTGCACGCGTGACGGCTCTGCTTTCAAACAAGTCTGAAGCACAGGATCTCATCTCTCAGGTGCATGACTTAATCGGCCCTGAGAAGCTGAGTGCCGGTGAGCTTGCAGCAGGATTTCATGTGCAAGATGAGGAGCGTCAAACTCTCTACATTACGCCGTCGCTAAAGCGCGATCGTCCAATCCAAAGCCCTGCAGGTAACCTCATGCGCTATTGGCTGGTCGACTATTTGGTTACCAAGTCACAAGAGCTAAGCGATGCTCCTAATGGTGTGCAGTGGAGCTTCTATCTGCACGATGACAACAAAGGTGCAAGCGAAGGTTCAGGTACAGATCTAGGGGCGGGCGCTGGTACGAGTACCACCACGGGCAAGGCTAATAGCAAGGCTAAGGAAAAGAGCAAGAGTAAGGCTAAAGGCAAGAGCAAGGGCACAGACGAGAGCCAAGCTAAGTGCGATGTGGAGCTGTTGTTTTTGCCTGAGTCTGTGAGAAGAAAGCGCTGCTGTTACTCTGCTGCAGTGCAGCCAGCTGGCGATGTGGCGTGCCAAGAATTCGAGCGCCTTAGCTTCGACAAAGCCTTCAACAATATGCTGAGCTTCCATGACCTCAAAGCAGCCTCTGCGCGCAGTGATAGTGCCTGTGTGAATGAGGCCCTTGCTCAGAGTATGAGTGCATCTGAGCTGCAGTCCTATCTCCGTAAGCTGCGTAGTACTCGCTATACCGTCTACTGCTACTGCCCTGCTAAAGGTAGCAAGAACAACCTGAAATTGTACCGTCAGCTCAAGAAATATGGCGCAGCAGCGTTCTTGCAGGGCTTAGGCTTTCCGCTGTTCTCCATCGGTCTTGTGAACAAGGTTGAGTTCTACTCGGATATGAGCTACTTGGCCGACAAGATTGACTACTACAACGCGACTACATCCAGCTCTATTATCGGCTCTGTGTTCGCTAAAGAGTTCGAGAAGCCTAAGGAAAACCTCTACAAGAAGTATCGTGAGCGTTACCAGTCTGAAGATGACGATGAGTGGGATGAGTGGGCCGTAGACGAATACGAGGAAGACTACTACCGCTACAATAAGGTGGAGACAGACCAAATCACTCCGTTTCAGGTGTTCTTTGGCTCTTCTCTCTTTGTGCCAGAGCTGTGCAAGAAGATGGGATTTGATGCGGTCTTTACTCCAGACAGCTTCCTCAACCGAGCTTTTTGCTACGACCACACCTATGCCACTAACTCGCATGGCGGTGGCGGTACCATCAAGATGCCGTTAGCTAAGATTGAGCGCACAGCAACAGCTGAGGCTCTGATTGCGCACTACAAGTTCCGCACTGACGTCATCTATGGTGAGTCGCGCTGCTTGCCGCTGCTGTTTAACTTCTACATTCCGAACTTGGTGGCCTTTGTGAAAAGTGGTGGACAGAACAGTGCTTCTGCTCCTGATGGCGATCCGATGGCCTTGCTGCAACATGCTGGCGCCACTGCTGGCTTCTGCGCCTTCCCAATTGAGACCATCAGAAAGAACTTCCGTAAGAAGTCTGATGCTGAGGCCGCTACTCCTGAAGCCAAGGCTAAGGCCAAGGTCAAAGAAGCAGCAGCCGCCGCCAAAGCAGCAGAGAAGGCTGCTAAGGCCGCAAAGAAGCAAGTACCTGTGCGCAAGTCGGAGTCAGATCGACTGCTGCTAGCAGCCGAGGAGTTGCTCTTTAGAAACGATGAGCAGCATGCAGCCTATGGCCGCTCGGTGGCTGCTACAGCAAAGAGCATTGGGCAGTACATCAGTAAGGAGTGCGGTGGTGAGGTCAGGTACATAGGCTTTGCCCGTAGCCTCAAGTACCTCTATGTGGACTTCTTGATCTTCGATAGCGAGGCCTTTAAGGCTGCCATAGTGGGTCTTCAGGACAGTACTTTTGCAAAGAAGCATGGTCTTAGCTCGTGCAGCTTCCAGACCTTTAGCCGCTATGCGCCGATCCACACCTTCTACGGCAAGGCTCCAAAGCTGGACGCCACACCTGAGTTTTAGTTCCTTATCTTTGCGCAGCACCCGCTACTACCAAGCTTCATTGCGGCTTGGTATCATACTTCTTCGAGCACATCAATGAGTTAGAGTTCCAGCAAGGATGGGGCTTCCCTTGGTACCCGCTTAGCCTTGTCGGTAAAGTTGAGTATGTGGCAAGCAAAAAGGCTTTTGATGAGATTGCTAAAGAGCATCATGCTTTAGGTCCGGTAGACGTCTTTGCAACGAGTGATGATATCAAGAACCTACACGAGCTCTCGCCATTTAAGCCATTCTCAGGCATGTGCTTATTTGTCGCCAAGGTCTGCGAAAAGCTGAAGTTCGACTTGGCTTTTTCGCCTTTTGAGTTCTTAGAGCGTAGGTTTTGCTACGATCATGCATTTGCCTGTGGTTCTAAGCAAATGTCGTTGGCTATCTACGCTTCTAGAATCAAGGTGACGCCAGAAACAGAGCCCTTGCTTGCGCACTTTAAGCTGCGCTCAGACGTTATCTATGGCGAGTCAACTTGTCCTGCTCTCTTGTATCACTACTATCGCGAGACCCTGTACTCCTTAGTGAAGCATGAGGGCAAGAGTACTGATACGACGCCTGCATTCAGCCCAATAGCCTTGCTGCTTAATGCTGGAGCTACTGCTGGTTTCTGCGTGTTTTCTCTTGAGGCCATAAGACAAGGCTTTCTCCAAAAGGAGGCGGAGGCGGCTAAGGCAGAAATCAACGCATCCGTTACGGCCACCTCAGCCACCACTGCCGCTGCTGATACCAATGCGGTCGAAGATACCACCACAACCACCGATGAGGAGCAAGGTAAAAACACATCCAACGCTCAAACTAAGGCTAAGGCTAAGGCTAAGGCCAAAGCAAAGCCTGCAAGTAAGAGGCACCTGATCGAGGAAGATGAGCTCAATCATTTTGGTAACACTCAGCAGCGTGATGCTTACGCTAATGCTGTTGCCGACATTGCAGAGAAGATAGGTAAGAGCATTTGTGATAGCTGCAAGGGCGAGGTTCGTCACTTAGGCTATGCCCGCAGCCTCAAGTAACTCTACGTGGACTTCTTGATCTTCGATAGCGAGGTGTTTAAGGAGGCCATCGCCGCCTTCAAAGACAGCTCCATTGCCCAAGAAAACGGTCTAACTTCGTGCAGCTTCCAGACCTTTAGCCGCTCGGCTCCTATCTATCATTTCTACGGTGAGGAGTTGCAGTTAGACTCAACGCTAACTTTCTAACAACAACAACTTTTGTGGTCATTAAGGCCATACCTGTCAACTACCTGCGGTCTTACGACCGAGGCTTGAGAGATCAAGCCTAAGTTGTCTAGCTTCAGTCCGTCATGGGA